>NZ_JACJDW010000014.1:0-112115 GCF_014163745.1 Pseudoalteromonas sp. SR44-2 | reverse complement strand
GAGTATGTTCGTTAATCATAATGTGCCCTCAAACAAGATTTGAAGATCTGATCATGAAATTGAGATTTAGTTCAAAAAAATCCCCGCTAATTTCTTAGCAGGGATTTGTGTATAAGAGACAGCTTTTTAAGTGGCTTTGTTGTTTCTAATTTGTGTAAATTTATCAATAAGGAAGGCTCACTTGTACGTTTAAGCCGCCCTCTATTTTGTTATGTAAACTTATATGCCCTTGGTGCGCTTCTGCTATTTCTCTGCATAAGGCTAGCCCTAAACCACTCCCCGTACTTTTTGTTGAATAAAAGGGCACTAAAGCATTTGCCATTACTTGCTCGCTCATTCCTTTGCCGCAGTCGCTTACATTTATGACACATGCTTGGGGTACAAACTCGACCTGAATATGTATTTCATTGGCGTTGGAGCCTGACTCGTGTGAATTTTTTAATAAGTTTATCAGCAGCTGCTCGAGTTGTGTTTGATCAGCTTGTAATTCATTGTGTGAATTTTTTATTTCGTAGCTAAATTGCCAGTGGTTTTTTAAATTATTGAGTGTGTTTTGCCAGTTAACTCGCGTTTTTTGTGGCTGAGGTAATTTAGCAAACTTGCCATAGCCTTGTACAAATTCAGTTAAGTGACTAATTCGCTCATCAATAGTTGCAAATACACGGGCAAGGCGGGGCTCATCAACTTTATTTGCGAGCAATTGTGCGCTGTGTAGCATGGATGACATAGGGCCGAGTGAATTATTTAATTCGTGGCTAATAATGCGTATTACTTTTTTCCACACGGCAACTTCTTGGCGACTAAGTTCACGGGTTAACTGTTTAAATATATATAAATGATGCTTTTGATTATTAAGTAAAAACTCCCCAGTGGCTAAATGCCAAGTTTGCAAGTCTTGATTCTCTATTTCTATATTAAAGAGGCCATCAATACCGTGCTCTATAGCTGCTACTAATTGCAGAGGCGAATTTTCGAGTAACTTACTTAGTTGCATACCTTCAAGGCGAGTTGCGCTATTAAATAAACTACGGCTAATTAAATTACTAAATACCACCGTATTATTATCATTGACCAGCAATAACGCTTGCGGCGAGCTTTGCAATACTTTATCAAGCATTAACTCGCGCTGGTAAATCCATTGTTTTTCTTGGCGAACCTGTTTTGCGGTTTGATTATAAAGTTGGCATAGTTTTCCAAGTTCATCATTACTTTTATACGCAAGCAAACTGGAGAGCTCACCATCTTTAAAATTAAGTAATCCGGTTTCAAGCGATTGCATGCCAAGCTTTATTGGCTTGGTGAGAGCTCTTGAAAGCAGGGTGCTAAATGTAAGCGTTAGCAATATTAAAAACAGAGTGTAGTAAATATCAAAGGCACTTAGCGCGGCAATAATAACAACAGGCAGCGCGCTACAAAGCCCGCAAATTAATACAACCTTTTGGCTTAGGGTAAAGTGGCTAATAATGCTCGGCATTAATAATCAATACCCATTTTTTGTAATCGACGATAAAGAGCTTGTCGGCTTAAACCAAATTCACGGGCCACTTTGGCTATAACACCTTGATGAGCGCGCATTGCATGTTCTATTTCCTGTTTGGTCGGCTCTGCTTTTTGTTGGGAAGAGACCTGTGACGAAAGTACAAAGTCATCGACTGTAAGCGCACCTGTAGGTTTTAGTACCGCTACGCGTTTACAAGCGTTTTCTAGCTCTCGAACGTTACCCGGCCATTTGTAATGTTGAAGTGCTTGCTCTGTGTTTATAGTCAGCTCTCGGTGAGGTAAAAAATGGCTAATAAGTGCTAAAACATCATCTTGTCTTTCGCACAGGGCAGGCACATTGAGCTCAATTACATTAAGGCGATAATATAAGTCTTCCCTAAATCGACCTTGTTGAATTGCTTGTAGTAAGTTTTCGTTAGTGGCCGATATAACCCGCACATTTACCTTTCGTGTTTGTGTTGAGCCTAAACGTTCAAACTCGCCGGTTTGTAGTACGCGTAGTAATTTTATTTGTCCTGAAAGTGGTAAATTACCAATTTCATCTAAAAATAACGTACCGCCATCAGCTGCTTCAAATCGACCAATACGTTGTTTGGTTATCCCCGTATATGCACCGGCTTCAGCGCCAAAAAGCTCGGCCTCTATAAGTTCTTGCGGTAGTGCACCGGCGTTTACCTTAATAAAAGGCTGCGATACAAGCGGGGAGTTTTTTTGAATAATATGCGCAATACACTCTTTGCCACTACCATTAGGGCCTGTAATTAATGCAGATATATCAGATTTAGCCACTTGAAGCGCCATAGTAACCAGTCGTTCCATCGCAGTACTTTTAAATATTAGCCCAGCAAGGTCTGCATTTTTAAATGTACCTTCACGTTCTTGTTGATGGCGATTATGTGTCGCCACTATTTTTTTTGCACTGCCTAGTTCTATTAAGTTACCGATACAAACTAGTAGTTTTGCATCATCCCAGGGTTTTGGTAAGTAATCAGCAGCACCGGCTTTTACAAGCTCAATGGCGGTGGCAAGTTCGGTCCAGGCTGTAATAAGTATAATAGGGAGGTGTGGGTTTATTTCTCGTAGTTCATAAAACAAGGCTTTACCTTCTTCACCAGAGGTCGTGTCACTGGTAAAGTTCATGTCTTGAATTACAAGCTCAATTCGCTGATAGCGAACTATTTGCAAAGCATCAAATGGATTTGTTGCAGTGACTACCGAAAAATCGTGGATCTCGAGCAACAATGAAAGTGCGTCGAGTACTGCTTGGTTATCATCAACAACGAGTATTTTATGAGTCATAGGTTATTTTTATAATTTTTTAATGGCTACACTGCCTTACTAAGCAGTGTAGCATAGTGATTTACATATTATTAAATAGTGCGAGTTGCGATACTGGGCGAAATATTGGCAGCGCGTTTAGCCGGCGCTAATACTGCAAGTAAACTCATTAAAAATACGGCAATGGCGGTAACGGCTATATAACTTGGCGGTAGTGCGGCTATAGAAAAATACTGCATTAACATTTTCCCAAGTAGTATTGCTGTTACTACCCCTAAGGCTAAACCTAGGCTACAAATTAATGCATTTTCTACTAAAAAGTAGCTAACAATAGCTGACTTTCTTGCGCCAAGTGCTCTGCGTGTACCAATTTGCTTAGTACGTTTGCTAATATTAAATAAGGTTAAGCCAAAAATACCGAGAGCGGTTATAAGCACTAAAATAGTGATTAATACTATGAGCATGCGCATCATAAGGCGATCTTGAGCGGTATACTCATTTTTTAATTCATCAAGCCCTTTAATGTTGTTAATAACGCGTTTGCTGTAATTTTCGAGCATAGCATTTTCTATTTCTTTCATTACAGCTGCTCGCTGACCAGGCTTAGTACGAACGGCAACTTGTGCATAACTTGCTGCTTTAATATAAGGAATAAACGCAAGATTATCGGGTTTACTGTCTTTGAGCCACGGGCCTTTCATTTTTCCGATCACGCCAATAACTTTAAGTGGTAGGTCACCAAAATAAACTATCTTTCCTAAACCATCTCCATCAGGGTAGAGCTCATCAAGTAAGGCTTTAGTGACTATAGTGACGTTGGTGCGCTTTTGTGTAATTTCGTTTGTAACGAGCACTTCATCTTCGGTAAAGTTTCGCCCTGCAATTAAGTTAACGCCGTAGGTATTAATTGCGTGGTCATCTATAAAAATATAAGCGGTCCTGACACTTAGGCCTTCTTGTGGAGCAGGTTTTAAATTAAAGCTCGAAGCGCTGCCACCCCCTGATAGCGGAATACTACTGCTTAATGCGGCATCAACTACGCCTGGCATTTTTCTAAGCATGCTTTCATCAAGCTCAAACTGCTGGCTTAAGTTAATATCAGTACCAAAGGTCATTACATTAAACTTAAATATATCTTGCTCAGGGTAGCCCGTTTCTTGGTTTAAATAGCTAATTCTATCTTGAATAATAAATGCAGCATTACTGACTATAGCTGTGGTAATTGCAATTTGAATTAGTAGTAATACAGCGCCCACCTTTGAGCGGCATAAGGCGTTAAATATAGGTTTTATTTCTAACATTATGACATTCCTTATTGGCTCTTAAGATAAATAGCAGGATTGGTTTTACACACTAACCAAGCTGGGTACAAACCAGCTAAAATGCAGGTTGTAATTGCAATCAATGGGGCGCTCAATAGCATGGTTAAATCCATTGTCGCTAAGTTTTCATAGTAGTCGTAGCTTTGCCCTACGCCCATTAAACCAAGTTGTGCTAGGACAATTCCTAGCATGCCACCTATAAAGCCAAGCATGGCGACCTCAACTAAGTGCTGTAAAAATATTTGCCTTTTACTAGCACCTAATGCGCGTCTTACACCTACTTCTGGCGCTCTGCGTAAAAACTTAGCTAAAAGTAAACCTAAAATATTGGCTAAGCAGACACCTAAGAACATAAAGCTCAGGCCCACTAAAATTTTATTGTCTTCGGTGACGACGTTGTTGTATTGCATCCATTGGTTTACATCGCGAAGTTTATACTCAAGTTCTTTACGATTAAATCGACCACGTTTTTGTTGTTCTTGCATATAGGCTAATAAGTAATTTTGATAGGCTTGTTTTTGTTCAAGCGTATTTAGCTCTGCCCAAAACTGGATCCATACTTGCTCAGATTGCAGTTTATCTGCAAAGGTTGGTGTGTTTTCGTGTTTCCATCCATTGCTATTGCCCCAACTTACTAGCTCTTTTGTCTTTATTAAGCTAAAGGGCATAAATAACTCTTCTACTTGATTAAATGCACCGTTGTTTAAATCATAATATTTAATATTGAGAGGCCAATGGTTAATAACACCAACTACTTGATAGCTTGCATCATCTAAGTAAATCAGTTCTCCGACAGAGTTTTTTCCAGCAAATAGTTTATCGTTTATCTCTTGGGTAATAATAACCACAGGTGCGGCAGAGTCTTCTTGCTCTTTGCTCCAAGCCCCCCCGTATAAAAATGACAAATTAAACATGCTAAAAAAGTCAGGCGTTGTCATGCGAGCATTACCTATAAAAGGTTTTATTTTGTCGGAGTCTAGATAAACTGAAAAGCCGGTACGCATCATAGCCACTTTTTTCTCTGGCGTGGGTGCGTTTAATAAGTTCTCAGCATCTTGATAGGTCAGTTGCAGTGGCATGTTATCTTCTGTCCACCACGTACTACCATCGTCCATTGTTTGTAATTGCACACTGTAAAGTTGGCTGCTTTTTTCTGGGATAGGATCGGCCGACATCATGTGATAAACACTAAGGCTGGTCATTGTTATGCCTATACCTATCGCAATGGCCAGTACCATTAAAAAGCTAACCAGTGGGGTGCGCTTGAAGCTGCGCCAACTTAAATCTAAATAATGAATAAACATTAGTTAAACCCCCGATGCTGTTTTTATAGTTTGCGCGCCTTGATAAAGTGTAAAGTCGGCAAGTTGCCCATCAACTACTTGAATATTACGCGGAGCACGGCGGGCTAATTCGCTATCATGCGTTACCATTACAATAGTGGCACCGTCGCGATTGATTTGTTCAAGTAACTCCATAACTTGGCGAGCCATTAAGCTGTCAAGGTTACCTGTTGGCTCATCGGCAAGTAAAAAACGAGGTTCACCAGCAAGCGCACGGGCTATTGCCACACGTTGTTGCTGGCCACCAGAGAGTTGTTGAGGTAAGTGTTTAGCGCGAGATGCTAAACCAACTTGTTCAAGGCATTGCTCAATTCGACGTTTTCGCTCATTTGCTTTAATCCCTCTATAGCGAAGAGGAACTTCTATGTTTTCATATAAATTTAAATCGGGGATCAAATTAAAGCCTTGGAATATAAAACCAATTTTTTGATTCCGTAAATCAGCACGTTGGTTATCGTTTAGGCTGCCAACATTAACGCCATCTAACAGGTATTCACCTTCGTTAAAAGGCTCGAGCATACCTGCAATATTTAAAAAGGTTGTTTTTCCTGAGCCGCTAGGACCGGTAACAGCAATAAATTCGCCTTCGTTTACTTGCAGGTTAAAGTCTCGAAGCGCATGGGTTTGTACCATTTCTGTTTGGTATACTTTGCTTACATTGTTCATTTGTAACATGGTTGTTCCTAATTATTTTTAGCGTTGGTTGAGAACGTCTGTTTAATTTAATAAAATCGTATCGGCTTGCTTAAAGTCGCTGTAGCTTGAAATAATAATCTCATCGTTTTCTTTTAGTCCGCTCAAAAGCTCAACCGCATTAATGCTGGTGACGCCTATTGTAATAGGTATACGCTTTGCAATATTGCCTTCTACCTTATAAGCAAAAATTCCGCCTTGCTGCATAAAAGCGCCGCGTTTTACCTGCATTACACCTTCTCGGTTGTCGAGTAAAATACGTGCAGTTAAGCGTTGGTTTTGACGGATGTTGTTAGTAACACCTTTAAATCGGACGCGTGCTGTTACTTCACGATTATTAACTTCTGGTGATATGGCGGATAAATTCCCCATCACTGTTTCATTGCCTAACTTAAGCTCTACTTCCATACCGAGCCCTAATTCGTTGGCGTAACTTTCAGGTACTTGGAGTTCCGCTTCGAAATTACTTAAGTCGACGAGTGTCATAAGAGGTTGGCTTTGCGTCACTGCGGCTTTTTGTTGCACAAGTAGGTTACCCACGATCCCAGTAACGGTAGCCTTAATAGATAGGTTGCTTACTTTTCTGATTAAATCATCAACGATAAGTTGTTGGCGGGTCACATCACTTTTAGCAGCTTGTAGTTCAAAGGCGAGCGTGTCTTTGGCAAGCAATACCTCTTGTTGTGCATGTTTATATGAGAGCTTAGCTCGGGATAAATCATCAACTGCTTTTTCAAGATCAATTTGGCTAATTAAGTGCTTTTGAATTGATAACTGCGCCCGGCGATTTTCGCGCTCAGCGGCATTAAGCTCAACTTGTGCCATATCGAGTGTTTTATTTAAAGTGAGTGTTTGGCGTCTTGCTTGCAAATGCTGCCTTTGCTGCTCGCCTTGTAGTCTTTTAAGTACAGACTCCTGTTGCTTTAATTCGTTAGTTAACTCAGGGCTTTGCAGCAGGGCAAGTGTGTTGCCTTGCTTTACTGTATCGCCGGCCTTTACTTTTAAATCTATAAATCCACGTTCTGGACTGTAGATTTTAGGAGCATTAGCAGCAACAATTTTACCACTGGCGGCAATATCTCGAATGAGCGCTTTAACATGTACTTTTGCAACCTGTACTTTTGAGCGGCTAATAGAGCTTTTAGCGCTATGGTTAGTTAAAAAAATATAAGCAATTGTAGAGGATGCAATGAAAATAACCGCAGTGATGATCGCGTATTTTTTATAGTTTATAGGTGCCTTTACTTGTACGTCTTGTGCACTGGTATCTTTAATCATTTAATTCCCCCTACATTGCTTTTATGTATTTTTCGCACAGCAGTAATAAAGCTGCTGTGCAAATGGCGGCAATAGGAGAGAGTAAAAATAAGCTTAGAGTAAACATAGTAATTCCAATTAGCGATTATATGTAAAGCTATACGATTAATATGCCAACTATTATCGCATTGATATTAAAGTGCTTTTTATTTTTTGTTCTTGAAAGTTATGTCCGCGGACAGTTTTTATGTCCGCATCGGACACCGCTTTAAATAAAAATTCACTATTAATGTACAAAAAAGGACATGAACTTTCATAACTATACTAATGAGCAGCAATTATCGGGGATGTTAAGCCATTAAAGTAATGAAATAGCACAAAACTATCTAAATGTTAACTGAATAGCCCTTCATGAGTTGAATACTTATTCACTTTTGCTCACCTTTACGTTTACGTAAGCTGCGACTTTGGGTGCTTGTGTTTTTTACAATATGTTAAACTTGACACCAGTGTCATGAAAAAATAGTGGTTAAAATAACGCTAAATGTTAAAAATAATGATAAAAAGAAATCTTGCTATGAAGTGAGAAATATTCAAGAATGTGAATATGTATTCAAAATGCTATTGACTCTATTTAAGATAGAGGCTAGTTTTGTCCGTCTGTTAGCAAATCGTCGAGCAGTTCATCCACGCTAACAGTGCAGCAAGGGGAGGGGTCTATGTTATACGACTCAAAGTTAGAAAAAGAAAATTGTGGCTTTGGCTTAATAGCCCAAGTTAATGGTCAAGCTAGTCATAGGCTTATTCGTACTGCTATTACGGGGCTTGATCGCATGCAGCACCGTGGCGGTATATCTGCCGATGGTAAAACAGGTGATGGCTGTGGTTTATTATTACAAAAACCAGATAGCTTTTTCCGTGCAATTGCCAGTGAACATAATTGGCACTTAGGCAAAAACTACGCAGTGGGTATGATATTTTTAAATTCAGACCCTGTTTTAGCACAAGCTGCAAAACAAATACTTAGCGAAGAATTAGAAAAAGAAACGCTAAATATTTTAGGTTGGCGTGTTGTACCAACCGACCCATCTATGTTGGGTCCTATTGCTGTACAGCAATTACCAGGTTTTGAACAAATTTTTGTTAGCGCGCCAGAAGGTTGGCGTTCTAAAGACTTAGAGCGTCGCTTATATGTAGCACGCCGCCGCGCTGAAAAGCGCATTGTTGATGATGAAGCTTTCTATATCGCAAGTCTATCTGGTTTGGTAACTATCTATAAAGGCTTAATGATGCCTGCGGATTTACCTAATTTTTACCTAGATTTAGCTGATATTCGTATGACGAGTGCGATTTGTGTTTTCCATCAGCGCTTTTCTACTAATACTCAGCCGCGTTGGCCTTTAGCTCAACCTTTCCGCTATTTAGCACACAATGGTGAAATTAATACTATTGAAGGTAACCGCCAGTGGGCACGCGCACGTTCTTATAAGTTTGCGTCACCGCTTATTCCTGATTTACAAAGCGCAGCGCCGTTTGTAAACGAAACCGGTTCTGATTCATCAAGCCTAGATAATATGCTTGAGCTATTTTTAGCTGGCGGCATGGATTTATTCCGCGCTATGCGTATGCTCGTTCCGCCTGCATGGCAGAAAAACCGTGCAATGGACGACGATTTACGTGCATTTTACGACTTTAACTCTATGCATATGGAACCATGGGATGGCCCGGCAGGTATTGTTATGTCGGATGGTCGTTTTGCGGCGTGTAACCTTGACCGTAATGGACTTCGCCCAGCACGTTATGTAATTACACAAGATGGTTTTATTACACTTGCATCAGAAGTGGGTATTTGGGATTACACTGCCGATGAAGTGGTTGAAAAAGGCCGTGTTGGTCCAGGTGAATTATTAGTTATTGATACTAAACTTGGCAAAATCTGGCACTCGGATGAAATCGATCAGGATTTAAAATCTCGCCATCCTTACAAGTCATGGCTTGAAGAAAACGTTAAGCGTTTAGTTCCATTTGAAGAACTTACTGAGCAAGACGCCGGTAATCGCTCATTTGATGACGAAACGCTAGTTAAATATCAAAAAATGTTTGGTTATACCAACGAAGAGCTTGATAGCGTTATTCGTGTAATGGGTGAAAACGGCCAAGAAGCGACAGGCTCAATGGGTGATGACACGCCATTTGCTGTGCTTAGTGAAGGGCATCGTTCACTTTATGATTACTTCCGCCAAAAATTTGCGCAAGTAACAAATCCACCTATCGATCCACTACGTGAAAACCATGTAATGTCGCTTGCAACCTGTATTGGTAGTGAGCAAAACGTATTTAACGAAACAACGGGCCACGCTAAGCGCCTACAGTTTGATACACCAATTTTAATGTACGCAGACATGCAGCAGCTATTAAATGCTGATGAAGCGCACTACAGCTACTGTAAAATTGATATTACCTACACAGTTGAAGAGGGTTTAGAAAACGCGGTTACGCGTATTTGTGACCAAGCACAAGAAAAAGCAGCTGCTGGCTGTATCATGCTTATTTTAACTGACCGTAACTTTGATGAAATAAATTTACCAATTCCAGCTGCTATGGCTGTAGGTGCGGTACAAAAACGCTTAGTTGATAACAACTTGCGCTGTGAATCAAACATTATCATTGAAACTGGCAGCGTGCGAGATGCGCACCAGTTTGCTGTGCTATTAGGTTTTGGTGCTACGGCAATTTATCCATACCTTGCGTATGAATCGTTAGTTGCGATGAGCGACAGCAAAATTATTGATAAGTCGTATTGCGAAGTGACCCTTGCTTATCGTAAAGCCATTAATAAAGGCTTATACAAAATTATGTCTAAAATGGGCATAAGTACGGTTGCGTCTTATCGTTGTTCAATGTTGTTTGAAGCGGTGGGATTATCTGATGCGATTATTGAGATGTGCTTTAAAGGCGTTGCAAGTCGTATACAAGGTGCGTGCTTTACCGACTTTGATGACGATCAGCAAAGTTTGCACAAACTTGCTTTAAGTAAGCGTAAATTATTAAGCCACGGTGGTTTATTTAAGTACGTTCACGGTGGTGAGTATCATGCTTATAATCCAGATGTTATTCAAACTCTGCAAAAAGCGGTTCGCTCAGGTGATTATAAGGACTACAGTGCGTACGCTGATTTAGTTAATAATCGTCCAATAGCGACTTTGCGCGATATGTTAGCGCTTAAACTACCTGAGCAAGGTATAAGCATCGATGAAGTAGAGTCTGCAGAAAACCTATACAAGCGTTTTGACTCAGCAGCAATGAGTATTGGTGCGTTATCACCAGAAGCGCATGAGGCGCTAGCAATTGCAATGAACCGCTTAGGTGGTTGTTCAAACTCTGGTGAAGGCGGTGAAGATAAACTGCGTTATGGTACAGAGAAAAACTCGCGTATTAAACAAGTCGCTTCAGGTCGATTTGGAGTAACGCCTCATTACTTACGCAGTGCTGACGTTATTCAAATTAAAGTAGCGCAAGGTGCAAAACCAGGCGAAGGTGGACAATTACCGGGTGAAAAAGTAACGCCGTATATTGCTAAGCTTCGTTATTCGGTACCAGGTGTTACGTTAATTTCGCCACCACCGCATCACGATATTTACTCAATTGAAGATTTAGCACAGCTAATTTTCGATTTAAAACAAGTAAACCCTAAAGCACTTATTTCTGTAAAACTTGTTTCAGAGCCAGGTGTGGGAACCATTGCAACAGGTGTTGCTAAAGCATATGCCGATTTAATTACTATTTCTGGCTACGATGGCGGTACAGGCGCAAGCCCACTTACTTCTGTTAAATATGCGGGTAGCCCATGGGAGCTTGGACTTGCTGAAACACAGCAAGCACTAGTTGAAAATGGCCTTCGTCATCGCATTCGCCTGCAAACAGATGGTGGCTTAAAAACAGGTTTAGATATTATTAAAGCGGCAATTTTAGGTGCTGAAAGCTTTGGTTTTGGTACTGGTCCAATGGTTGCCCTTGGGTGTAAATACTTACGTATTTGTCACTTAAATAACTGTGCGACCGGTGTTGCAACACAAGACGAAACACTTCGTCAAAAGCATTATCACGGCTTACCAGAAATGGCGATGAACTACTTTAAGTTTATAGCGCAAGAAGCGCGTGAAATTATGGCTAGCCTAGGCGTTGCAAATTTAACTGACTTAATTGGCCGTTTAGATTTATTAGAAGAAATTGAAGGCAAAACTGCAAAGCAGAAGAAAATTGATTTATCGTCTGTTATTGCTCAGCCGAACAACCCAACTGGCGAAACACTGTATTGTAGTGCGCCTAACAGTTCGCATTACCTAGGTAAGTTAAACGAAAGTTTATTAGCTAAAGCGCAAGAGGCAATTGATACGTCAAGCGGTATCTCGCTTGTGAGTCGTATTTGTAATACTGACCGCTCTGTAGGTGCAATGCTTTCGGGTTATATTGCTGATAAACACGGTAATCAAGGTATGGCGGCAGACCCAGTAGCAATTGAATTACATGGTACTGCGGGTCAATCGTTTGGTGTATGGAATGCCGGTGGTCTTGAAATGACATTGGTTGGCGATGCTAACGATTACGTAGGTAAAGGCATGGCTGGTGGTAAGTTAGTGATTCGTCCACCACTTGGCTCATCTTTTGAAAGCCATAAAGCAACCATTGCCGGAAACACATGTTTGTACGGCGCTACAGGCGGAAAACTGTTTGCAGCGGGTTGTGCCGGTGAGCGCTTTGCAGTTCGTAACTCAGGTGTGCAAGCGGTTGTTGAAGGTGTAGGTGATAATGGTTGTGAATACATGACCGGTGGCGTTGTGTGTGTACTTGGTAATGTAGGTGTTAACTTTGGCGCAGGTATGACTGGTGGTTTTGCTTATATTTTAGATGAGCGAAATGATTTTGAAAAACGCATTAATCCAGAGCTTGTAGAAATAGTAACACTAGACGAATTAACGTCGCATCAGGAACATTTACGCGGCTTAATTGCTGAGCATCTAGAGCTTACGGGTTCGTGCAGAGCAGAAAGCATTTTAGCTAACTTTGAACTGTACTTACCGATGTTCAAATTAGTAAAACCAAAATCAAGCGACGTAAAAAGTTTACTCGGGCATCGCGCTCGCAGTAGTGCCGAACTACGTGTTCAGGCGCAATAAGGGGGCAGTATGAGCGAAAATGTATATCAATTTATAGACGTGCAGCGTGTAGACCCACGCAAAAAACCAATCTCGTCACGTAAAAAATCTTTCGTAGAAATTTACGAACCCTTTTCAGAGAATCAGGTTAACTCACAAGCTGATCGTTGTTTAGATTGTGGTAACCCGTATTGTGAGTGGAAGTGCCCAGTACATAACTACATTCCACAATGGTTAAAGTTAATACGCACAGGTCGTATTATAGAGGCAGCAGAGCTTTCTCATCGTACAAATAGCTTACCAGAGGTTTGTGGGCGTGTTTGCCCACAAGACCGTTTGTGTGAAGGTTCGTGTACATTAGATGAAGAGTTTGGTGCGGTTACAATTGGTAATATTGAAAAATACATTACCGATGAGGCATTTAAAATGGGCTGGAAGCCTGATATGTCTTATGTAACTTGGACCGACAAAAAAGTAGCTATTATTGGTGCAGGCCCAGCTGGTTTAGGGTGTGCTGATATTTTAGTTCGTAACGGCGTAAAACCAGTAGTGTTTGATCGTCACCCAGAAATTGGCGGACTACTCACGTTTGGTATTCCTTCTTTTAAACTTGAAAAAGAAGTGATGCAAAAGCGCCGTGAAATTTTCACTGAAATGGGCGTGGAGTTTAAGTTAAATGTTGAAGTAGGTGTTGATATTACGCTTGATCAAATTTTAGCTGATTACGACGCCGTATTTTTAGGAGTTGGTACGTATCAAAGTATGCGTGCAGGTCTTGAAAATGAAGATGCACCAGGTGTTCACGATGCACTCCCGTTCTTGATTGGTAACACTAACCGTGTAATGGGCTATGACGAGACTAAGCAGCCGTGTATTGATATGGCTAACCAAAAAGTAGTTGTACTTGGTGGTGGTGATACAGCGATGGACTGTGTGCGTACGTCTATTCGTCAAAACGCTGCAAAAGTAACGTGTGCTTATCGTCGTGATAAAGAAAATATGCCTGGTTCTAAACGTGAAGTTAAAAACGCCAAAGAAGAAGGCGTTATATTTACCTATAACGTTCAGCCTAAAGGCATTGTATTGAACGATAAAGGTAAAGTAACTGGCGTTAGAATGGTTAAAACTAAATTAGGCGAACCTGACGCAAATGGCAGAAGTCGTGCTGAAGAAGTACCTGGTTCAGAGCATGTGATAGAAGCTGACCAAGTTATTATGGCATTTGGTTTCCAGCCTCACAAAATGGATTGGTTAGAAAAATACGATGTAGAAATAAATCACTGGGGCGGCATTAATGCACCAGAACAGGGTGAATTTACACATCAAACAACGAACCCTAAAATATTTGCTGGTGGCGATATTGTGCGTGGTTCAGATTTAGTGGTAACCGCTATTTTTGAAGGACGTAATGCTGCAGAAGGTATTATGGATTACTTAAAAGTTTAATTGTTCGTATTAATAAAATAAATAAGAAGCAAGCCAACTGGCTTGCTTTTTTTATTGTTTTATTCGAATGTAATGTCAACGTAGTTAGCCACAAACGGTATTATATTAATATCACCTGTAGCATAGCTTTCTTTAGCGACACCTTGAGTTTTTACCTTTAGAGTACTACCAAGAGGGATTATTATGCTTTAGTGTGGGTGAGCTTGTTTCGAGCTAAATACGGATGCTTAGGGCATCTATTAAGCAGCCTTGAGGGTTAATTCATACATCAAACTTTACGCTTTACTTAACCAACACAAGGGTACAGCCATATACTTATAGCAACTCGATTTTTTTGGATTTTCAGTAGTACTAGCTAACGTTATTTGGCCATAATCTGTAGCTTCTTTTGTTGCTTAATATGCTATAACTCTTGTTTGCATCGTTGTATAAATACTTTGATTTGAAGAGTTAATTGATTGGTTGCTTGGCTCAATACATATATACAGTACCGTTAACACCATCTTTAACTACGTGTGTTATATCACTACTTTAACTATTACTATTAGTGCGGGTAGTGTGGGAATAAAAAAGTAAACTTATTTATTTTTTAACCCTTAACATTATTGCATTATCCCTAACAAAGGTAAGTAATGGTTAAAGTATTCGCTTTTATCAACCCGAAATAACTAATCTTAAGAGTTGATTTAAATATAAAGTTGGTCCATTATCGCACGCTGTTTACGGTTTGCTTACTTTTTGTCTACAAGTAAGCTTTTATATATTAATAAAATAAATAGAAATTATGTACGAATATTCAAACAAGTCGGAAAGGAAACTCATTGTTCGATTCTTCTCTTCAATAGGGTTTATAGCAACGTTTTCTATGGCTAGCTTAGCATTTATTAATAGCAGTTATTTATTAGCGTGTACCTTGGTGGTTTCTTCGTTTGTCTATTTATTGGCATTTAGCATAAGTAGGGGAGTAGAGAAGTCAGGCACTATAATTTTATACAACCTTTATGCACTAATGTTTTACCTAGTCCTCACTGGTGGAGCACAAGGAACAGGGCCTATATGGATATTCATAGTGTCTCCTGTTACTTATTCAATACGCGGACTTAAGCGAGGTACATTTGATATAATTTTGTTTTTATTAGCGATTGTTTTAGGCTTTTACTGCGCTGATACATTCAATATATATGACTATAGTCCGGAACAGTTTCCTATCAGAATTATACTCGCTTTTATAATTGTCGCGTCGCTGAGTGGCTACTACGAGTTTTCAAGAGAAAAATACAGCAGTAAAATAATTGCTTTGAGTCAAAAGAATGAATTTTTAGCAACTATAGATCCACTCACCAACCTGCCAAACCGTCGCTATACCATGAATAAGCTTGTGGCTTTTAAAAGTGAGCTGAAAGATAATAATACTCCCTTTGTAATTTTATTAGCTGATGTAGATAATTTTAAAAAAATTAATGATCAATTCGGCCATGATTTTGGCGATGAAGCACTTATTCAGTTAGCTAAAACCTTTGATAAAAGTATTCCAAAAAATGCGATTGCATCACGTTGGGGCGGAGAGGAGTTTTTAATTGTTATCCCAAATGCAACAGTTGAGCAGGGGGAGCAAGTTGCAGAAAAAATCCACAACGCCCTTAAAGCTTCAGCTGTGAGCTTATTTTCAGATAGTACCAATATTACGCTAAGTATTGGTGTTATCTCTGCAAGTGCCGAACGCTCAATTGATCTTGATATCAAGCGTGCTGATGAACTACTTTATAAAGCAAAAGCGCAAGGTAAAAACAGAACGTGTTCTTCTTAAAAGTTTATCTACTTTAATCCATTGAAAACGAATCAAGTGATGGCTTTATTTTAGCCTTTCTGCGCTTTACGCTCATGTAACACATTGCATTACAGGCAATCTGCATTGTAATTAATAGCCAATAACTGATGCCTAAGTCACTTAGGTTATTTATTTTTTCGCTAGTAAAGTAATAGGCTACGGCGATTATCTGAAGAACTAAAAAGCTATTTAAAAACCTCAGTAAACGCTGTTTAAAGTAAGTATGCTTATATTTACTAAAAATTATTAAACAGCTGCTTAGCGCTAATAAAAACCAACTTAAAATGATACAAAAATTAACTAAAGTACTGTGCATTATTTAATCCTTCAAAGCTCTATTAACCAATATTAGGCATGGGCCATTATTAGTTCTTTAGCATTCGCTTTAGCTGTTTTACTAATATTATCACCACCAAGTAAGCGAGCTATTTCATTAATACGACCATCTTTATTCAAAGGCAGCATATGAGTGAACGTTTCGCCTTGTGCTATTTCTTTAGCTACAAAAAATTGTTGGTGTGCGCTACTAGCAACTTGCGGTAAATGAGTAACACAAATCACTTGAGTAGACTTACCTAACTGGCGCAATAGTTTGCCTACGGCTGATGCTGTAGGGCCAGAAATACCTACATCAACTTCATCAAAAATAAGCGTTGGGGTTGTTACTTTTTGGGCAATAATTACCTGTATAGCAAGGCTAATTCGCGAAAGCTCACCACCTGAGGCTACTTTAGCTAACGGCTGAAGTGGCTGCCCCGGATTAGTTGATACTAAAAACGACACATTATCGTACCCTAAGCTATTAGGTGCGCGGCTACTCTCTTGAGTTAAAGCTATTTCAAATACACCGTTTTCCATCGATAAATTAGCCATGCTTTCACTTATTAGTGTGTTAAGTGTATTAGCATACTCATAGCGACTTTTACTTAGTTCATCGGCAGCTTGCTTATAACTAAGTAACGCGCTTTCTATTTCTGACTCTAGTTGCTCCAGACGATTACTATTATTACTTATTGACTCAAGCTCCTGAGCAATCGATTGATGAAACTCAACTAGCTGCTGTGGTTTTATGTGATGCTTACGCGCTAAATCCATCGCACCGCTTAGTCTATTTTCTACTTCACCTAAACGAGCAGGATCTAAATCTGCTTGCTCAGTATAATTTCGAACTTCACGGCTTGCTTCTTCAACTTGTACTGCGGCTTCACTAAGGAGGGCTGCTACGCCCGCTAAGCTTTCGTCGTATTGAGCCAGCTCAGCGAATTGTTGGGCACTGTGCTGCAGCATTGAACAAGCATTTTGTTCATCACTTTCATATAAATATTGTAATTCACGTTGGCACGATTCTAATATTGTTTGGCTGTTACTAAGTTTGTAATGCTCGGCCTCAATTAAATCAAACTCACCTTCTTGTAAGGCAAACTCATCGAGCTCTGCAACTTGGTATTCTAACAATTGTTTTTGCGCTGCTTGTTGCTGCTGTTGTTGTTCTAAATGTTTAAATTCTTTTTGTAAGTTAGCAAACTGTTTATAGTTGTTGTTTACATCATTTACTAAGTGGTGATGTCCTGCATAAGCATCTAAAAGCTGTAACTGATGCTCAGCTTTTAATAAGTGTTGGTGGGCATGTTGTCCATGAATAGATATTAAATATTGACCAAGTTCTTTTAATTGTGATGCGGTAACGGCACTGCCATTAATATAGCTTTTACTGCGTCCATTTTTGCAAACAACACGACGCAATAAACATTCATTATCGTCATTGTTTAGCATATGTTGCTCTAAAAACGATTGAGCTAGCGGTAAATCTGTTAGGTCAAATTGAGCGCATACTTCTGCTTTATCAGAGCTTGGGCGCACTGCTGATGCTTCAGCTCGTTCACCTAAACATAATGATAGCGCATCAATAGCAATAGATTTACCAGCACCTGTCTCGCCAGTGATCGCGGTCATACCGCTGCGCCATTCTGTGCTTAAATTACTAACAATTGCAAAATTTTTAACTTCTAAACCAATTAACATACTGTTTATCCATCCAGTCAATTAACTGTTAATTTATACAGTGTTTTGGTTTTTTGCAAATTAATTTTTTATTATTTATGCAACGCTTACATCTTGAGTAAATTGTGTATCAGAAGTTTTTGGAGAGGTATCAATTTGATCATCAACAATATCAGTAGCTTGTATAATGTCTTCGGTTTTAAGTAGCCCGATAAGTGGAGGTAAAGTATTTAGGTAAAAACTCTTATTGTATAAAATTCCTTGCTGAGGTAACTCAGATACAAAGTACTGTATATTATCAATCAATGGCTGGATTATATTCGTTTGATTAGTTTTAATTAACTCGTTGGACAACGTATTAATTAGTAGGTCAGCGGTATCTTCAAGTTGTTGCAAATTCTCGTCTGTATGCGATTGCACAACAAAAAAATTATTTACAATAGCTTGAATACGAGGAACGTATTTTGGGCGAATTATTTTAGCATCAAGAAGATCATTAAGCTTTGCTTTAAGGCGTGAATTTACATGCGAAACACGTTCATTAAATAGCTTTTTTCTAGCTTCGATTGCTTTTTTGCGATTACTCTCAATTTTGAGGTAACTGTATAAAAGTGTAATTAATAGCAGTAAAGCAAAGAATACTACATAAGTCATTGCTACTCGTTCCTAAATTATTTGATTATTATTTTAAGCCGCCATTTTGCTTTATAGTACTAAATTTGGCAATAAAATTAGTACAAACGACTACCCCAATTTAGTTTTGTACGTAAAACGTTGTAGTACGAGTAATTTTTTGGATGAATTAAGCGCAATTGTTTATCCGCTTTTTTAATTACTACCTCATCGCCGGGTAATACGGCAAGCACAACATGGCTGTCGCAACTTACTTGTAAGCTATCTGTATTTTCTAGGCTTAGCTTTAAGCGTACTTCGTTATCGGCATCGACCACTAAAGGTCTGCTAGATAAGGTATGAGGAAACATAGGCACTAACGATATTGCATTTAGCTCTGGCGTTAAAATTGGCCCGCCACCTGAAAGTGAATATGCCGTAGAGCCAGTAGGGGTTGATACTATTAAACCGTCAGAGCGCTGAGAAAACACAAAGTCATTATTTATAAAAGCTTCAAACTCAATCATATGCGCTACTTTATCGGCATGAAGTACCGCTTCGTTAACGGCAGAATTTGCACTCTTTAATTCGTTGTGGCGATATACTTCTACTTCTAATAAAAAGCGTTTTTCTTCAAGGTACTCACCACTGAGGACTTGCTCTAAGCTCGCTTCAAACCCTTCAGGGTTTAAATCAGTTAAAAAGCCAAGGTTACCTCTATTTACTCCAATTACAGCAATGTTAAAGCGCGCAAGCACGCGTGCAGCACCAAGCATGTTACCGTCACCGCCTACAACAATAGCTAAATCGGCTTGTTCTCCTAAGTCGACTAACTTAACAAGTTTGTCATGCGGGATATCGTCTAATTGACTCCCTGTGCGTTTTTCTACTATTACCTCAAAACCAAGCGCAAGTAAAAATGTATGTAAGCGCTGAAGGGTAGCAGCGGCTCCCGGGTGATTAGGTTTGCCAATTAGGCCAATGGTATTAAAAGGAGAGTCCATAATGTACGCACAAAAAGATTTAATAATTGTAGAGTAACTCAAAACAGAAGTGTTTGAAAATACAGATTATAGCAATATTATAAACCTTCAATTTTATTCGCAGTGAGTTAACTGCACGACTTGAAAAACAACTAAACGCCCCGATATCTCTTTCATGCAACAAGATGTAGATACCATGAAACTAAACTCACGAGATCAGCAAATTTTTTCAGCTGTTATGAACATGTACTGTAATGGTGAAGGCTTGCCTGTTCCATCAACAAAAATTGCCAAGCTCAAAGGCATGGCAGTATGCTCGGCTACGGTTCGTAATGCTATGGCTCGCTTAGAAAAAGTGGGGCTATTGTATTCACCTCATACATCTGCAGGACGAGTGCCCACAAATGAAGGGTTTGATTATTGGTTTGACGAGTTTTTTCCACTCGCTGACATTGCTAATTATTGGCAACCAGAGCAATCACAACTCGTTGAACTAGCACATGGTTTGAGCCAAAAATACCAAATATGTTGTTGTGTTGGTTTACCACAAGCCAGCTCGCAGCAAGTGTTTAGAGTAGAAGTGCTTGATTTTGATTCTACCGACTGGCTTATTCTATTAATAGACAGGGCTGGGCAGAGCCACAACATTTGTATTGATAAACCTCATGATTCGTCAGACTCTGTTCGTTATCAGTTTGCAACATGGTTGAACACCGTATTTAGCCAACAAACTCTTATGGAGGGTTTGTATCGTATGCAGGCGATGGCAAATACAGCGCCTCGAAATTGTCATGATTCGCTTAATCAATGGACGCGACAACTAAGTCAAAAATTAGGCTCAGATAATAGTATTGTAGTTGGCGAAAATTACCTCTATAAACAAATCGATTGTGAGCAAAGTTTAAATATTGGTGTTTCGTTTTTAAATTATGTAGAAGATAAACTCGCTTTTAAAAACGGTGTCTCGGTACTTAATAGCGAAAAATTGCCTTTTACTGAGTGTGATGAATTGATCGTAATAAGCGTGCCGTACTTTCAAAATCAAGAATACCAAAGCCGCTTTTGTATAATTTGCCCTAAATCAGCGCAAATCGAAGAAATAATTCGAGAATTTAAATTAATTGAGGCATCTAACTCTTGAATCTTTTTATTCAATCCCCATAATTACCGCAGTTGTAAAGAATTGGAGCACGTATTTTATGTCTGAGCAGACACAAAACCCTGAGCAAGAAGTAGAATTAAACGAAGAAATTTCTAAAATGCAGGCTGATGTAGAAGCAGCAGTAGAAGCCGCTGATCAACATGCAGAAGAAGAGCAAAGCCCTGAAGCAGAAATAGCTATGCTATATGCAGAGCTTGAAGCTGCTAAACAAACTATTGCTGATCAAAAAGATGGTGTTGTTCGTGCTGCAGCAGACGTAGACAACATTCGTCGTCGTGCAGCACAAGATGTAGAAAAAGCGCATAAGTTTGCACTAGAAAAATTTGCTAACGAATTACTACCTGTAATTGATAATCTTGAGCGTGCTATTGAGTTTTCTGATAAAGAAAATGAGACTCTAAAGCCGTTGCTTGAAGGTATCGATATGACAGTTAAAAGCTTTAACGATGCTGTTGCAAAGTTTGGTGTTGAAATTGTAAATCCACAAGGTGAGCAGTTTAATCCAGATTTTCATCAAGCAATGTCAATTCAACCAAGTAACGATGTAACACCTAATACAGTACTTGCTGTTATGCAAAAAGGTTACACATTGAATGGTCGTTTATTACGCCCTGCAATGGTTATGGTTTCTAAAGCTGCTGATGCTTAATTGAATTATTAGTTTTAAAAAATGCCTCATATTGAGGCATTTTTTTTGTCTTTTTTATAGTGAATTAACTGTACGAGCATAGTAAGCAAAACCGCGCTAAACATTAAACTTGAAAACGGCACTGCGCTTTTTGCATGCATAATAGCGAGTAGTGGGCCAACTAATGCGCCACTGCCAAAACGAAGTGTGCCAATTACGGCCGTTGCCGTGCCTGTGTTTTTTTCAAACTTCATTAATATTAGCGAGTCAGCATTACTTGCAGTGACGCCTAAGCTCATCATTAATGGCGCAATAGCAGCCACAATATAATAAAGTGATAAATGCAATAAGCTAAATGTTAGCAGAGCCAGCCCCGATACAAATCCAAATGTAAGCCCAATATAGAGCATTTTTCGAGAGCCCAGCCTTGGTACAATTCGCGTATTTAAAAAGTTACCAAACATCAGCGCCATTACGTTAAAGGCAAATAACACACCAAATAACTGTTCTGACACTTCATATAAATCTAAATAAATAAATGGTACTGAGGTCAAAAAGCAAAAAAATCCAAACGATACAAACATAGAACTGAGTATGTCGGCACGTGCACCTTTATTACTGAGTACTGTTTTATAGCTATCAAAAAATAGAGCGAGACCCTTTTTTTCATTTTTGTGAATAGGAATATCAATTAGATACACTTGCACTAACGCCAATATTAAAAAGCTATATCCAGCAAGAACCAAGAATATTGTTGACCAAACAGAAAATCCTAAAATAAACGAACCAACAGAGGGGGCAACTAACGGTGCTACCATCATGATCATCGATACATATGACATTCCTTTAGCTGTATTTTGCTGATAAATATGGCGAATAATACCCGGTACTACTACCGTTGCTGCCGCTCCCGTAAATGCTTGCACTGCTCTAAGAGTCCAAAAAGCATGGATTTCGGTGGTAAATGCCAGTGCAAGTGAGCTTGCACCAAATAAGGTTAAGCCGATACGTGCAAGCTTACGGCGGCCAATTTGATCGGCAATGGGGCCAAAAAATAGCATCCCTAATGAATAGCCTGCTAAGTAAATACTCAACGATATTTGTACATTGGGCATATTAGTGTGTAAATCGTTTGCAATTACCAGCATGGCAGGTAAGTACATATCTATCGCCAATGGCGTAATCGCCACGATACTGGCTAATAAAGGCAATAAAATACGGGTATTAAAAGACGAGGCTGAGGCGTCCATGTGTAAACTCAACAATCACTAAAAACAAGGGTTATAGTGTAACAGGGCATTGTATTTGGATAAACTTAGTTTGCCCGCTAAGTTTATCGTCATATTGCTTTTTTTTAATATAACGGTACATAAAGCAAATATTTTAAATTGGTACTGTGTTTGCTATTCTACAAGCAATAAAAAATTCATTACTTAAGAGAATTATCATGAAAAAACTAGTACTTGCAGTATTAGCGACAGCCGTTTTAGCCGGTTGTAAAACGTCACCAACAGGACGTACTCAAATAGCGCTTTACTCAGATCAACAAATGAGTGAAATGGGCACAGCTAGCTTTGCCGAAATGAAAGCATCTCAGCCAATAAATAAAGACGCTAAAACAAATTCTTATGTAAATTGTATTGCTGAAAAAGTAGTGGCTGTATTACCAAAAGAATACGCGTCGCAAAATTGGGAAGTAGTGGTATTTGAAGATGAATCTGCTAACGCTTTTGCATTACCTGGGGGTTACATTGGGGTTCATACGGGCTTATTAAAAATAGCCACCAATCAAGACCAATTAGCAACAGTGCTAGGGCACGAAGTAGGGCACGTAATTGCTGAGCATTCTAATGAGCGTGTTTCACAAAGCTCTATTTTAGATACCGGTATGCAACTGGGCAGCGCGGCACTTGAAATGGGTAATATTCAATACCGTAACGAAATTATGCAAGGCTTAGGTTTGGGCGCACAATATGGAGTTGTTTTACCATTTAGCCGCTCTCACGAATCAGAAGCCGATACTATAGGTCTGGATTTAATGGCACAGGCGGGTTTTAATCCACAAGAGTCGGTTACACTTTGGGAAAATATGAGTGCAGCGGGCAGCGGTACAACCCCTGAGTTTTTATCTACTCACCCAGCGCCAAGTAACCGTATTAAAAATTTACAAGCGCAAATGAGTAAAGCACTAAGCGAGCAAAGCACTGCTAAAGCACAGGGTAAAAACCCACAATGCACACTGTAGTTAAGCGCTTTACTATCTGAAGTAGTGTACGTTTAGTATTAATGCGTAATTAAAATAAAACCCCTGTAAGTATTTACCTACAGGGGTTTTATTTTAGTTTTTAAGCGTGGTTATTCAGCAGCAAGTGCTTGTTTAAATACATTTTTAAAGCGTTCGAAATCTTCAATGTGCGGCAGGTGCCCTAAATTATCCAGTTCAAATAATTGTGCGTCAGGGATAAGTGTTGCAGCGTGTTTGCCTAATTTATCATATCGACCAAGCTCGTAATCAACACCGTCTTTTTTCCAGTTACGGCCAGGGCCGGTTCTATCGCGTGTACCAATAATTAATTTAACCGGTACTGCTAAATCTTTAAATTCGGTTATTACAGGTTGAGTGAAAATCATATCGTATGTTTTTGCATTTACCCATGCCATTTGTTCTTTATCTGGGCCTTGTATTTGCCCTGTTATAAAGTCGGTTAAGGCTGAATATGTGGCATTCCAATTACCATCGTAGTAATTTTTTTGTTGGTATTTTCTTACGCCTTCTGGCGTTTTTGAAAATTCGTTTTTATAGAAAAAATTTGTATCTTTGTAATCAACATACTGCAGGTAGTTTTCAAGCCCAATAGGGTTAAGTAAAATTAATTTACTTGTTGTGTTTGGGTACATTAATGCAAAACGACTCGCTAGCATCCCACCCATAGAGTGCCCTAATACAATTGACTCTTTTATATTAAGTGAGTCCATTAACGCATGAGTATGATGAGCAAGAGCCGCAAATGAATACTGGTAATTAGTTGGTTTAGATGATTTTCCAAAACCAATTTGATCAGGAATTAATACGCCGTAGCCTAAAGATTGCAGGTATTGCGCAGTGGTAGTCCAGTAATCTGCATTAAAATTTTTGCCGTGCATAAGCGTCACTGTAGGCATGTCGGATTTGGTAGGCTTTAAGTAAATATAGGCCATTTTAAGAGACTGTTTTTGTGACTCAATGTTAAAGTAATTTACTTTAAAGTCGTACTGGTAACTGCTTAAAAGCGCATCATAAGAAAGTGAAGAGGTATCTTGCGTTGTGCTCGCTAATGCATTGTTTGTTAATAACAATAAAGTAGAAAAGCAAATAACTTTAATCGACGACATTTGGTTACTCCAATTAAGGACAAATAATATAAGCTCTAATATATAAAACTCAGAATAATTCATTATAGTAACCAAACATTAAGTACTATTCAATTGAGGCTTTGTCATGCTCAACGTTGTTTAATTTGGAGATGAAAAGAGCGAAGCTAAAAGAGAGCTTCGCTTATTAATGTAGGGTAAAACGAGTATCGTTAAAGCTTAAAACGTCCACTCAATATGGATTTGTGGCACTGACTCAGTGACTTCAGTACCTAGTTTATTGTGCCAGTATTGTAATTCCATACCCAACAGTAGTGTGTTTTCTTTCATTTGAAGAGCGTGGCCCATATCCCATACTAAAATAGGCTGTGCGAGTATCCACGCCTCTACATCGTTACCAAATTCATCTTCACGTTCTGCAATGTATTCAGCGTGGCCTTTAAAGCTAAATTTTTGTGAGCCAATAGTGAAAGGGTATTCAAAGGCAACATCAAGCATCCAGCTATTTGTTTCAATAGGAGCCCCGCCTTTTGCTACACCTTCACTATCGTCAATGTAAGCTGTGAATAGCGTTTGAAAAAAGTTAAACCCAGGTACATCCCAGCTTAATTTAACACCTGGCAAGTATTTCATTACTTTAGCGTCGCCAGCAACGTTAATACCACCGGTAAGGCCCACATCTAATAATGCGCCTGCGCCAATTTTTTCGCCGCTAATGGCCGATAAGCTTACCGTTGAATACCACTCACCATAAAAATCAGCATCTTGGTAACCATCATCGGTATCGTCTTTACTGTAATCGATAAAAAAGAAGTTATCACCGTAATCGTAACCCGATGCATGTTGAACCGAGTAAACAGTGGTGTTTGACTCTTGCTCAGTGAATGGGTTTTTTTGGTTGCCATTATTAATATGTAGTGCTGTGCTGCTCCAATTAGCCGCAAAAGCAGAAGACGATAAAGCAATTGATGTAAAAGTAACGAGAGGAAGTAATTTTTTAAATTTCATATCTGTATTTAACTATAATTTTAGTGACACGCGAAGGCGCGCATTATAGCAAAAGTGATTGATATGTAGAATATTATTTTAACATATGTTGCAGCTTACTTATTAAGCTGCAACATAGTGTCGGTGTTTAAACTATGCTTTATTACGGCGTAAGCAAATAACTGCAATGGCTGTAAATGCTAAAATAAAGCAGTAATAAGAAGACGTTGATACTTCCCACGGGCTAATTTTAAACGTAGCACCTAATAACAATGCTTGGGCACCGTATGGCAATGAACCCTGTGTAACACAGGCAAATATATCAAGTAAACTGGCAGAGCGTTTACCGCTTATTTCACCGTCATCCGCTAGCTTTTTAGCAATAGGACCCGCGACAATAATAGACACTGTGTTATTAGCAATACATACATTACTTGTTAAAACTAACGCAGCGATACCTAATTGATCCGCCACTTTACGGTGCCATTTTGCAATGATTTTAGTAATCGCTTGAATTTTTTGAGCAATGTAATCAAGACCACCGTTAATACGAATAAATTCAGATAAGCCACCAATAAACATAGAAAGTAAAAATATTTCCTGCATATCAGTAAAGCCTTTGTAAATGTCTTTTACAAAGCTTGCGCCTTCGTAACTTCCTGTAAAGCCCATTAATGCGGCAAAAATAATACCGCTAAACAACACTACAAATACGTTTAAGCCAGCAACTGCTAACACTAAAATAAAGGCATAAGGAAGTACTAACCAAATATCATAGTCTTTAGTTTCAACTACTTGTGCAGCAGGTGTTAAATAAAACAACAGGGCGATTGTTAGAATGGCTGCAGGGACTGCAATTTTAAGATTTTCTTTAAACTTGTCTTTCATTTCACAGCCCTGCGTGCGCGTAGCTGCAATAGTGGTGTCTGAAATAATAGATAAGTTATCGCCAAACATAGCGCCAGATACAATCGTACCTGCCATTAATGCTGGGTCTATACCTGTTTTAATTGATACCGCATAAGCGATAGGGCCAATGGCGCCAATCGTACCCATTGACGTTCCCATTGCAGTAGAAACAACGGCCGCAATTAAAAACAAACCAGGGAGCAATAACGAAGGTGGAATAAGTGATAAGCCTGCATTTACTACCGCATCTACTCCACCGGTTGCACTTGCCACAGCCGAAAAGGCACCTGCAAGTAAGTAGATTAAACACATGGTAATAATATTGTTGTGTCCGGCACCTTTAATAAAGGTCTCTACACATTGGTTTACCGTGCCTTTATTTAAAATAAACGCAAGCATGATGGCGGGCAATATAGCAACAGGTGCAGGTAGTTGGTAAAAAGCATAATCAACCCCTTGCGATTGCAAATACAAACCTGAGCCTAAAAATAGCGCTACAAAGGTAAGTAGGGGAAGTAAAGAAAGTATTGCTTTGTTTTTATTAAATGATGGCTGCATCATAATCCTCATAACCAGTAAAATTTATCACAGCCAAAACTCCTCTTTTAGCTGAATTTAGCAGTACAACTTTTTATTTTAAAAAGTTGTTAGCCGCAGCGTCCGCAAGCCAAAGACCAAATCGACGCGAAAGAGAAGTTTAAATGTATAGATGGCTAAAGTAAACTGGTATTGTTATTATTATTAAATTAAAAGGTCACCTGACTATTGCATGACTTTTAGATAATATCTATAAAGCAACGCGATTTTCAGCGATTAATATTTATCCAACTGCATAAAAATACCCACCTGCGTATTTTGTAATGCCCGGATATATGGCTAATAAACGGATTCAAATTAAATTAGGTAAAAACCATGACTACAAATCGAATAGGTGTTTTTGGTGCTAACGGCAGAATGGGCTTAGCCCTATTAGAAGCCGCGACAATTAAAGAGCAAACACAACTTACAGGCGCATATGTTCGTAGTGGTTCATCGCTATTGGGCATTAATGTAAATCAAGTAAATAGCGCAGCCGATAACAGTGTTAGCTTTAGCGACGAAAGTACAATAGATGATGTAGATGTTTTAATCGACTTTACGCTGCCAGCGGGTATGAAAAACCATTTAAAAACAGCTGTTGCACAAAAAATTCCTATGGTAATTGGCACAACAGGTTTAACAAATGATGATATGGCGCTATTACACGATGCCGCTAAACATATCCCTATTGTATTTGCACGAAATTACAGCGTAGGTGTCAATGTATTACTTAACCTTGTACAAACTGCAGCGACTAAATTTGGTGACGATTTAGATATCGAAATATTTGAAGCGCATCACCGTCATAAAATAGATGCACCATCGGGTACTGCACTGGCAATAGGTGAGTCAATCGCGCAAGCGAAAGGCTGGGATCACGACGAGGTTGCGGTATATGACCGAAGCCAAGTAGAAACAGCGAAATCTCAAAATGAGATTGGTTATTCTGTCCTAAGAGGGGGCGATATAGTAGGTGAACATACCGCATACTTCGCTACAATGGGCGAAAGGCTTGAATTAACACATAAAGCAAGTTCGAGAATGACGTTCGCTCTAGGTGCTATAAGGGCTGCAAGCTGGTTAAAAAATAAACCTGCTGGACTTTATGATATGCAAGATGTGCTAGATCTTAAGTAGTTTAGTTACTATTTTAACTGTTTGGGTCTAATTTCACCTACAGTGACTTATTTGTAACAATTAACCAAATAATGTTAGACCTAAATAGCAACTTCATGTAATATGCAGCCAATTTGCCAAAAATTACTAAATGCGTGTTTCCAATTATACCCAAGTGGCTAGTAAATCCAGGGTTTCAGTGGGAATGAAAATAGTTTTAGGCAAGAAAAATGATTGAAGGTTGAATGCTTTACATCTGCATCATTTAAGACTGCGTAAAACAATTTAAGCTCACAAAAATCTGGTTTTGACGATCCCTCTGGGTATTGGCGGGGTGTTAAGCAATTGCTTACTCCCGTTTTTTACTGTTAGGAGGTTTAACTTGACTAAATCCGCTCTGTTAGTCCTAGAAGACGGCACAGTGTTTCGCGGTACTGCAATCGGCGCTGACGGCATGTCAGTCGGTGAAGTGGTATTCAATACGTCTATGACTGGTTATCAAGAAATTTTGACTGATCCATCATACGCGGAACAAATCGTAACTTTGACGTACCCACATATCGGTAATACGGGTACCAACAGCGAAGACGAAGAAGCGAATCAAATTTGGGCTAAAGGCCTAGTGATCCGTGATTTGCCACTGCTAGCAAGTAACTTTCGTAACGAGCAATCGTTAGATGATTACTTAAAAGAACGTAATATTTTAGGTATTGCGGACATCGACACCAGAAAGCTAACTCGAATTTTGCGTGATAAAGGCGCACAAAACGGGTGTATTGTTGCCGGTGACGAGCTAGACGAAAATAAAGCGTTACAAGCCGCGCAAGCCTTCCCAGGTTTAAAAGGTATGGATTTAGCAAAAGTTGTCTCAACCAAGGAAAATTTTGAGTGGCGCGAATCAAGCTGGACATTAGGTGAAGGATTTAAAACCCTTGACGCTGCTGATGAAAAGTTTCATGTTGTTGCCTACGACTTCGGTGTAAAACGTAATATTTTACGTATGCTTGTAGACCGTGGTTGTAAACTTACAGTAGTACCAGCGCAAACTTCAGCCGCTGAGGTACTTGCTTTAAACCCTGATGGTATCTTCTTATCTAATGGCCCTGGTGATCCTGAGCCATGTACTTACGCTATTGAAGCCATTCAAGCCTTTTTAGAAACCGACACACCTATTTTTGGTATCTGTTTAGGTCATCAGTTATTAGCCCTTGCCTCAGGTGCTAAAACAGAAAAAATGAAATTTGGCCACCACGGTGGTAACCACCCAGTTAAAGACCTAGACCGTAATGTAGTTATGATCACAGCTCAAAACCATGGTTTTGCAGCTCAAGAATCAAGCCTACCAAGTACGCTTCGTGCCACGCATAAATCGTTATTTGATGGAACGCTTCAAGGTATTCATCGTACTGATAAGCCTGCGTTTAGCTTCCAGGGTCACCCTGAAGCAAGTCCAGGTCCACACGATGCAGCACCATTATTTGACCACTTCATCGATTTGATGCAAGCGCGTAAACACTAATTTAACTGGAGTAATAATGCCAAAACGTACCGACATAAAAAGCATTCTTATCTTAGGCGCAGGCCCAATTGTAATTGGTCAAGCTTGTGAATTTGACTACTCTGGTGCTCAAGCGTGTAAAGCACTTAGAGAAGAAGGCTATAGAGTTATATTAGTTAACTCAAACCCTGCAACTATCATGACCGATCCTGAAATGGCCGATGCTACCTACATCGAACCAATTCATTGGGAAGTGGTAGAAAAAATTATTGAAAAAGAAAAGCCAGATGCAGTACTGCCTACAATGGGTGGTCAAACAGCATTAAACTGTGCACTTGATTTAGACAAGCACGGTGTATTGGCTAAGCACGGCGTTGAGCTAATTGGCGCAACGGCGGATGCAATCGACAAAGCAGAAAACCGTGAACGCTTTGACGTAGCAATGAAAAACATTGGCCTTGAATGTCCTCGTGCTGAAATTGCTCACTCAATGGAAGAAGCTAAAGATACAATGAGCCGAATTGGCTTACCATGTATCATTCGTCCTTCTTTCACCATGGGTGGCACCGGTGGCGGTGTTGCTTACAACATGGAAGAGTTTGAAGAAATTTGTGAGCGCGGTTTAGACTTATCGCCAACAAACGAATTATTGATTGATGAATCACTGATTGGTTGGAAAGAGTACGAAACAGAAGTTGTACGTGATAAAAACGATAACTGTATTATTGTTTGTACCATTGAAAACTTTGACCCTATGGGTGTTCACACTGGCGATTCAATCACCGTTGCACCAGCGCAAACGCTAACCGACAAAGAATACCAAATTATGCGTAACGCCTCTATGGCGGTATTACGTGAAATTGGTGTAGAAACTGGCGGTTCTAACGTGCAGTTTGGTATTAATCCTGAAGATGGCCGTATGGTTATCATTGAGATGAACCCACGCGTATCACGTTCATCTGCACTTGCATCAAAAGCAACGGGTTTCCCAATTGCTAAAATTGCTGCAAAGCTAGCAGTTGGTTACACGCTTGACGAGCTTCAAAACGATATTACTGGCGGTAAAACTCCAGCGTCTTTTGAGCCTTCAATCGATTACGTTGTAACAAAAATTCCTCGCTTTAACTTTGAAAAATTTGCCGGTGCTAACGATCGCTTAACTACGCAAATGAAATCAGTTGGCGAAGTAATGGCGATTGGTCGTAACCAACAAGAATCATTACACAAAGCATTACGTGGTCTTGAAGTGGGCGCAACAGGTTTTAACCCAATAGTTGCACTTGATGACCCTAAAGCTAAAGAAAAAATCATTCGCGAATTACGCGAGCCAGGTGCTGAGCGTATCTGGTACATTGCCGATGCAATGCGCCATGGTATGAGCGTTGATGACGTTTATGAGCTGACTAAAGTTAATCGCTGGTTCTTAGTACAAATAGAAGATATTTTAAAAGACGAAGCAAAAATTAGTGAAGTAGGTATGGCTGGTTTAAATGCCGACTTCCTACGTAAACTTAAACGCAAAGGTTTCGCAGACCCACGTATAGCTGAAATTGCTGGTGTATCTGAAGCTGAAATTCGTAAAAAACGTCACCTATTAAACATCGTGCCAGTATACAAGCGTGTTGATACGTGCGCCGCAGAATTTAGCTCAGACACAGCTTACATGTACTCATCTTACGATGAAGAGTGTGAAGCAAACCCAACAGATAAAGACAAAATCATGGTTATTGGTGGCGGTCCTAACCGTATCGGCCAAGGTATTGAATTTGATTACTGTTGTGTACATGCCTCGCTTGCGCTTCGCGAAGACGGCTATGAAACTATCATGGTTAACTGTAACCCTGAAACGGTTTCTACCGATTACGATACATCTGATAGACTATACTTTGAGCCAATTACACTTGAAGACGTACTCGAAATCGTACGTGTTGAAAAGCCAAAAGGCGTTATCGTGCAGTACGGTGGTCAAACACCACTTAAATTAGCACGTGAGCTTGAAGCGAATGGCGTTCCAGTAATTGGTACTTCACCTGATGCGATTGACCGTGCAGAAGATCGCGAACGTTTCCAACAACTTGTTGAGCGTCTGAACTTACTTCAGCCAGAAAATGCAACAGTAACTTCAACTGAAGAAGCACTACTTAAATCAGTTGAAATTGGTTTCCCACTCGTTGTACGTCCGTCGTATGTACTAGGTGGTCGTGCAATGGAAATTGTATACGATGAAGACGATTTACGTCGCTACATGACCGAAGCTGTATCTGCATCAAACGAAGCACCTGTATTACTGGACCGTTTCTTAGATAACGCAATTGAAGTTGACGTTGACGCGATTTGCGACGGCGAGCAAGTAATTATTGGCGGTATCATGGAGCACATTGAGCAAGCCGGTGTTCACTCTGGTGACTCAGCATGTTCATTACCAGCACATTCTTTATCGCAAGAAGTGCAAGATGTGATGCGCAAGCAAGTAACCGATATGGCGCTTGAGCTTGGTGTTGTTGGCTTAATGAATACACAGTTTGCTGTAAAAGATGGCAAAGTGTACTTAATTGAAGTTAACCCGCGTGCCGCACGTACTGTACCGTTTGTATCAAAAGCAACCGGTGTAGCGCTTGCAAAAGTGGCGGCTCGTTGTATGGCGGGTCAGTCTTTGGCAAGCCAAGGTATCACTAAAGAAGTGATCCCTCCTTATTACAGCGTTAAAGAAGTTGTTTTACCATTTGCTAAGTTTCAGGGTGTGGATCCAATTCGTGGCCCTGAGATGCGCTCAACGGGTGAAGTGATGGGTGTTGGTGATACTTTCGCCGAAGCATTCGCAAAAGCACAATTAGGTGCAAGCAACACTTTACCACGCGGTGGTCGCGCGTTATTATCTGTTCGTAATAGCGATAAGCCACGCATTGTTGAATTAGCCAAGATTATGACCGACTTAGGTTTTGAACTTGACGCAACGGGTGGCACGGCACAAGCTCTTGAAGAAGCTGGCATTGAAGTACGACGTGTAAACAAAGTATATGAAGGCCGCCCGCATATTCTTGATTATATCAAGAATAAAGAGTACAGCTATATCGTTAATACCACCGAAGGTCGCCAAGCGATCGAAGATTCGAAGGTGTTACGTCGTGGTGCATTGCAAAATAAAACCAACTATACGACAACCTTGAACGCGGCTTTTGCTAACTGTACTGCTAACAAAGCAGATGACCGTAGTAAAGTAACGTCAGTTCAAGAGCTACACCTGCGATTGAACTAAGGAAATGTGCCAAGGCCAACTAGGGCCTTGGTGTTAAGTGAGAAAAGTATGCAATCAATTCCGATGACAGTTCGTGGCGCAGATTTACTGCGCAAAGAGCTTAACGAATTAAAAACAGTTACCCGTCCAAAAATTATCGCCGACATTGCTGTTGCGCGTGAACACGGTGACTTAAAAGAAAACGCTGAGTACCACGCTGCACGTGAGCAACAGGGTTTTTGTGAAGGTCGTATTCAAGAAATTGAAGCTAAACTTTCAAATGTTCAGATAATCGACGTAACTAAAATGCCAAATACGGGCAAAGTTATTTTTGGTACTACCGTAACTATAGTAAATGTAGATACGGATGCTGAAGTAAAATACCGTATTGTAGGCGATGATGAAGCCGATATTAAAAACAACTTAATTTCTGTTAATTCACCGATTGCACGTGGCTTAATTGGTAAACAAGTAGACGATGCAGTGTCTATCCAAACGCCAAAAGGTATCGTTGAGTACGAAATCATTGAAGTTGAGTATCTTTAACGCATAACTCACTTTAACGTTTTAAATAAAAACCGATGTATTTACATCGGTTTTTTTATGCCTTAAATAAATCACTATACTGATAAGGGTGTTCATATTGCATAAAGAGTGAGCATGATGATATAGGTACATAATCACTTTATACCAATCTGCTTATATATGGGGTCTATTTAACGTTAAGAAAATTACGCTAGAACTAGGCAAAAGTTTTTATATCTAGTTGTTCTAAATAAAAAACTTTTAACGACGTTATAGTGCAATTTAATTCGTTAAATTGATCAAAGATTTATGCAGGTTGGTATTATTAAAAAGGAACACTCAATGGCTAATATACTTTACCCAGCGCCTTTAAAAGTAGGCTCTAAAATTGCTATTTGCTCGCTTTCATCTGGGCTAAAAGAAAAGTATCACGGACGCTTAGATATTGTTATAAATGGACTACAACAACGAGGGTATAATGTTGTTGAAGGCGAGTTTTTACGTCAAAACAAACCACGCGAACAGCTTAATGCTAAAGCGCATGCTAAGCAGCTAATGGGTTTTTTATTAGATGATGAAATAGATGCGATTATGCCGCCAATGGGTGGTGAGCTGGCAATGGAAATACTGCCACTACTTGATTTTAACGCCATTAAAGAAGCAAAACCTAAGTGGTTAGTTGGTTTTTCTGATGTGAGTACTATTGCATGTGCACTCACTGCTAAGTGCCAATGGGCAACCCTTCACAGCGCTAATCTTATGCAGTTACACCCAGATGAAAAAAATCCGTATAGCCTACAAATATTTGAAACTCTGACCTACGAAGCCGGTAGTAAATTTGAGCAAGGTCCTTCTTCTTTATACCAAAAAAATAAGCCTAATTACGCGCAAAACCCGAACGAATTACTCAGCCCGAGTGAGCCCACAAACTGGCAATGTTTAAACTACACAGATAAACGTACCATAGAAATGTCTGGTCGGTTATTTGGTGGGTGTTTAGATACCGTAGGTTTATTGCTCGACTCGCCATTTTTAGCGCTGCATGAGTTTAAAAAGAACAGTGCGCCCGAAGGGCTTATTTTATACCTTGAAAACTCGGAACTTACACCTACAACCGTTGCACGATTTTTACTGTCATTAAAATTAGCTGGCATATTTGACGACATCAATGGATTGGTTTTAGGGAGAAGTGAAATAACACAAGGTCATTACGATGCCTTTGATTATCGCCATGCGTTAGATGTAGCGCTAGGTGGGTGTTTATTTCCTGTAATTTTTGATGCCGATATAGGGCACGTTCAACCTAACTTAAATTTGGTCAATGGTGCTACCTGTACGCTAGTTGCTGATATAAACGAAGGTATAGTAGATCGCGCATCGTTAAATATTCAACTTTCGTAGTTTTTATTGTATTTAGTTTTGAAAAACAAATAAATACAAGCGTATAATATGCCTACAGTAAGTGCTAATGCTTACTGTAAATTCTCAGGGCGGGGTGAAATTCCCCACCGGCGGTATGTTTAATGTTTTTTATGACTTAAACGAGCCCGCGAGCGCTTTATTTAACTTATTTTAGGTTAAGTAAAGGTCAAGCAGATCTGGTGAGATGCCAGAGCCGACGGTTACAGTCCGGATGAAAGAGAATATGGCTTATTATACTAAAACCAATTTTATTAAAGACATGACCGTTGTATCGCGTTAAGTGAGCTATTTTCTTTGCGCTATAATTAGTCACTAATTTAATGTTAATTGGTATAACAGTGTGCGCTGCTTTTTGCTGCGTGCTTTTTGTTATTTTATTTAAGCTATTTTGGTAGTGATCGCTTTAAATTTAAGTGATGTATTACTGATCCTTTCACAGTCCTGAATCTATTATTTTTATTTGGAATATAATGATGATTCAGTCTCTACTTACTCAATTCGGCGAAAGCCATACCCGCGTACAAAGCGCAATCACTGCACTACAGCAAGGCCAAGGCGTACTTGTTGTTGATGATGAAAACCGTGAAAATGAAGGCGACTTTGTTTTTTCAGCTGAGCATTTAACGACTTCTCAAATGGCCGAAATGATCCGCGAAGGCAGCGGTATTGTTTGTTTATGCATGGGGGATGAGCGCATTAAACAGCTCGACTTACCGCAAATGGTAGCTAACAATACGAGTCAAAATAACACCGCTTATACAGTCACTATTGAAGCTAAGCATGGCGTAACAACAGGTGTGTCTGCTGCTGATAGAGTAACTACTATAAAAGCAGCGACAGCGGATAATGCAAAACCAAGTGATTTATCGCGCCCAGGGCATGTATTTGGTTTAAAGGCACAAACGGGTGGCGTATTAGTGCGTCGCGGTCATACCGAAGCATCCGTTGATTTAATGCAACTTGCCGGCTTAAAACCATTTGGCGTAATTTGCGAACTGACAAATCCAGATGGTTCAATGGCGCGCTTACCTGAGGTGAGTGATTATGCTAATAAACATAATATGACCGTGGTTTCTATTGAAGATTTAGTGCAATACATTCAGGCTGCACAGCGCAAAGTAAGTTAAACTGCTTTAAAGCAAAAAAACCACTTATTTAAATAAGTGGTTTTTTAATATTGTTATCATTTAAGTTTATAACGTATTACTTATAAAACCTGAATAACTTGCTCTTTTGCTAAGCGAGATTTAGGTAATTTAGCATTATAATCTTCAGCGCTATCATGATAGCCAAGTACTAATGCCACGTCGCATACGTAACCATCAAGTTCTTTTTCAAAGACTTCGCCAATCAGCTCGGCATCTACGCCTTCCATTGGGGTTGAATCAATGCCTAAACGTGCAGCGGCATGCATAGTGTTACCCAGTGCAATGTAAGTTTGTGCTTTAGTCCACTCTTCATTAACGCCTTGCTCATCAGTATTCATATCAACAAAGGCATAAGCACCAAAAGCTTGTTCGCGATTTTCTGCTTTAGTACGGCCGTTTTTAATATCTGCATCAATAACTTGTGCGTAGTCATCGCGGGTATATTTAGGATTGTGAGCGAATAATATTATATGCGAAGCTGTTTTAATATGTGGCTGGTTAAACGCAAATTTATTAGCAAATGTACTATGCATACGCTCTTTAGCCTCATCTGATTCAATTACGATGAATTTCCAAGGCTGCGAGTTAATAGATGATGGAGATAGGCGCATAGCTTCGTAAATAACGGCTAAATCGTCTTGAGATACACGTTTCGTTGCATCGTAACGTTTTGCTGTGTAACGCTTTTCTAAGTCATTAATAATAGGGTGAGTCATTAGTTTCTCCATTGAGTAGGTGTTTTACCAGTATTTACTATGTTGAGTCAGTTTTAGTAAAAACAAACCCTTTTAAAAATTTATTACAAAAATAATATCGTGTTTTTAAATCACTCTAATTATTTAATTCAATTGATATCTACGTAAAGTAAAGCCTATCAATATAGCTAGGTACGGATAGTAGTGGGTTATTACAATATGATAAACAGGTATATGGTTGAATCATTATCAAATATTATTAGGTAATAGTTTCTTTAATAAATATAAATACAGCCATAGCCACCCCGAAATATTGGTTGAAGACACCAATTACATTGGTGCCTCCAATTAATTCAGGCAGCGCGTATTTGGTATTTATAGAATTAAAAACCTTCCAATACTATTTTGCCAATAGAGCGACCTTCTTCAAGTTCTGCGTGTGCAATACGCAGGTTAGCCGCATTTATAACGCCTAAATTTTTACCAATCGTTGTTTGAATATGGCCCTGATCAATTAACTCAGCAACATGATTTAATAACTTGCTTTGCTCAATTAAATCTTTGGCATTAAACATTGAGCGGGCAAACATAAATTCCCAATGTAGCGATAAGCTCTTCATTTTTAATTTACTAACATCTAATGACTCAGGATCGTCAATCATTGCAATTTTACCAAATGGTGCAAGTACCTCTGTATACGCTTCAAAATAAGTATCAGTACTGTGCAGACTTGCTACATGTGTTACCGAGCCAATGTTTAATGCGTCAATTTGAGCCGGTAATGGTTTTGTATGATCAACAACATAATCTGCGCCTAGTTTTTTAACCCATGCTTGTGAGCTTTCACGCGATGCAGTGGCAATCACTGTTGCACCAGTAATCGCTTTAGCAAGCTGGATAAAAATAGAACCAACGCCGCCTGCGGCACCTGTTACTAAAATAACTTCGTCTGATTTTGTTTTTGCATCAGCTGCTTGTTTTACAATGTTTAAATGCTCAAATAATAACTCGTACGCTGTTATTGCAGTAAGTGGTAATGCAGCAGCTTCAGCATCGTTTAAGCTTTGTGGTTTGAACCCTACAATGCGCTCATCCACTAATTGAAATTCTGCATTACTACCTGGGCGGGTAATATCACCTGCGTAGTAAACCGCATCACCTGGTTTAAAGTCTGTAACAGCTTCACCTGTTGCAACCACTTCGCCAACTGCATCCCAACCAATAACTTTTATTTCACCGTTTGTTGGTGGCATATATAGGCGCACTTTATAATCGGCAGGGTTAACTGCAATAGCTTTAACTTTAATTAATAAATCACGACCTGTTGCAACTGGCTGTGGTAATTCAACATCAATTAACGACTCAGGGTTTGAAACAGGAAGAGATTTTTTATAACCAATGGCTTTCATAATAAGTGTCCTAATCTATTTACATATAAGGTGCAAGCCATGCTTTGGCTAGCTGATGGATAGATAGTAGACCTTGCTTTAATATAGATAAACCGCATAATTGTTGAATCATTATCAAATATAAATAGATAATATGAACATAGAAGATTTAAAACTTATTTTAAAAGTAGCTGAGTTTAGAAGTATTACGCTCGCAGCTGCTAAGTTAGATATGCGTACAGCCACAGCAAGCGCTGCTATTAAACGTGTTGAGGCAGCCCTTGGTAGTGAGCTATTTGTTCGGACAACACGTCATTTAAGGTTATCGGCTGCTGGGGAGCGCTACATACCACAATGTGAGCAGGCTTTAGCTGTACTTGAGCTTGCAAAGCAAAATCTAAAAGGTGAGCACGACGAAATAGAAGGCGAGCTGCGTGTTGCCCTTTCATCTGATTTAGGCCGTAACTTAGTGATCCCATGGATTGATGAACTCATGGACACTTATCCAAAGCTAAGTTTAAGAACGCATATAAGTGATAGTAATATCGACTTTTACCGTGACTCAGTTGATATAGCGCTTCGTTATGGCTCGCCTAATGATGCTAGCGTTTATGGATTCAAAATTTGTAACGTACCGCGCTTGTTATGTGCAACTGACGAATATCTCTTACAAAACGGGGCTCCCATGCATCCCGATGATTTAGCGTCGCATCAAGGTTTGTTTTATCAGTTGCAGGATATTATAAATAATACGTGGGAATTCACCGATGGTGAGTCAAAATATAAAGTTAAAATGAATGGCAGGCGCGCCTCAAACGATGGCGATTTAGTAAGGCGCTGGTGCGTTGCGGGTAAAGGCTTGGCTGTAAAATCAGCCCTTGATATAGCCGATGATTTACTCAATGACAGGGTGGTTACTGTAATGCAAGATTATCAACATGTTAATGGTGAACTTTGGCTTATTTGCCCAAGTAGGCAGTCAATAACCCCAGCGGTGCGTTTACTACGTGATGCATGCAGAGCAAAATCCCAAGCTATTTTGCAGCAGTTGGTAAATAAAGGAATTATTGATAAAAGCGTACTGAGCTAATTAAGGAAGATTTATGCAAGTTGATGATATTAGAATTTTTATTCCCTGTAAAAATTATGAGCAATCTCAGCGCTTTTATAAAGCGCTTGGATTTAAGATTGAAGATGCCTCAAATGATTTATGCGTGTGTACTTTTGGCGAATGTACGTTCTTTTTACAGCGTTATTATAATAAAACGTTTGCTGAAAACTTAATGCTGCAACTTTGTGTGTTAAATATAGATGAAGCATATGAACTTATTAGTAACCTAAACGGTTTTGATATCCGCTTTGAGGGTATAAAACAAGAACCTTGGGGTAGCGTTATTTACTTATGGGGACCATCGGGTGAGCTTTGGCACGTAACTGAATTAAATTAAATTAAAAATAAAAAGGAATAAATGTGAAATTTAATAAATATATAATTATTTTTATGGCGACCTTACTTGCTTCTTGTAGTTCGTTTGTGAGTAACAATACAGGTAAAAATACGCAATCTAGTAGCTTAATGGACTTCTTATATCCTGATCAACAAAGCCGCTCTACCTATAAACCTGAGATACCTGTTTTAAAACTCCCTGTTACCGTCGGAATTGCATTTGTACCGTCTAAAAACTGGCAGCCAGACGGGTTAGAGACCCAGAACCAAGTCGAGTTACTCGAAAAAGTAAAAAAGTTATTTCTACAATATGATTACATTGACCGCATTGAAGTTATACCAAGTACCTATTTAAAAGGAGGTGAAGGTTTTGCAACACTCGAGCAAGTCGGGAGGCTTTACGATGTCGATGTAATGGCACTGGTTTCATATGATCAAGTTACGCAATCGTATGAAAATAATGCAGCCTTACTTTATTGGACAATAGTGGGTATGTACGTTATTCCAGGTAATGAAAATACAATTCAAACCTTTGTGGATACAGCTGTTTTTGATATTAAAAGTAGAAAAATGTTATTTAGAGCACCAGGTATAAGTAAACTTGAAAAAAGAACAACAGCAATAGGTATTGATGAAACGTTATCTGAAAAGTCGGCTGAAGGTTTTAATCTAGCAGTTAGTGATATGAGTACTAATTTAGATGCAGAACTAGCAAGGTTTAAAACACGTGTTAAAGAAGAAAAAATTGCAAAAGTCGAAAATAAAGATGGCTCTAGTAGCGGTGGCTCTTTGAGTATTTATTTACTCATCTTGTTGTCCTTATTAGTTATGCGTAGCAAAAAAATTTAAAGTTAATAAAAACCAAGTATTTTTAATAGTGCCACCGGCTTAGATCTGGTGGCATTATTTTTTATTCGTTAACTTAGCTTTTTATTGAAAAACTCAACGGTACGTTGCCATGCAAGCTCGGCATTGTCTCTATCATATCGACCTGTCGAGTCGTTATGAAAACCATGATTTGCCCCTTTATACATATGCATAGTGTATTCAACATTATTAGCTTTTAAATCTTGTTCGTACTGTGGCCACGACGCGTTTACACGTTTATCCAGCTCGCCTAATTGAATCATTAACGGTGCTTTAATATTTTTACGTAAACTTTCACTGGCGGGAGTGCCGTAAAAAGGCACGCCAGCGCTGATTAAATTACTATCTACTGCCGCTAAATAATTAACAATGTAGCCACCAAAACAAAAACCGACAGCGCCTAATTTACCGTTACTGTTAGCATGCGATTTTAAAAAGTGCGCTGCGGCAACAAAATCGTTTTGAATTTTAGCGCGATCCATGGTTTTTTGCATAGCGCGTCCTTCATCATCGTTACCAGGGTAGCCACCCAGTGGAAAGAGCGCGTCGGGTGCAAACGCAATAAAACCGACTTTAGCTAAGCGTCTTGCTACATCCTTTACGTAAGGGTTTAATCCACGGTTTTCGTGTATCACGAGTACAACGGGAAGCTTGCCTTCTATGTTTTTAGGGGTTGCTAAGTAACCTTTGCCTTTACCGTGCCCGTCTGGCGAATCGAATTCTTCGTACGTTGCTGTTATATCGACGTCATTAAACGACACTTGTTCAGCCAATGCGTAATTAGGTAATAATGCTGATGTAAGTACAGCCATCGAAACGCCAAGAGCAGCAAGGCCACCGAGTTTCTTCATAAAAGTACGTCGGTCCATTAAACCGTGGGCGTATTCGTCATACCAATCAAAGGCTTCTTGAGGAATGTGATCAGAGGGAGATGTATTCATGGCTGTTCCTTAACTTTATTATGTCTATTTATTATTTAAATACCATAACGTATTAGGGATAAAAAACGAGCAATATTTCTCTCAATTATTAGGACTGTTGCCAAAGTTATCCGTCAAGCAAGGAAAGGAGCACATTCCTTTGTTGTGCGGATATTAAAGAAACCATTTCAAGGTGATTTAAATCTTTTATCTCATAAATGCTCACTTTTGGATTATTAAGAGTAAGCAACCCATTATATGGACTCACTTTGTCTGCATTACTTGCAAGTATGTAAGTTTTTTCAGAATAACTAGGTGTGCTAAGTGCATTGAATAGATTAAGTTTGTAAGCAGGAACTCCACTTTCTTCAATTATTTTAATAGCCACTTCATTCAAATAATCATCACCTAAAAACATACTATAAGTAGGGTGAGTTAACCTAGCAATAGTATTTAATGCAGTTTTAAAATTAATCATAGGAGCAATAAGTATATGTTTATCAATATTTAGCTTGGTTTTTATGTGACTACTCGCAACTGCACCCATTGAATAGCTAATAAGAGATATATTTTCATATTCTTGTATCTTTATATATTCACTCACAATATTTGCGTTTACTAAACCAAAATCAAATGGTTCGTTTTGGTTAGGCGAAGGTGCAACAATAACGTCAGCTCCTGTAAAATGAGCAAGCCAGCGTGATTGCATGCCATAGATCGTGTAATCAACACCATAGCCTGGGAATAAAACGATTAAATTATTTTTTTTAACAGAGTGCTTATTTTCGTTATTTAAGTTTTCTTCGAACGTTTTAATTTTAGAATCGATTTTTAGTTCAAAATTGAGTGTAACCGTTGAAATTTCTGTGCCATTATTAAACATTGTTGGTGAGGTGTATAAAAAATCCACACAGTGTTTATTGCTTATACAATGTTGGGTTTTCTTCCCCAAAACATTGCTATCTACAACTGCTTTATCAAAAATAACAGGTTTAACTGGCTTCGTTATTTGCTTGGCAATAAAGTGCTGACAGCCGCTCAAAAGAGCAACATAAGACAAGATTAGAACTATAAAAAAACGCATTAGATTCCTTTCCTATATACAAAAATTTGTAAAAATAAAGCCTTAAGTGTCTAACTTTTAAGTACCTTCCATAGTATAAGATACAACGAATTTAAATAATGTGAACTTACCTAGGTTTGTAAATTCATTCATAACCAGTCTCTGATAAGCCCTCATCTACGCCGATTAAAAAGTCGAGCCCTACAAACGCAAACGATATTGCAACGGCGCCTAATAGCATTAAGTTGCGGTTATTCTTTTTGTAGCCAATTGTGGTTAGTACAGCAAAAACAATAAATAAAATAAGTTGAATTGAGCCCATCATTATTCCTTTTGAGGGTTATATTTATAGAGTTAAACTATCAGTAAGATAAAGACTTGGCAAATAGGTGAATATTATTTTTAAGCTAAAAATAAAAAGCTCGGCATATAATATGCCGAGCTTTTTTGGTTGGGATGTTACTTAATTTAGCTATTAGTAGGCGCTGGTTGGGCATCTACTAGTGGTGGCTTGCCACGCATTTTACGAACTAATCGTTTAGCATCTTCTAGTGCAACATACTGGCACGGTATAAGTATCAGTGTAATTACTGTGGCAAATAACACACCAAAAGCAAGTGATACAGCCATTGGGATAACAATTTTAGCTTGTAAACTCGTTTCAAAAATAATTGGCATTACACCAATAAAGGTAGTGATTGAGGTGAGTAGTATTGCCCTAAAGCGACGAGCACCGGCTTGTACTACTGCATCTTTAATTGCAACACCTTCGGCGCGGGCTTTATTTACAAAATCAACCATAACGAGGGAGTCATTTACGACCACACCCGCTACCGCAATAATGCCAAACATAGATAAGCTGCTCATAGTCATACCTAAAATCATATGGCCAAACATCGCGCCCACTACACCAAACGGAATAACCGACATTATAATAAGTGGCTGCGAGTAAGAGCGAAGTGGAATCGCTAATAAGGCAAATATAATCATCATTGATATACCAAAGTCACGAAGCTGTTCTGAAGCGCTATCCATTTCTTCTTGAATGCGCCCAGCTACATCACTTGTAACGCCAGGGTAGCTTTTAAGTAATGTTGGTAAGTATTCGTCACGAATTTCCTCAGCAATCGCAAATGGTTCGGCTTGGTCGGTATTTACCGCAGCCCATACGTTTACAGTGCGTTTAGAGTTTTCGCGGCGAATACGGTTAACACCGTCAACCAGCTTAACTTCGGCTACTTCACTTAGCGGTACTTCAGCGCCAGTAGGTGTAATAATACGCACACTTGCTATGTCACTTATTGAATTACGTTCGTCTTCTGGATAGCGGATCATGACTTTAATTTCTTCGCCTTCACGCAATATTCGCTGCGCTTCTAAGCCGTAGTAACTAAAGCTAACTTGCGACGCTACATCAGCAAGCGTTAAACCCATGCTGTAAGCGAGTGGTTTTAAATCAAGTTGCACTTCGTCGGTAGCGCTTTGCATTGAATCGTTTACGTCGCCAACGCCTTCCATTGTTTGTAATTTGGCTTTTAATTTACCAGCCACTTCTTTTAGCTCGTCAGCATTTTTGCCTTCTAGTTTAAAGCTAACGTCGCCATCATCTCGACCACCATTCATTATACTGTCTTGAATGGTCATGGTTTTAATGCCTGGTAGGGCGGGCATTTGCTCGCGCCATAACGCACTTAGGGCAAAGGTATCGATAGGGCGTAAATCAGGCTCCACCAAAATGGCCATAATATTTGCTTGCGTTCGCCCGCGCAGACTTACTGATAAATCGCGGATCATCGGTTTACCGTATTGCTCTTGTAGTTGCTGATCGACCTTTAACAACACGCTTTCTATTTTACGTGCGGTTTCAAGCGTTGCTTGCTCAGATGAGGCAAGGTTCATTTCTATATCAATACGTGGAAAGTCGTGCGGTATTTTAGGGTTTGGTACAAACTTAACTAAACCACCTGCAAACATACCTGCGCTTACAATAAGCAAACACATAAAGCCAACAATTACGGTATAGCGGTAGTGAATACAGCGGCCAACAAAAGGAAGGTAGTAGTTATTCACAAAGCTTTTTAAACCACTATCAATCACCATACGTAAGCGGTGTAATAGGTTTTTAGGATTTGGTTTACGTGGGTTCATTGCTGCAATATGCGCAGGTAAAATAAGTTTTGATTCAATGAGTGAAAAAATCAAACATAAAATAATCACGCCACCAATGGCCTTAGAAAAAGCAGCGCCAGGGCCGGTTGCGAGTGTTTGAGGTAAAAATGCCGCAATAGTCGTTAGTACACCAAAGGTTGCTGGCATCGCAACGCGTTTTACACCGCGTACAACGTTATCAAGTGTGTGACCGTATTTTTCTATTTCGGCACTGGCTGACTCGCCCACAACTATGGCGTCATCAACAACAATCCCGAGTACAAGTATAAAGGCAAAAAGAGAGGCTAGGTTAATTGTTACATCTAAAAAGCCAATAGGCATAAACAAAAAGGCGCCCAGAAAAGACACCGGTAAACCCATCATTACCCAAAATGCTAAGCGTAGCGGTAAAAATAGTGCCAGCACTATCATTACTAACAAGCCACCCCAAATCATGTTATCGACCATCATATCGAGTCGACCTTCAAGGTAGTAAGTTAAATCAACAATAGGAGATAGCTTAACGCCTGCAGGTAAAAGTGGCTCTTTAGTTGCCATGTAGCTTTTAAGTACTTTTGCTACATCGGTAATGTCTTGATCTTTTGATGCGTTTACTTCAAACGAGAGTGAATTTTTACCATTGTATTTTGAATATTGTAGACCTTCTTCAAAGCCATCATTAATAGTTGCAACATCGCCTAAATAAATTTGTGCGCCATCAGCAAGGGTAATAAGTGGCAGTTTTTCAAACTCAAAACCACGGTAGGCCTGTTTTTCAACACGCATCGAAATATAACCATTTTCAGAGCGTATTTGCCCCGCCGACATATTTGCCGAAAAGTTTTGCACGGCGCCTGCAATATCTCTAAATGTTAATCCGTACTCGCGTAGTTTATCAGGGCTGACTTCTATACCAATTTCGTATTCTAAGCCGCCGTTAAAATTAACAAGGTTAACGTGAGGCAGTGCTTGTAACTCGTCTTTTATATCGTTGCCAAGCTCTTTTAACTGGTAGTTACTCATGTCGCCGTAAAGCGCGAGTATCATTACCTCTTGCTCAAATTTATCGCGGCGCACAACAGGGCGTTCCATCCCCGCAGGAAAGGTGTTTATTGAATCAACTTGTACTTTAATTTCATCAAGTACTTCTTGTGGATTGTATTGCTCTTCTATTTCAATCCAGGCTTGTGAAAAACCACGGTTAGAGTAAGTAATTAGGCGTTTAATGCCTTCAATACCTTCGAGGTTTTCCTCAACTTTTATGGTTATGCCTTCTTCAACCTCTTGCGGGGCTGCACCTGGGTAAACTGCTTGTACGCTTATCCAGTTGCTTTCAAACTGTGGGAACATTTGTTTGCGAATGGTCATTGCCATTAAAATACCGCCCACTAATATAAATATCATTAGTAGGTTGGCTGCAACGGGATTTCGGGCAAACCATGCTATTAACCCTGTTTCACGAGTGTTCATGATTATTCCTCTTTCAGCGCAAGTTGAGTTACATCAGTTTTATCAGGCGCAATATCTTCAATTTTTACTGCCATACCTTCAGTTGGGTATTCAAGCGCTGAGGTAACAATTTGCTCGCCATTGTTTAACCCTTGGCTGGCTATAATCATGCCGTTTTGTTCGCGTATAATATTGAGGGTTTTAAAGGACAATGTTAAATCGTCATTTAAAATTACAATTTTATTATCTTTAACTAAGTGGTGGGCAACAATAATTGCGTTATCAAGCGGGCGACCTTCAATGGTAGCGTTAATGTACGAACCAAAACGAAGAGGACGTGTTTTATCGCCATAAGGTGTTGCAAGTTGTGCTACCAAATAGCTCATGCGGCTTGTTTGATCAACCACACCTTCGGTGCGAATTACTTTGGCTTGCCACATTGTTTGTTTACCTGCGTATTCTGCGTTAAATGTAACATTTGAGCCTACGCCGCCATTTTTTAAATATTGCAGTTCTCGATCGGCAACCGGTAAACGTACCTCTGCAACTGAGGTTGCGCTTAGTGCGCCAAAACTATTACCTGGGTTTACTACTGAACCCAAGCTAATTGTGCGCTCATTAATAATGGCATCATAAGGGGCTTTAATATAAGTACGCTCAAGATTGCGGCTAGCACGCTTAACACTTGCTTGAGCAGAGCGGTAACGCGCTAATTTTTCTGCCAGCTGTGGTTTTCGCAAATAAAGTTCTGATGCAATAGCGTCGCTTGAGTCTGACTTAATGCGCTCCCACTCAGCTTGAGCGACATGTGCTTGCGCGCGTTCTATTTCAAGTGCTGAGCTTGCTTGTGCTAAACCCGCTTGCGCTTCAATAAAGTCTGCTTCGTAATCATTTGCATCAATTCGTGCTAAAATATCGCCTTGCTTTACAAACGCGCCTTCTACAAATTGATCTGATACCGAAATAACTTGCCCGCTAACTTGTGCTATTAGCTCGGTACGATACTTTGGTTTAACAATGCCGTACGATTTAACATCGAGCGTTATAGAATCTAAAAGTACGCTTTGTGTTGCTACTAAAGGACGTAAATCTTGCTCTGGCTTTTCTTCGGGTGGTTTTTTCATTGCCATAAAGGCGAAAGCTAAAGCAATACCGCCTGCTAAAACAGCGATTGGGAGTATTATTTGTTTTGTAGTAGCCACAAGGCATTCCTTCATAATTGGTGGTGACAGAGCAATAATACGCAATAAAGTGTTTACAAGCTGTTTTAAGATGTAACAAAGCATTACATGTGTGTGTTACAACTCACTATGCGATTAATTAAGTTCCTAAAAAGAAATTAAAGTAAGTGTTTTTTATACAGAGGAAATTATGAAAACCGAATCGATGAATTGCAGGCTAGGCTGCGGCGCATGCTGTATTGCGCCAAGTATTAGTTCGCCTATTCCAGGTATGCCAAATGGTAAAAAAGCCGGAGAGCGTTGTATTCAGCTAGATGAACGTAATTTATGTAAGTTATTTGGTGTTGAAAGTCGACCAAAAGTATGTAGCGATTTTAGTGCCACGCTTGATGTGTGCGGGTCAACAAATGCACAAGCTTTAGCGCTTATTACAGAGCTCGAAGAGCTCACTTAGTGAGCTATTAAAATACACATATATTTACAATTTATTATTAATAAAAATCTCCACAAGGTTATTAAAAGCAGTCGTTAATATATTTTATGGCGAAATATTAGACATATTTAACTTTGTTGCTAATATAGGTAACTGTAAGATACTTTTTATAAATCTCATTTATAGGTGGTTTCGTTCAATCTTAATTTTTAAAAGGAAAGAAAAATGAAAAATTTACTTACAGCATTTACATTAGGTGTGACTTTATTAGGTTGTTCAAACTTACCCATTAAAACCGATATTAAAGAAGACCACTTTAGATTCGAAAACTTTAAAAGAGAGCAGGGAGTAGATCTAGAATATGTCCACTTGATGTGCTTTAAAAAAAGACCTACACAATGGGCTGAACCAAAGCAGTATATCAGTGGTGAGCATGATTTATGGGTAAAGGCGAGTGTTTCAAGCCCTGATGTTTTAAATAGTCAAAAGGAAGCTTTTGTTAATTTTAACGTTAATTTAGATTCTAATAAAAGCTACATGTTAAATAGAAAAAGGGATGGGGATAAAATATCAATCTGGATACAAGAAGTTGAAACCGGTACGGTTGTTTCGAAGGTTCTTACAGATGAGCTTAGTCGCCCCTTACAAATTGATAATGAGCTAAGAAAAAGACAATGTCGTTCTGGTTCAATATAAGCTGAGTAATCGTATTTCTTAATATTTAGTATGGCGTTTATTCCTTGCTAAATATTTATTCAAAGACCTGTTTTAAATAAACAGGTCTTTGAATGTGATGGCTCAATTCTACCAATTATACGTTGCGCTTAACGTATATTGCTCACCGCGCCCAGGTGTACCTGGTATTTCTTCAAACGACTCATCCCATAAGTTATCTGCCGCTAAGGTGATAAATAAATTACTCAACTGTGGCGGAGTTATTTTAAGCGTTAGCTGGGTAAATAACGCGTTGTCATTGCCGTTTCTAAGTGCATTTTTGTGTTGTGTACGCCATTCGTTATCTATTCTAAATTCTAAAATATCAGTTGGGTTGTACACAGCGCCAAGTGTTAAACGGTGATCAGGAAAGTTTAACGCGTAAAAGCTGGCATCAATATCGGCTGCGCCGTAGTTTTCTGATTTATGTAAATAGGTGTAGCTTGCTATAAGTTTTGCTGTATCAAAGTGCTTAGTCGCTAAAAATTCAACCCCTGCTGTATCAATATCAACTGGGTTTGCAAAGCGCGCTGAGGTTGAATCAAAATTAAAGGTCCAATCGGTTAAGTTATTATCTTTTCGATAAAAAATAGCCGAGTTTAACTGCCAGCTTTGTTCTTCAAGTAATAAACCTAGCTCCAAGTTTGATGTGGTTTCGCGCTCAAGGTTGTAATTACTTCTAAATAATCCCCCAGAATCACTGCCGCCAATGGCTGTATAGCCTGCAACTTGGCTCACCTGCGCGTATGATAAGTAAAGGGTTTGCGCTGTGCCGTCACTATTTTGGGTGTTTAAGGTTATGTCACCAATAGCTGATACTTCAGCATTATCACGATTTGTATCGTCAAACGCAGCACCTAAACGAAATGTAAGTTGTTTATTATCCTCAAGCGCCATTTTGTATTCAGGCAATACGCTTAATTTATAATACTTACGAGAGGTAAAGTTGTTTTCAAGTGTGGTTGATTCAATCGAGTCATCAATAAATTGTGCAGAGTAATTTATTGCCAGTGCATCACTTTGTGCATGACGACCCGAAAGTCCAAGCGATTTAACTTCACTTTTATGAAAAGCTTCAAATGCACTAGGATTTTCGCGCGAGTAAATATAGTGATCGTCATGGGTACGATAATAAGCAGATACTTCAAAGTTGCTGTTATCAGCGTAGTTTTGCTTGTGATTAAGCATCCAAAGACGGTTTTCTAAATCTTCAGTTTCGTTAACGCCAAAAGGGGTGTACAAGTTAGGCCAGCCAAAAAACTTATCTTGTGAGCCAAAAAACAAATCTGTTTGGCTGTGCTCGCTTGCTAATTGCACGCGAGCTGAGGCGCGCGAAAAGTCATGATCGCCATTATCAATGGTGCCATCACTTTGCGAATGAGAATACTCACCTTCAAAGCCCAGAGTATAGTTAGCTAAGCTATCAAGTTGTGTGTTTTTAGCAGCGTGAATACTTTGCAGATTAAAGTCGTTTGTACCAGTACCAAGGGATACACTACCGCCAGTAATAATCGGTTTCCAACCAAACGAAACTGTACCTACAGAGCTATTCATACCGTAAAGTGCGTTATCGGCACCGGTTAAAACATCTGGGCCGCTTAGAATTTGTGGTGCAATGGGGATTTCAGCAAAATAATGCCCAGATTGCGGGTCAAGCAGGGTAGCGCTTCCTACTCTAAAACCGGTGTTTTCAAAAATCCCACCACGAATAGTTACATCAGCTTGCGCCTCAGCCATATTACGCGATTGAAGGTCAACACGGGGGTCATATTCTAAATTAGAAATAGGCGAGTCGAATGTACCTACTGGCAACTTATTTGCAGTGGGTGAGGCCTCAACCGTTATTTTCTCGATTGCCGACTCATCAGATAGCGTATTAGCATTAGCAAATGCAGTAACGCTGCATAATATAGCAGGTATTATAAGGTGTGGTGTGCGATTCATGTGTTTCTCGTCATTTTTTATTTGTAGCTGCGGTTACAATTAATTTCAAAGCTTATATTTGAGCATGATAAAATAACTAAATGTAACAGCAGTCATTTTGTGCGCGATTGTACATTAATTTGTTAATAACTGCATTTGATAACCATTTACACTTTATTTATTGGGTAACATTTATAATGGATACGACACAACAAAATACTATTTACTTTGCTGGTGGCTGCCTGTGGGGCGTACAAGAGTTTTTAAAGCACTTACCAGGCGTAATAAGTACTGAAGCAGGACGCGCTAATGGTACAAGCAAAACCACTGACGGCGAATACGATGGTTATGCTGAGTGTGTAAAGGTCATTTTTCATCCAAAAGTGGTTAGCCTAAATAAACTGTTTGACTACTTTTTTGAAATTATTGACCCATACAGCATTAATAAACAAGGGGATGACGTAGGCCCTAAATACCGCACTGCTATTTACAGCAAAAACCAAAGCCATTTAGATGCAGCAAGCAATTATATAAATAAGCGCAGTGATGCCGATAAAATTGTGGTAGGGGTAGAGCTGCTAACTAACTACGTGCCAAGCGATCCTGAGCATCAAGACCGACTAACTAATCACCCTGATGATTACTGCCATATACCGCTTGAGTTACTGCATAAGTATAAATCGTAAATTTAACACGGTGTTTTTTTGTAGACGTGCAGCTTGCTGACGTGACGAGCGTAGCTCGTAATTACTTAAGTCTGTAAGCCCAAAAATACACACCCACAAAAAAGCTCACGTACTGTGAGCTTTTTTTAAAACTTACTTATAGCTAAATTTAACTTACTGCTGCTTTTGCGGCGGGAAGTTACTTAATATTTCGCTCACTGTTTTATTAATTGATGCTTCACGTTGTTCTGGCGATTGGTTTTTCTTTAATCGGCCTTCTTTTGCGCCGCGCCATACTAGCTGGTTAGATTCACGGTCTACAATATCAATAATCAGTGTGCCCACTTCGTATTCACGCGCGGTTGTGTCACGTTGAAAACCAGTACCCCAATAACCCCAATGCGGGCGGTAGTTTACATTAAATGTATCTACTTCAAGCTCTTTATCTACCGATGCATGATAGTTAACAAGTACATCAGCATTTGCTGCATCAACTAAGCTCATACCTAGGGTTTGGCTCAGTTCTGCGTTAACGGCAGTGCGAACACGTTTTTCCATTAGGCCATTAATTTGGTAATTATTTGTGTCTTTAGTTAGGCTGGCGTTTTCTACCCAAGCAAATGTTTTAAAATTACTAAAGTTGGCTGATTTATCGTAATCCCAATCTGGGGTTTGTGTACAGGCTGTAAGTAGTGCTAGCGCTGCAACAATAAGTATGTTTTTCATTACGTTTGCTCCAATAAAATGCATTAATTTAAAATAACACACATAGTTTAAATGTGTATTATTTAAACGTCCTAAATATTAGTCCAATCACTTTGGCTAATGTTCAACTTCAATCCAATCTTTTTCATCTACCCAGTTTTGTGCACCGTCTTTTACCGAGCGAATAGGCACAATGTAGTCACAACTTATTTGTGGCTTAACTGAGGCAAATATAGGCACAAAACCAAAGCTTAGTGCGGTTTCTATAATCGCTTTTTGATTTTGTGGGTCAATGTCGGCCGCTTCATCTATGTAAATAGGTATACGGTATAGGTTTTGTTCCTGATCGCTTAATAAGTAACGAATAAACAACATGCCACACAATAACTTAATCGTAATACGTGTGCCGTTTGAACCCGCCGAATCTATTTTTTCAAAGTGTTCGGTTTCACCTGCGCGGTTAACCACTTCAAATCGGATATCAAATAAATCGGTAAGTGTTAAGCCCGCTTTATCTGATGCGAGTTTAATTAAGTGATCTTTCGCTTCGTTTACCGCATTTTCGCTGTACGGTTCTTGGCTCAGTAAATCAAGTGTGTCACCTTGCTCAAATTGATGCGACGTGCTGATAATGGTGTCTATACTATCAACCAGCATTTTGCGCGGTATGACGTTAATTTTAAACGCTTGCAGGTTTGAAATACGGTGCTGGCTTATGCCTTTATTAAAGCTGTTCATTTCGCGTCGAAGTCGGTCTAAATCTTCTCGCAAGCCTTTAATAGTTGCGGCCACTTCGGTAAGCGCAACGCGTGCTTGGCGCTCAACAGCATCGCGTTCGTTTTCAATATTATGAAAGGCGCTTATTAGCTTTTGGTATTTAGTGTATTCGTCATTTTCGTTGTCGAATTTAGTAATACCCGCGTTATATACATGCAAATAGGTATTACGCACGTTTATGTCAAAATTACGCAGCTCTTGGCAGTCTTTATTAAAATGATGTACTAGGTCGCTTAAGTTATCAAAGTCGACTGTTATATCAATCATGTACGGGGTTACTTTGCCGCTGTATAAATCAAGGGTATGATCAATTCGCTCGCTCTTAACTTGGCGCAGGCGCTCAGTTTGGCGATTAATTTGCTCTTGTTTCGATTTAATTAACGAGCGACGATCGGCAATTGAGCCACTATTTTTTTGAATATCTTGCAGGTAGTCGTCAACTTGTTCGCGCTCAGCTAATAACTGCTCTTTTAGCATGGCTTGCGCTTCAACCGACTGCTGCATTACATCAAACTGCTCTAAGCGTTTTAGGGCGCTCTCAGCGCTCATAAGCTCATCGTATAGCGCGTCTTTCTCTTTTTGCTTGTCGGCAACGTTTGCTGCAACATCGCGTTGTTGTTTAAATTCTTTAAGTGAATGCTCAAGTGCATTTAGCTGAGCGGTTAATTGCTCCTTGTTTTCGCCGCTTTGCATTTGCACAGACGAGAGCTTTTTGAGCTTAATGCTCGCACCTGGTAGCGTTAATACGCCGCCTTTAACGTTTTCGCTAAGTAGCGATAAAAATTCCCCAAACGCGTCTTCATCATCAATGGTTATATCGCCATTAGTGGTGGTCGCAAATGAGAGAATATCAGGGTTTAAAATCCGCGATATTTCCTCTACTTCTTTTAACGAGAGGTCTTCGCGCATACGGGTAAACAAATTAAACTCAAGGTTTTTAAGTTGTAGCTTTAAGCTCTTAATTTGTTTTTGTGTTTCGCTAATGCGGTAGTCAAGCGTGTGTAGGCTTTGCCCTTGTGCGCTGGTTATAGAGTGCGAAAGCGACTCGTAATCTTGCTTTAATTGAGTCAGGCTGGTTTTAAGCGTGGCTTTATTTACCAGTTCAAACTCGCTTTTAAGCGCATCGTAATCTAAAAACCACTGCTCAATTTGTGTTTGTCTGCGCTCTATGTCACGCGATTGCTGTACGTATAGGCTTTGTTTTTGCTCAAACTCGTGTTTTTCGTGCTCTATATCTTCAAGCGCAATGCCCAACTCATTAAGTTGCGATTCTTGATAGGTATCAAAATCAATCAGTGCTTGGTCAATTTTAGGTGCGTATGCGGCTAATTTACCTTTAAGCACGGTTTGGTTTTCAAGCATTGATTCAAGCGCGGCTATTGGCTCTTGCATTGACTCAAGGGCTTTTAATTCGCGTTTTGAGCGATTTACTTTATCAAACGAGCGACGCCATACTTCATAAAAGTCGACCTTAGAGTTCGACATATGGCGTTCAAAAACGCGTAGCATAAAGCGTTTTACGTCGCTTGCGCCTAATTTGTGTAAGTTAAGAATACGTCTAAATATTTCTTTATAAATAGAGGAGTCTTGGACATTGTTAAGCGGGATCATTTTTAGGTTAATGTCGCCGTCAAAAGGCGTTGCGCCGCCAGTAAGTAGCGCGTTTAACTCTTGTGCTTTAAGCTCAATAGGGTTGTAGTTAAGCGATTTTAAATGGTTGAACAGCTTGGTAAATTTAATAATAGTTTTACCTTGCGTGTACTGCTCTAAATCAAGCTTTCCTTGATAACAAAAGTACTGATGCGCGTAACCGGCAATTTTACCAAGGCCTGCCACGCCTATTACTACCGAGCCATGAGGCAAGTTAGCTTCTAGTAAAATGTACGACTGATCGGATGAAAAATAAAACTTACGGGTTTCATCTAAATCGTGTCCGTCCCATTCTGTTAAGCGTAAATCGTTAATAAGCGGGAACTGCAGGGCGTTAATAACCGAGCTTTTACCTGTGTTATTGGGCGCGCAAATAGAGCTGCTTTTATCAAGCGGGATCACACATTTTGCATAGCCTGCGGTGTTAAGTAGGGCGAGTTTGCTTAGTCCGTATAGATTTTTCATTCCTCGTCCTCTGTAATGTAGGTTTCTTCGTTTACTTCCATGAGTGCATCTATGTAGCGGTGAATTGGCGCTTGTAGCATAAAGCCGCCTTCTACTTCACGGGCTAAACCTAAGCGCACCATGCGCAGGTAAACGTCTTTACGCAAATCCGATCCCGAAAATATCTCAAGCTGATCAAACAAATGTTTGTTAATTTGCACCAGCGTTTGCATAAGCTCTAAATCGTTTACGTCGTCAAACAATGCGCGCATTGGATCTTTACCCGTATTGGCGTAGTGCTCAATTAAAATGTAAATGGTGAGCGCGATAGCGCGAGATATTTTGCCCATATTGGGTGTGCTTTCGTCGCTACCAAAATAATAAAAGCCACGGCTGTCGTGTTTTAAATCGTTACCTAAAGCGGTAAATAGGGCGGTGTAGTCTTCTATGTGTTGGTCAAGCTCTTGCCACATTACGTTGTCTTGCTCGCAAATGTGATAACCCGCTACTAATTTTTTATTAATGGCTTGTAGATGAGTTAGCTCGTCTAAGTTTATGTGTGTCATGGTTTATTTACCTGCCTTTGAATCTGGCTGAGGCTCTGAATTAAATGGATATAAAGAAAAGTGCTGACCGGCAATTTTTACGCGGGCTTTTTCATCGCTTTGAATTATTTTAATATCGCTGTCGCTGACCAATTTTTGATACAAAAATAGCATTTCATCGGCATCGAGATCTGGATAGCTTTCGTCTAAAAATTGCAGCAAGGGCTGCGGCTTTTTGCGTTTTTTATTAAAGCGCTTAGCAAAGCTGGTTTTGACATCGTTGTAGTCAGGAATATTAGGCGTAACAAATGCAGGCACGTCTTGCTGGTCAGGCAATTGGTATTCTTCGTGTTCAAATTCAACCAAGCTTGCCATGTAAGCCACAATATGGCGTTGCTGACCAAGCGAATATCGCTGTGCGTCGCTTACAAAATGCGGCTGCACAGCACTTAGCATATTGTCTACGCCATTTTTACGCACAAGCCCAAGTACTTTGGCTGCTTGGCGAGTAATTAAGTTATTACGGCGTAGCTCCTCGCGCAGTGGCATAAGCATATCGGCACTTTTACGTAAGCTTTCTCGGCCCATTAAATGCATTTCGAGTATACGGGTACGTAATTGCTCCAGCATACGTTTGTCGTTATACGCTTTACCTGAGCGCTCAATGTGCAGTATTTGCTTACTTATTTGCTCTTCAATGAGGGTAAAACATGCATGAAACTCACCACGAATATCAACCATTTCAAGCATTGGCTCTATGTATTCGTCAAAGGCTTCTATTACCGCTTTATAACGCTTTTGCAGCGATTGCACTGTATTATTTGATTTGGCTTGTTCAACAATGTTTAAAATAGCGTTTTCGTTGTGCGTATAGAGCTTCATTATTTTACGCACCCGATCATCCATAATGCGGCTGTAGCGTCGTAAGTCGTCAAAGTCTTCTATTTCGCCAGCGTTATCTAGGCGGTTACCTAAACGAGCAAGGTCCTCTACTAATACGCTAATTTCTTGCGCTAAACCTAAATGCTCTTCTTGCAGTAAAAAAGTAGCAAAATCAGCAATAGCACGATTTATTTCAAGCTGAGAGGATTTAGCCAGTGGAATTAAAATATCTTGGTTTAACAAACGATTTGTTTCTTTATAAATGCGTTCGTTTGACCACGTAGGCTGCTTTTGCTTAATCGCGTTTTGTACGTCTTTTAGGCTAAAGTCAGCCATTTTAAAACGTTTAAATAATAGCTCTAATACACCCCAATGTTCGGTTATGGTGTTTAGCAGCTTTTTAGCTGGGATCATAAGGGGTTACAACATCCTAGTATTTTATTATTGAGTTATTTTAGAAGACTCATTATTACGTATTTTTAATTAACCTTGTCTGTATATAGTATTCGTTTTTAAGACCATTTAATAATAGTTTTTGCATAGAGGCAGTGCTAAAATTCGCGCCGAAAATAGGCACATGAAATGGAATGTTATTTGTGTGTTCTTTAAAACTATATCAAAGGTTGTTTAACTACCATGGTTTCCTCGATTATTCTAACCCTGATAGCGATTGCATTTTTACTGATCGTTATAGAAGATATAATCCATGTCAATAAAGCTAAAACCACGCTGTTTTTTGGTACGCTTTGCTGGATTCTTCTTTTTATATACCCCCTACACGGGCAAAGCCCCGATACGATTCAACATCTTTTAAATGAAAATATTTTAGAAATTGCCTCATTATGGCTATTTTTAATGGCTGCAATGACCTTTGTCGCGTATTTAAATTCAAAGGGGTTTATAGAAAATATTGTGCACCGTGTTATGCCAAAAAGTATTAGCGAAAAAAAGCTCATGTTTTTGGTGGGTGGTTTTGCGTTTTTGTTTTCGTCGATTTCAGATAACGTAACAGCGACGCTTATATCGCTTGCGGTTGTTATGTCGTTAAAGCTTGAACCTAAAAAGCTCGTTAAATACGCCACGCTTATTGTGTTTGGAGTGAACTCAGGTGGGGTATCGCTAATAACAGGTGACGTAACCACACTAATGATATTTTTAGATGGCAAAGTAACCATTGCTCATTTATTACTACTTATAGCGCCAGCACTTGCAAGCGTTATGCTGCTTGCTGCGTTACTGTCTATAGGTATGAAAGGGCGTGTTGAGTTTGCTAGTGCAGGTAAAACCCGCATTGAAAAAACCGACATAACCATTGCTGTTATATTTTTATCTACCGTAGTGAGCACACTTACGTTGAGTGTAATTTACAGCGTACCGCCTTTATTAACCTTTTTGTTTGGCTTATCAGTGATGTTTTTAGTGGCGCAATTTTTAATGCGCAAAAAAGACATAAACAAAGACATAATCGATTTTGTTCGCGATATAGAATACGACACATTATTGTTTTTTGTAGGTGTACTTTTACTTGTTGGCGCACTTAAAGAAATTGGTATGTTGAGTAAATTTACCGACCTATACACGGTAATGGCACCAGAATACGCAAACTACTTAATGGGCATATTATCAGCAGGGGTCGATAACGTACCGCTTACCGCTGCATTATTAAAAGCCAATATAGTAATGAGCCAACAACACTGGTTGTCGTTTACGTATGCAACGGGGGTGGGCGGTTCAATGCTTATTATTGGTTCGGCTGCGGGCATTATTGCCATGAGCAAAGTTAAAGCGCTTACCTTTATGAGCTACTTGCGTTTATCGCTGCATTTATTAATTTGTTACACGGTTGGATATGCGGGCTCGTATTACATGGGCAGTTTTATTTAACTCATAAATTATTAAATGCTTGACAGCTAGACGTCTAAACGATAACTTTCAAAGCCCCGCTACTTAGTGGGGTTTTGTTTTATTAGCCACTGGTTAATAAAGCATTCAGAAGAGGTGCGATACTTAGGTACTTAATGTTAGGCGACGAAAGCCGATGATCATTAAGGAGGGAAGTACTCGCCGAGGAAAATAATGGTACGTCGTCATTGTTTTTCGGTTTATGGGGCTGAATCCTCAAAACTGTCACCAATATAGGTGGAGAGCTTCTGGCAGTGGACTTATCTTCAAGCATTCCTTTGCCAAGTTCTTCTTGTTTTATTGCGGTTTGGATACCGCGAAAGGAGACTAAATGACTACCGTATCAGCGCCACAAACAGTGCCTCAAACAGAGTTAAGCGCAAAATCAGATTACATCGTTGCCAAATTTGGCGGAACCAGTGTTGCAAATTTTGAAGCGATGAGTCGCTGTAGCGAAATTATTGTTGCAGATAAAAGCGTACGTATTGTTGCCGTGAGCGCCAGTGCCGGCGTAACTAATCACTTAGTTGCACTGTGTAAATCAAGCATTACTCCTAGTGAGCGCCAAGAACACATAAACGGCGTTCTTGCTATTCAACAAACTATTTTAGATGAATTATCGCTAGATGCCGATTTAGCGGTTGGCTTTAACGAAACCCTAAAAGCATTTCAAACATTGGCTCAAGAGCCACTAACAACCGATCAGCAACACGACGAGCTACTTAGCTTTGGTGAGCGTTTATCGTCGTATTTGTTTGCTCAGGTACTGCGTTTACAAGGTTTAAATGCCGATCGCTTTGATGTGCGCAAGGTGCTTAAAACCGACAGTCAATTTGGCAAAGCAACGCCCAATGTTGCAGCCACAGCGCAAGCCGCTAAAGAACATTTAATTCCGCTGTTAGACGCTCAAGTAATTGTAACTCAGGGATTTATTGGTAGTGACGAATACGGTCAAACCACAACGCTAGGGCGTGGTGGTTCTGACTACAGCGCTGCATTACTAGCTGAAGCAATTAACGCTAAAAGTGTGCATATTTGGACCGATGTAGTGGGTATTTTTAGCACCGACCCGCGTTTGTGCGCAAAAGCGACGCCTATTGCACGCTTAAGTTTTGACGAAGCCGCTGAAATGGCAACCTTTGGCGCAAAAGTATTACACCCAGCAACTATTTTACCAGCAAGCCGTAGCCACATTAACGTGTTTGTAGGTTCTAGCCGCGAGCCAGAGCGTGGCGGTACGTGGATTGAGCGCGAAAAATCGCAGCAACCAGGTATACGCGCAGTAACGCAACGTAAAAACCAAATATTGCTTACGCTTAAAAGCCCAGAAATGCTACTAGCAAGCGGCTTTTTAGCACGCGTATTTACACTATTAAGTGAATACAATATATCGGTAGATTTGGTAACCACATCAGAAATCAGTGTAGCTATAACGCTTGATAACGCGCAAAACGCCTCGCGCCCAGAGCTTGATCAAGAATGCCTAGATAAGCTTGCAGAGTTTTGTCATGTTTCGGTAGAAAACAACCTAACATTGGTGGCACTTATTGGCTCTGAGATTCAATTACGCCAACACGAAATGAACTTAATGAGTGTACTAAAAGACTTTAACATTCGATTAATTTGTCACGGTGCTAGTAAGCACAACCTGTGCTTTTTAGTAGAGCAAACTGAGTCAGATAACGTAGTACAGTCTATTCATAGCCGTTTATTAGAAAATGATTTTGCTGCGTAAGTAATCGTTATTCAGGGAAATTAACTAGTAAAATCAGTTAATAAAGTCATTTAATAAAAAGCATCGCCAGTCGGTGCTTTTTTTATGCACCACACTCACATCAAAACAAGCATTACTGTCACTGCTATCAACTACAGTAACGCGATTACTGCAAGCACTCAGCTTTGCACTATTTAATTCGTCAAACACATTAGGGCTAAGTAATTTTGCAATAGGGCGGCTGGTGGCTTTAGCAAGTGACTCTTTTAATGTCCAAATTCTAAAAAATGTATCTGCTTGGACTTGGGTATTAGTAGGCTCAGTGATAAGTGTAATTTCATCATTATGATAAAAATGCTTAGCGAGCTTTTCAAACGGGCGCTTTAGGCTTACTTTTTCAATATCAAAACCAAACTCACTTCTATCAAAATTTAGCGCGACCCCAACTAAACCATGCGAGTGTGAAATACAGGTATTTATAACACCACCACTTACATGTACTTGCAGCTTTGAGCTTGCTTCGTCAAATTCGGTACTCATTTTATTAAGGGCTACGTGAGCATGTTGCGGCTGCGTTACTTTAATAAGGTGTTTTAACAATAACCGCGTCGCTAAATACTCTTGCTTAGCTTGTGGGCTTTTACGGCGGTTTATAATGTTTAACTCAAACGGGCTTAAGCAATCGGGCAAATTAAAGTCACTAAGCTCAAGTGTTTTAGCATTAAATAATAAAATGCTGTTACTCGCTAAAGACAAATTTGCCAATTGAGTTGAAGTAATACTCAAGGCGTTTTTAAAATAGTGTTCAGTCATAAAAGCCCTAAAGCAAAAGAAGTCGCTGATATTGTGAGCGGTTAGCGCCACTAACAAAGGCTGGGTACAATTTTATTACTCAGCTGGCATGAAATATGGTTTAATTCACAATAATCAAAATAATAACAGATTTGTAGATGTATGGCACAAGTGCGTGATGGGTTTCAAAGCCGACTTGGTTTTGTTTTAGCCGCTGCTGGCGCAGCAGTGGGTTTGGGTAATATTTGGGGTTTTCCTACGCAAGCGGCCAACCATGGCGGCGGTGCTTTTTTACTGGTTTATTTTATTGTTATATTTTTACTTGCGCTTCCTGCGCTGTATACCGAACTTTATTTAGGTCACAAAGCACAAGCTAACCCGGTAAAAGCATTGGGCGACGCATGGCAAAACACTAGCCGTAAAGTAGGTGCAGCAGCCGGTTACATAGGCCTTGCAGGCGCAGTTGTTATGCTAAGTTTTTATTCAATAGTGGCAGGGTGGATGCTCTCGTACGCTATTGAACCCATAACAACTTTTTTAGGTTTCACAGGCGCAAGCGAATTTTTACATAGCGACTCAGTGCTGCGTAATTTTGTATTTACGCCGCTTATGCTTATTTTAACTGCCAGTATTATTTTAAAAGGGGTTAAATCGGGAATCGAAACCTGGTCGCGCCGTTTAATGCCACTGCTACTCGTATTGCTTGTTGGTTTAATTGCCTACATTGCAACACTAGAAGGCGCAAGCGAAGGTTTTGCCGCGTATTTAATTCCTGATTTTAGCCAAATACTCGACCCTAATTTAATTATTGCCGCAATGGGTCAAGCATTCTTTTCGCTCTCACTAGGTGTGGGCTGTATGATGATTTATGGCTCGTATTTACAGCCAGATGCTAATTTACCAAAGCTCACAGCAGGTGTTGCACTACTTGATACTGGCGTTGCTTTTTTAGCTGGGTTACTCATTATTCCTGCTATTTATGTGGCGCAGCACAACGGTGTTGAAGTATTTAGTGGCGGTAAATTGATTGGCGAAGGGCAGCTAATTTTTGCTATTTTACCTGAGCTATTTAGCACCATGGGCGAAATTGGCTTATTAGTTGGTTTATTGTTTTTTGTATTAATGTCTATCGCATCGGTTACGTCAACTATATCGACTACTGAAATTCCGGTAGCGTTTTTAGTCGAAAACCATAACGTTAGTCGCACCAAAGCAACATGGGCAGTGAGCGCCGTTGTACTTGTGTGTGCAAGCGCAATTATACTAAATTTTGATTGGTTATTTGGCTTAGTTATTATGCTATTTACTCAATACCAATTACCGCTTATGGGTTTATTTTACTTTATTACAGTAGGGTGGATGTGGCAGCGTGGTAATAAATTACACCAAGCAACAACAGGCGTACATTACTGGTTTGCTCAGTATATTCGTTTTGTTTGCCCATTATTAATGACCTTAGTATTTGCAAACGTTGCCTTTGGATAATTTTATCTAAACCCTAAAAATAGATTAATAAAGCGAAGTGAGTTTAAAACGCACTTCGCTTTTTTTATACCTGTAATTTAGGTATAGCTTATGTCTTTATAAAACCTCATTAGTTAAAGGTTTACCTTCACTTACTTCAAGCGCGTTAAGTAGCGTTGTGTTTGCTATTTCGGTGAGTGCTTCTTGGGTAAAAAAGCCCTGATGCCCCGTTACTAATACATTTTTAAAGCTCACTAAGCGCGAAAATATATCGTCTTGGTTTATTTCGTCACTGTGGTTTTTAAAAAATAGCTCCGACTCTTGCTCGTAAACGTCGAGCCCTAAGTAGCCTAATTTTTTAGTTTTAAGTGCATTAATGCACGCTTTGCTGTTAAGCAGTGCCCCGCGAGAGGTGTTAATAAGCATAACGCCGGTTTTCATTTTACTAAATGCCTCATCATCTATTAAATGATGAGTTTGTTCCGTTAATGGGCAATGCAAAGAAATCACATCGCTTTTGCTAAGTAAGGTGTCTATATCGGTAATTGTATAATTGCCAGGTTGTGCGTATGGGTCGCACACTAATACTTTAGCGCCAAAGCCATTTAAAATGTTACACAGCGCAAGGCCAATTTTACCGCAACCTACAATACCCACGGTTTTATTGTGCAAGTTAAAGCCTAGTAGCCCGTTTAAATCAAAGTTGTCTTCGCGTACGCGGTTATACGCTTTATGGGTTTTACGGCTAAGCGTTAGCATAAGTGCAATACAATGCTCGGCTACGGCCTCAGGGCTGTAAGCCGGTACGCGTAATACTTTAATTTTATGTGCTTTTGCTGCAGGTAAATCAACATTATTAAATCCTGCACAACGCAGTAAAATAGTATTTATGCTTTGGCTTGCCAGTTGTTCAATAACAGTGGCGTTTACGGTGTCGTTAACAAATACGCATATGGCATCAAACCCGTTTGTTAAAATAGCCGTTTGTTCGCTCAAGGATTGCTCAAAATACGTTATTTTAATATCACGGTGATCGTGTGTACTTTGTTCAAAAAAAGGCAGTTCGTACTTTTGAGTACTAAAAAAAGCAATATTCATGGTAATAGCCTCAACGCTTAATAAGTATCAATACAATAAACTACTTTATAAACCTGTGCTTTAGTAACACGCATTTTATTGATTTAAATTAAGCCTTAGCTGGCGTAAACAAAGGTATTTTTGATGCTACCTTTTTACCACCTCTTGCTGCGCTTAACTTTGCGGCTTGCAGTAGGTTGCTTTCTATTACTTGTTTAAGTGTTTCGGGCTTAGTACGTGGTGCATAGCGTGCAACAAGTTGCCCTTGTGAGTTAATTAAAAACTTAGTGAAATTCCACTTAATTGCACGGTTTTGCGAAATACCCCGCGTATGCGACTTTAAATAATTAAACAACGGATGTGTTTCTGGCCCGTTTACCATTACCTTACCAAATACCTCAAACGAGATATTAAATTGATCTTGGTAAAAGTCTTTTATGGCTAAATTATCAAGCGGCTCATTTTGGCCAAACTGGTTACACGGAAATGCCAATATTGTAAATCCGCTACTTTTATATTCTTGATATAGTTTTTCAAGCGCACTTAATTGCACCGAAAAATTACACTTACTCGCTGTATTAACAATAAGGACGGTTTTGCCCTGTAACTGGCTAAGAGGAAAATTTTCGCTGTTATAAAGTGGTGCATTAAATTGATAAATACTGTCCATAGGTTACCTACTTACCTTTCCCGTTAAGGAAATTTTATAAAGACTTTCATTCGCTTTTTTATCGACCGGTTGACATAATCGAGGTCTAGTTTCTAAGTTATCAGTTAAATAGGTCATTTTTATGTCAATGAAAGTCGCATTTATAGGTTTAGGCGTAATGGGTTACCCAATGGCGGGGCATTTAGCAAAAGCAGGGCACAGCGTATGCGTTTATAACCGCACTCAAGCTAAAGCTCAAACGTGGACTGCAGAACATTCAGGAAGCTTTGCATCAACCCCGCGCGAAGCTGCCAGCAATGCCGACATTGTATTTATGTGTGTTGGTAATGATGACGATTTACGCTCAGTAGTGTATGGCGACGACGGGGTGTTAGCGGGCATGTTACCGCACACCGTTTTGGTTGATCACACAACAACCTCAGCTGAAGTAGCACGTGAAGTGGCTGCAAAAGCGGCTCTGCAAAATATCGACTTTATAGATGCGCCTGTATCGGGCGGACAAGCTGGCGCCGAAAACGGCGTATTAACGGTTATGGCGGGTGGCAGCGAAGCCGTATTTGCTAAAGTGCAGCCAGTAATGGCGGCGTTTAGTCGTTTTAGCCAACTGTTAGGCGGCGTTGGCTCGGGACAACTTTGTAAAATGGTTAATCAAATTTGTATTGCTGGCGCAGTGCAAGGTTTAGCCGAAGGCTTACATTTTGCCAAGCAAGCTGGGCTTGATGGTGAAAAAGTAATAGAAACAATATCTAAAGGCGCAGCCGGTTCGTGGCAAATGGAAAACCGCTACAAAACAATGTGGGCGGGTGAATATGAGTTTGGTTTTGCCGTAGATTGGATGCGTAAAGATTTAGGTATTGCACTCGATGAAGCTAAAAACAACGGCGCTACTTTACCAATGACCGCAACGGTCGATCAATACTACGCCGACGTACAAGCACTTGGCGGCGGCAGATACGACACCTCAAGCTTACTAGCACGCATTGAAGCACTGCATAAAAAGTAACGCTGTAGACGCGAAGCTTGCTTGCGTGATGGGCAAAGCCCATAAAAATTCAAACAAAAAACGCGACGCTTAAATTACTATAGCGTCGCGCTTTTATATGCGTTGTATAAGTACGTCTAAACCAAATTACATGCTTTGTGCGTAGTTATACAACGCCTTTAAAATTGTAAGATTTTTTTCGCTTTCGTCATGTTCATGCGCTAGGTTTTCAAGGGTAATCATAAAGTCTTGTGCATTAATCGACGGTTGATCTTCTCCGTGCATTAACTTGTTTTGGCAATACTGGCGCCATTGGTCAAGCTCTTGCTGGTTTAGCGTTTCAGGCCAGTTACGGGCGCGGTATCTAAACAACAATGTATTAAACTTTTTATCTTCAAAGTCTAACTTCAATCCAGCCAATTCATCTGGTTTTGCATCACGAATAATCGCAAACTTAGCTTTATCAGCATGGCTTGTAAACCCATCGTAAAGTAAGTAGTCAACGTTAGTGGTTGCGCTGTAATCGCCTTGCTCGTTAAACACTTCGGTTACTTTATCACGAAGGTCGGTATTGGCTTTTAAAATAGCTAAGTTAGCTAAGCATTGCTCACGGTCAATCCCAAGGCGCGCGGCGTTTTCAGGCAATAATGTTTTAGCTGGGGCTAAAATAGGGCACTTGTTTAAATGCACTAGTTTTAAGCCAACAGGTAAATCGTCCTCGGCTAAATCTACACGTTTTGTGTATAAACGTTTGCGTAACTCTTCTACGTTTAAATCAATGAGTACTTGCGGGTTTTGAGTTAAATCAAAACAAATAACCGCGTTTTTATTTACCGGATGAAAGCTCATTGGTGCAACCCAGCTTGTACAGCCTTGTGTTGCAGGTATGCGCGACGTGGTATGCACCAGCGGCGTCATGTTAAATACATCAACCAATTCAGCAAGGGCTTTTTTGCCACGCAGCCCAAAAAAGAAGTTATACAGCTTTGGTTGTTTTTCTTTTATTAGTTTAGCTAGTGCAATAGTGGCGGTTACATCGCTTAGTGCATCGTGCGCTGCAGCGTGTTCAATACCATTGGCTACGGTTAAATGCTCTAGCTTAAAGCTTGGGCTGCCGTCTTCTTTTAACGGCCATTCAATGCCTTCAGGGCGCAGCGCATAACAAGCACGTACTAAATCTATAATATCCCATCGGCTGTTATTGTTTTTATATTCACGCTCGTATGGGTCGTAAAAGTTACGGTAAAAGCTATAGCGACTTACTTCGTCATCAAACCGAATACTGTTATAACCGGCAACACAGGTGTTTGGCACGCTAAATTCGGCATGAATTTTTGCTATAAACTCAGCTTCAACCAAGCCTTTTTTCATTGCCACTTGTGGCGTAATACCTGTAATTAAGCACGCCTCAGGATGAGGCAAGTAATCCGCTTGCGGCTTACAATATTCAATAAGCGGCTCGCCAATAATATTTAAATCAAGATCGGTACGAATACCCGCAAATTGGCTCGGCTTATCCTTTTGCGGGCTTGCCCCCCAAGTCTCGTAGTCGTGCCAGTAGATTGTTGCTTGATTCTCTTGATAGCTTTCATTATTCATTCTATGTCTTAGCCCTTTATATTTACGGGTTATTAGCGCTACTCAGTTTCTTTTTGTATTTTCGAGTTTCTTGTAATTGGCGCATGGTGTGTATAGTATTGTGTATAAATTTTTTGCTAACTGTGTATAAAAAATTAAATGGCGATCAGTGACACCAAATTAAGAAAGCTGCTAGGTAAAAATCAAACACCGTGCGTATTATCGCATAGAGATAGTTTAAGTGTAAGGGTATCAGCTAAGGGGACTATAACTTGGCAATACCGTTGTCGTGTTGATGCTAAGCAGGTAATTATTACGCTAGGGCGTTATCCTGGGCTAAGCATTAAAGAAGCACAAGACTACATACCGCTTTTTCAAAATTGGTTAAGCCAGGGTAAAGACCCACGGCTAGAACTCAAGCTTATGCGTAACAATGCCAAGGGCTTGCCTACAATGGCAGAAGTTGCTGCAACGTGGCTAGATAAAAAAGTACCCGACCTAAAAGAAAAAACACAAATTTTATACACAAACCAAGTTAGTAAATGGATTGCGCCAATCCTAAATGATAAAAACATGCCACTTGATTTAATGACCATTAAGGATTGGATAACATATTTTGATGAAGTAAAAGCACAAGGCAGTGCTAAAACAGCCGGTACTATACTAGTACGTATTAAGTCGATTATTGGTTGGGCTGAAAAGCGAGGGGAAGTAAAACCATTTAACCCTGTGCTTACATTAAATGTAAATGATATCGGTGAACAAGCATCAGTTGGCCAGCGAGTTATGCGCTTTGATGAAATTGCAAAGCTTTGGATACAAATAGAAAGCTCAAAAGCAACTCCCGCGACTAAAGCATGCTTACAGTTAATTTATATAACAGGTGCAAGGCAATCAGAAGTTCGTTTAGCTAAGTGGGAGCATTTTGACTTTGACAACAATATTTGGACTGTACCGCCCGAAAACTCAAAAACAAATAAAGCAATCCGCAGGCCAATTTCAGCCAAGATGAAAAGCATATTAGACACACTAGCAATGGTTTATGGGCGAAAAGGTTACTTAATACCAGGCGGTAATCCACACAAACCAATGACCACCCACAGTATTAATCGCTATTGCTGTCGAATGTGGGATCACTTGTTTGAAAAATACAAAATGCCTAAATTTCTACCACATGATGCGCGCCGTTCAATATCAACACTATTAAGCGAAAATGGCGTAGCACCACACGTAACCGAGAAAATGCTAGGCCATACAATGCGCGGAGTTATGGCCGTATATAATAAACACGATTGGATAAAAGAGCAGTCAGAGGGATATGAGCTTTATTGTTCACTTGTAAATACGGCAATAAAAAATGAGCTGTTAAATAGTTAATTTGAAAGTGAAAGAACAATTAACTATTCGTTCGACCAAGTGGCTACTGAAATCAAACTGAAACATTTTAATATGGAAATAGTATGTTACCTCTATTGTAAATAGATATAGTTGTATGAAGTGAATTTTTATTTATCATTATTGACTTGAATTTTGAAATACAGCTACCATAAATACTAGTTCAAATTAATAAATATAACATAGGAATGTCCATGGCTTGGTCAATAGAATGGGATGGCAAATCAGTAGAGTACGTTTACAGAGACGAGTCTTTCGAAATCAACGAGATTACTCTTAAAGAACGTGATATCAGAGATGAGCCTAGTAGTGGTTATCAAGAGCCTAATGATACTGTTATGCATGATATCTATAAAGCGAATACTGAACATGGGGATTTTGAGTGGTCCGTAACAGCTAGAACATCTGGCTATGAAACACATGCTGAAATAGACGATGTTGAATATATCAAAATACCTAACGGGTGTGAATCAGAGGCCCCTAGCTTCGAAATATCAACTGAAGACTAACACATTTTAGAAAGTTGAATCTGATTTCCTTGTTTCAACAAACACACCCGGATCAATATGAACACATGGGATTCGGGTATGTTTGAAATGGAGAATTTATTGATAGTTTTATGTTAATTATTAAGAATATAGAAACCAAAAAATTATAAATCAACCTTAGTATATAAATTTAAAAATACCCTGGCAGTTTTTAATTACCTTTACATAACTGCTGTAATTTTTGTATATCTTTTTTCTCATTTTGGATATGCATTTTTCTATGGCAGTTGGGGCAAAGAGCTACTGTATTCGCGATGGTGTCTTCACCACCTTTAGCGAGCCAAATAATATGATGAGTTTCTAGATACGGTTCATCCGATTTGTTTTTAAAAGGTGCCGGTTGATTGCATAGCTGACAAAACCCTTTCGCCAATCTTTTTGCATGCTCAGCAACCCAAGGGTTGCGTTCGTGTTGCTGGATAATCACATTTCTACTACCTACATTCTTTCTGACGTTTCTTGCTCTACGCTCAATCTCTTCGTCACTCAGTCTTTTAGCTTTTTTAGTCTTTGCTTCAAAAACTTTACTTAAATAAATTTTATTAATTGGGGGCGATTCATTACCTTTAAGCTTGAGTGGGAATACACAAACATTTCTAGATAGACCATTTTGATCTGGTTGTTTTTCAAAGTAAGGCTTTGAAGCTAATTGAACAATACCAATATAAATATATTCTTTATCAACAAAAACTTCAAAAAGGTGAACAGTGATACTGGTATCATTAGATTCAGAAAGTGTTTTGTTTTGAGCGAAATTTAAACTTTGATCACCAGTGGTACCCATTCCAGTATAATGGCAAATATCACCTTCCCAACGATCATCGTATATAGATTTAATATGGTTTGAGACAATAACTAACGTATTAGATTGATGAGAACGCCTCATCCCCCCTTGCGGAGAACAAGCAAATAGCTCACACAATTCTTTATTATTTAAAACTGAGCCCGGCTGAATTTCTAGTGTCATTAATTATCCAGTACATTATAAATTTATAATAATAAGTTAAATATAACTCTTTTCTGACCTTACCAGTAGGCTTTCATGTAAGCAATAAACCAATGAAATTATAAGTTTAGAAATACCACCTTTATGATAAGTATAGCTATAATAGAATTACTTTATGATTTTATTTATTCTTGAAGAGGGACTATGAAGATAATTATTTTTTTAATAGTTCTTGTGATATCTGTTGTTTCAACCATTTATACAAAGCAGCAAGAAATGATTCATGTCGATGTGTCAAAGGTAGACTATATATCGGGTTTAGATGAATCAGTAGTAATTTCATTTGGTAAAAACGACAACGACTTTCATGCATTTGCTATAAAAAAGAAAGATATAAAGCAGGGTGTTGAGCTTATATCAAAATCAAAGAATAATGCTAACTTTTCTATATTTGGTGATGTTGAAGGTGAAGCGCTTGTACGTTCAGTTCAGGCAGAAACATTCGCAAAGGTTAAGGTTCTGAGTGTTAATAAGCAAAACCAAAGAGCCGTGTTTGAGGTTGAAGCTACTTTATTAAACACAAATACGAATGAGCTTAACAAATTAGATAAGACAAAAGTGATTGTAAAAGATAAGCCATTTTTAAAGTTAATTAATTGAGTTACCTCAAGTAATTGGCTGTTTTAACATACACTAAAATTACGTAATAAGAACAGTAAAGACAATATAAGAATCATGTAGACACCAAATTTATTGACATATTCGTCAATAAACTATTATTATCTACTATAACTTTTAGCAGTTTAATACCATTTACTACCATAGATAGAGGGCTTATCATGAATATATTTAGCATTTTTAAGTCGTCCAATAAGACTAAAACTGAAAAAGCAGTAGATAAAGTTATCTCTGAACTAAAAAAAAATGAACTTGAAGTTGATATGATTGGAACTGATGTTTTTAGGGTCAATATGAAATCTTTAAGAAAAAGTGATGTAGTTAAAGCTCAACTCACAGCTGCTATAAAATCATCCCAAGTAGTATCTTAACAAGAGAAAAAAGCATCAAAAGGTGCTTTTTTTATGTATGAAAAATGATAAAACCTACAGTATTACTTCTATTTGTTTTAGGAATTTCAGGGTATAGCATACTAACCCATTGGCATAAAACTCACTTTTCATTACAGCGAAGTAGTGGATATCATACCTTTTTTAAATCAACCTTATTAGGTCTAATTATTTTTGGCTTAACTGCTTTGGTATATTTAGCAATAGTCATGATTGGTAAACATTTTCAAGTTACATTTGATCTTGGTTATTGGTTTTTAGAAAATGCTTTTTTGCTCAAAAATATCGATACTGAAACGGTTGCTTTATTTGATATAAGTATCCTCACATTTTTATTTAGCATAATTTTACCGCGTGTGTACTATCTATTTAAAAATCGTGCAGGACTGCTAAAAGATGAGTTTCTCAAGGATGCAGATAGCCCTGATTTTTCAAGGTTGTTTGGCTATTCAATTAAAAAAGGTTTACCTGTTTTATTTACCATGTCAGATAGGAAAGTTTATATAGGTTATATTTACGAAGCCCAAGCAAAAGTTGATACATCGGACGTTTATATTTTGCCCGTTTTGAGTGGGTATAGATCTGATACGGATTTAGCGTTGATAAAAGTGACACCATACGAGGATGTGGTTAGTTTAATAAATGAGCAGAATAAAGTGGATGCTACAAATAAGCTAATTGAGGGTGGGCTTTCCTCAGAGCAAGCAAAAACTGCTTTAGTGAAAGAGCCTGATTTATATGAGTCGTGGTATCAGTTCATTGTAGGATTACCTTTGAGGGAAATAGTGCACGCGCATCTCCACGATTTAACTCATGAAGATGCTTTCAAAAATGAAGAGTTGAAGGTCAAGCCAAAAATAATACGTGTGAAAAATATGAGTTCGGTTAAATCTGAATTCTATTCTCAATAGCTAAGTCTGATACTTCCCAGTTATATTGGTCCATTAATTGAGACATTTCATTGTAAACGGGTTTTTCTTTATCTATATCCCTAATAGTCAAGGCTATTGAGAAGGGAATTAGTACACCCTCAGCCTCATACCCATCTCTATCCATAACTGAAACTCTAAGCTTCCAATCTTTTATATTAACGCCTTGCGGGAACCGTTTTTTATATACCTTAACAGGAGACCATTTATCACCGTTTTTCACTAAATCCTTTTCAAATAAATGCTTTTCTTTTTCTCGAGGGATTTCTGATTTAAATTTACCTTTTTCGAACTTACCAAACCCAACATTTATATCAATTTGACAATATTCAAAGGCTTTTTGAGGATCAAGTTCAGGGTGGTAAACAAGTGTAATAAAAAATTCAGCTCTTACTTTATCATCAGGTGTGCGTAAGCAGTTTGGAATAGGAAAAGGCAACTTTTCAATCTCAAAGCTTTTTTGTGCTAAACCTTCAAAAATCATAGTGCTCTCGTAGTCATGTACAGAGAGTATATCAAGACTGCCTTGCGGTTTCCCCCAACCCAAATATGGTCTATATTCATTCTCTATATCATTGTTTAAATTTGCATTATGAATGATCAGAGCCTTTATCAGGCTAGGACTTGATTTTTCACCTATCTTATCGAATAAATTTGCTGCGATTGAAGATATAATAGGGGTTGAAAAGCTCGTACCAATGTCGTGATGTGCGTTACCATTTGCATCAATAGAGTTGACACCAAGTATAACTTGTTGTCCTCCATTCATTATAACATTACCACCAAAATGAACTAACTCAGGTTTTTGGACGTAATTTGAGACTGGACCTCTTCTACTAAAGTGGGATGGTTCTAAGTCTTTTACAAAGCCATTTGTATGAGCAACAGATCCAATTGTTAAAGCGCGAACTGAGTCTCCAGGACTTGATATGCCATCGTTTAGATCTTGTTCAGGTGGCCACTTTCTTAAACCGTCTTCATAGTTTCCTGCTGCAACTACACATAGACATTTAAATTTATCTTGAAATTCATCAAGCATAATGGCCATAGTCGAAATTTCAGTTTTTGAAACAGGTACGTCTCCACCTAAAGATAAATTCCAAACCTTAATTAAAGGGTTTTCACTCGCAACCTCATGCATGGCCTGAATGATCTCATGAATATCTCCAATATCGTTACCGAGTACTTCAACACTAAATATTTTTGATTGGCAAAGTGGAAATCGTTTGTCACCATCGTTTAAGTTGAAACTATTAGTTACCAAGCCACCGACAAAAGTTCCATGCCCATCATTTTTATAAGCGATAGGTACATAAATTTTTCTGTCAACAACCCAATCAGATATAGGTGCACAATTACTTATAGCACTATCAACAACAGCTACAATAGGATAATCATGATTTTGTAGTGGTGGATTCATTGTTGGACGTACAACTCCAAACCTTTCTTTTGTCATTGGCTTAAGTTGAATACATTTACTGGAAATTACACTTTGGACACCAGCAAACTCTGGTAAAGAATCTAGTATCTCTTTTGTCGCTCCGGATACTTTGTATAACCTTACTACATTAGAAGCATGCTTTTTCCACTCGCATTGGAAGTTGTTTAAAAATCGTTCAAATTCATTATCAAGCTTTCTATTTTTCTCTGCTGAGTTAAATCGGAATAATCGAATACTTAATGATTTTACATCTGGGTTAGCATTAATATCAATTTTATAAGGACTAATAGATTTTATTGCAGATATATCTTTAATTACTTGTTTAGAGTTTCGTTGAGTGATTTTTTTTTCTAAAGCTAAAAGACCATTTGGGGTTATTTGAATTAAATGTTTCGCATATCCGACATCACCAAAAAAAGGGCAAGTTTTATCATTGAATATAGATGTTGGGCGATGACTCTTTGCAACTGCTTTACTTTCCAACTCAATTACCGCAATAGTTGTACTTACTTCAAAGTTTCTAACTCTAGTTAACTCTTTAATAGAATCTAGTACTTTTGTTATAAACTTATTTGTCACTGGCTTATGTGGTTTTGAGCTACCTCCGCCATGGGTCTCAGGTTTAAAGTGATCATCTTCAGAGAAATTTATGTGTTTTATAGGATTATAATTATTCGGCATTACTTATCTTCCTTGAATATCTTTGATACGTTACTTTGTGACATACCCCATAGTAAGCTAATAAATTTTTTGGTAAATAATTTATTATCATATTCTTGTAATTTTTTCATACAAGTTAAGCGGTTTTCTATACTAAAGTTTAACCAGTTGAAACGACCTTGTAAAATTTTACGCATTAGCTCAACAGCATTGATATTATTGTTATTAATGACTGTTTGCCTCAGATAATCATAAGTGATTATCTCTATTTCAGCACCAGTTAAACCATCACTCAAAGTAACAAATGCTTCAATGTTAGTTTCATTAAATTCAAACTGCACAAGTAGGTTTGAAAAAAGTTGATATCGAACGTAATCAATGGGAGCTTTTAATTCCATTTTATAGTGAAAGCGCCTATCTATTGCAGGGTCTAATAAGTGAAAATGATTAGTTGCGGCAACTAAAATTGTATCTCCTAAGTTATCAATGTTTTGTAATAAACTTACAACAACACGTTTTAGCTCTCCAATCTCGTTTTTATCATCTCTTGCTTTTGCAATTGCATCAAACTCATCAAGGAATAATACGCATGGCTCAGAACTGGCATATTCAAGTAAAGATCTAATATTCTTAGATGTCGAACCTAAATATGATGATATTAATGCATCAGCTCTAGCTGTCACTAACGGTAAACCTAGATGAGCAGCAAGACTCCCGGCTAATTTACTTTTTCCTGTACCGGGTATTCCGTGCAGCAGTAAAGTTGGGTTAATAGGAATATTTAAAGCATTCAGTTGTTCTTTATTATTAATATACGAAATAAAAGAATCTATTGTTTTTTGGTCGTGCGCAGGTAAAAATATTATTTTATCTTGTAATGTTGGATATGTCTTATCAGCTAAAGAAAAGCGGCTGTCTTTCTCAACAGGAATAGGACGAGAAAACATAGATTGTGTACTTGTGTTGTGCGTATTGATGCTTAATAATTTCTTTTGCAACCCTTCTGAGGCATGAGTTTCACCATCACTTCGTAGTTTCTCACAAAGAAGCTCTGAGTAGGATATAACTAGTTTTCGATCACCTGATAGCGCACCCGTCACTATTTTTGATATTTCAGTGTAGTATTTCACAATTTACTCTTTTTGCTTTTTATTGCGTCATTTTATCACTAAATTTACTTTTTTGTGAGTTTTACTTGTTTTTATGTTTATGCGTGCACTTTTCATGGAGGTTATGGATTGCAAGTATAGGAAAAAAGTAAGATTCAAAGCTTATATCTTTTTCCATAAAAAGGGAGAACAGTTTTTCAATGCATCAAAAAATGCAAATACAAAAAGGCTGGACATAGGCTTAAAATGTTTACAAAATTATTAGAGGTAACGAGTATTGCTTAAAAAAGAAATAAAATGGTGCTCATCTGTTATAACAGTGAATCAAGTGATAGAGCAGCTTCATTGTATGTGTAATACCTTACGACTCTAATAATGCTCTTGAAAGCGTAAAAAATTTATTGATAAGTTATTTAAAGCCCGTAAATACGGGCTCTTTTGTGTCAGATATTCGATAATATTAAAGCGACTTACCAGTAAATATAACTTTTCCAACTAATGTACAATTACCATTGATAGGTATTAGTTGCTCTGGCCAGTTGGGGTTGGCGGCTTTTAGGAACTTGTGGCCACCTTCGATAATGAGCTGTTTAAAAGTGGCTTGGTTATCGTCGTCTAGGCGGGCTACTACGTACGAACCGTGGATGCATTCGGCTTCAGGGTCTACAAAAATTAAATCACCCTCATCAAACTTTGGTTCCATGCTAATGCCTTGCACCTTTAAAACAAAAGTTAGGTCGCTGCAATTAACAGGACACATAAAACGCTCTGCGTCATAAGCTTTAATTTCACTTATTTCTGACCAAGCACCGGCTTGCACCCAGCTGATAAGTGGGGCGGTGGCTTTGATTGTTGGCCCTGGTGAAACGTTACTACTATTGTTCTCACCAATACCAAAGCGTAAATATTCCGGTGTACATTGGAGTGCGCGCGCTAATGACTCTATATTACGTGGGTTTTTAGTATCGCCTTTCTCTAATTTTTGAATCGAATTTTGTGCAACACCAACCAATTCAGCTAATTGATGCTGAGTCAAATCTAGTGCTTTCCTTAGCTTTTTAACACGATTAGCAATGTCCATATTATCTCCAAAAGATTTATTTTTAACACTTTAAGTGTGATTAATTTAGATTATCACAACTTTAAGTGGTTTTAGTCAAATCGCTTTTATTGGTTTTATTTTCGTTAATACAACATATAGTGGTTTACAAACCAATAAAAGAGATTGTAATATAGATAAAAGTGGTTAGCAGCTATCGGAGATTAAAATGTCAGCCATAGATAAAGCAGTAAAAATAATTGGTGGGCAAACCAAGCTCGCCACAGTCCTAGGTACTAAGCAATCAGTAGTCCATCACTGGGTTAGCCGGCATGGCCAAGCTCCAGCGAAATACATTCCACGTATTTCAGAACTAACTAACGGTGAAATATCGGTAAACGATTTACTAGCCGATCATCAAAAAAGCAAAAAGGAAGATGCAGCATGAGCACTGAACAACAAATTATTTTATTAGATATTCATCCAGATGCTAAAGCTGTGCTGTTTGCACTACTACAAGAAAACAACCAACTACGCACTGAGCTTGAAGAGCAAAAAGACCGCCTAGTTAGCACCGTTGAGGCATGCGAGGTATTAGGATGTGCGCGTAAAAAGTTTTGGATTTTGTCGAAGTTGTCTGATTTTCCTAAATCAATTCAGTTTGGCAAAACTAATCATTATCGCTTAAACGAGCTAATTAAATTTAGAACACAGCACCAACAAAGCGTAAACAACTAGGAGAAAACCATGGCAAATGCAGCATTAGAAATTGCAAAAAATCGCGGTATTACAGACGTAAATAAACAGCCTGAAAAAACACAGTTAAAAGTTGTTGATGTAAAACCAACACCAAAAGGACTTACTGAGATTAAGGGGCTTTTTAACAGCGATCGTCATACCGCTGAATATGTGTATACGCACTTGAGTAAGCCGCAGCAAATAATTGTGTGTTATTCGGCAGGCCTATCTAAAAATGATTTGGAAAGGAGTTATCACCAATTTGACCGTGATAAACGCCTTAAAATACACCAAGCTATTTTGCAGCTTCAAGAAATAGTAACCGCCTTTGTTGATGCTAATGCGATGACGCCAAGCCGCTTTTTACAAAAACGAGATTTTAGCATTGCTAAAAACACTCAAAAAATAGAACAAGCACACTAAGGATCAGCCATGACACCTGATCAACTAATCAATCAAGACAGTGGCAATGTTGAGTTTTACACGCCTACTAAAGTTTTGAAGTATGTGCACCAAATGTTTTCGGTTATTGGTTTAGACCCTGCAAGTTGCGCAGTGGCTAACGAGTCAGTAAAAGCGACGTGTTACTTAACTAAAGAAGACGATGCATTAACAAGAAATTGGATAGCTAATACTGTTTGGTTAAATCACCCATTCAATAAAGGTGAAATAGCATGTAAGCCAAAGTGTGTTAAAAAAATATGTAACGACCCGACTTACAGTAAGTATCGCGGCCACTGCATTACCGAAGACATAGCCAGCAACGGCGATTGGATTGACTATTACTTAGACCAATATGCGCAAGGTAACTTTAAAGAAGCAATGAACATTACCTTTGTTAATAGCTCAGAGGCATGGTGCCAAAAGTTATTAAACGCAGGCTTAAGCTGCTTTATTGATGGTCGTACGCACTTTAATGATGCACAAGGCAATGTAAAAAAAGGCGCACCCAAAGGCTGTTTTATTACTTACCTTGGCAATAGAACCGACGAGTTCCGAAAAATATTCTCGGCGCTTGGAGTAGTGAAGTAATGAAACTACGCACACAGCCACACATTCTCAGTAACTCTACACCAATAATTTAATCCCAAAGGACTACTAAAATGAACACAATCAAAGACCAAGATCTATCTAAAAATCAGCAATTAGTTAAAAACATTGTTGAACATGCTATAGACCAAGCCAACTTTACTATTCGCAATTTAAACAAACGGTCAACTATTGCAATGCTTATGGAGTGTGAAAACTGCCTAACTGACTTAATGCCAGTGGTGCAATTAATTGCAGTTGCTCACATTGAATACGCGCCAGTTTACGACCAAATGCAAACAGCATTAGATGCCGCGCAAATTCATAGAGAACCTACGTTAATAGAGTTAACCGAATAAATGGCTAACCCTAAGCCACTCGACCTGCAAGCCCTTAGACTATCTGGTATAGCTAAGGGATTAATTTCGTCTATTAGCGATATTGACGACCGCAACTTTTTAGCGCGTGGCTTGCAAAATGTGCCGGTGCCTTTGCAAAGTCGTATGGCCCGTAAATACATAGACCGTTACAACCAAAAAAAGGCGGGTAGCCAATACCGTGCTAATACATGGTTACGCCGCACCATTGCCCGTTTAAAACCGCGCTTTGGCGTACTGTTTAGTATTACTCAAAATATGCCATTGCCATGGCATATTTTAAGCAGTATTGAAAAAACCAAAAAACACGCAGGCACACTCGCTATGGAGTGCGTGCAAATAACGCTTGATGTAAGCGAAGAAAACCAACATCTACCGTACGGAAAAATAATATCGTTAACCTACGATGCAATAGCCGCGCATGCCAAAGCCCTAGGCGCTAATGTGCCATTTTATGCCATGCGCGACGACAACTTGCCAACCGAGTGTTACGAAATTGCACTGCTAAAAATGCAGTGTGATAGATGGTGGGCTCGTCAATTAAAAACTATTCGCCGCCAGTTTTTAGAGTTACTAGAAATTGCCACAGGCCAAGTAGGCAAAGATTTATACCACGATAAAAAAAGCAAAAAGTTTAAACGCCGTGGCATTAGCCCTTACTCGTCAAAACAAGCACAGCGCGAATTTAACTTTGCCCAAGCCAGTGGCCGCCAGTTCCTAGAAATGATGGAACTGCAAAGCAGCAACGGCGACGTAATAAGTTTGATAGAAGCAGTAAAAAGTGGCATGGCAAACCCAGCCAACCGCCGTAACGAGTTAATGCTACGTATACGCGAAACCGAAGAGTTAGCTGACGAAATGGGCTATGTAGGAGTGTTTTACACCATTACGTGCCCGTCACGTTTTCATGCAAACTCAAGTAAATGGCACGGCGAAAGCCCAAAAGATGCACAAAATTACCTAACCCAAACATGGGCGCGTGCTCGTTCTAAGTTAAACCGACGAGGCCTTAAATACTTTGGTGTGCGCGTAGTTGAGCCACATGCCGACGGTTGCCCGCATTGGCACATGATGTTGTTTATGCCTAAAAATAAACTACAAGAAGTGAACGCTATTTTGCGTTGGTACTTTATTCAAGAAGACAAAACAGAGCTTTACGATTATTACGGCCCTGTGCAAACCCGCGCAAAAGTAGTAAACGAATGGGTAGATATAAACACCCACGGCACACACATTAAAACTGTAGAGAAATGTGTAAGCTACCGCGCAGGCACTAAAAAAAGTGAGCTGTTTAAAACCTACAAACAAAAGCGCCGCGAGTGGGGCCTTAAAAAAAGCCAAGGCAAAAAAGCCAAAGCACCCAGTAAGTTTTATCGCACGTTTAGCCCTCGCTTTGACGCCATAAAAATGGATAAAAGCAAGGGCAGTGCAGCCAGCTACATTGCTAAATACATCAGTAAAAATATTGATGGCTACCAATTAAGCGACCATGAAGATGCCGAAACAGGCGAAAACCTTCAAGAGCAAGCTAACCCCGTTTTAGCCTGGGCTAGCACATGGAACATTCGTCAGTTTCAATTTCAGGGTTCGCCAAGCGTTACCGTGTATCGTGAATTGCGCCGCATGCCGAAGGGTAAAGCAATAAGTGACGAAACCATAGAGCCTATTCGCCACGCTGCAGATACTGCCAACTGGAAAGACTACGTAAAACTCCAAGGCGGTATGTGCATAGGCCGTGCTGCTAATTTCAAATCAATGTACGAAGACACAATAATGGGCAACGACTACGCTGAAGTAGTGCGCCGCATAAAAGGTATTGGTACTAATGTAAGTATTGAATCAAAGCTTCATCGCATGATTAACAATGTTTATAACGTTACCACCGAGACAAGCCTAAAAACTCGCTTAGTAGAATGGACCAGGCAACTCAAAGGCACAGCCGAAAAACTTAATGCTAAGGATAACACCAACGTCGGCGCAGCCGACCTATCTTGGACTAGTGGTAATAACTGTACGCCTATAGCCGCAGTGTCTAGGGCTGAGTTGTTACTCGATATGATGGGTACCTCAAAAAATGACGTTGATGAAGTAATAAAGGATCTAAATAGCGGAAAAAGGATCAGCCGAAACGGCCAAATTTATCAAATACGAGACGGCCAACTTCAAGTTTTAAATGTTGATGAGCAAATAAAGCATGATCAGCGCTTAGCTATTGAGTCATTGGCTAAAACATATTCACAAAAAGCAGGTAGCTGGCACATAACTGAAGCCCATTGGCAACAAGCCCGCGAGTATGTAGAGCTTGCTTATAAATACGCGCAGCTTGGCGGGCGCAACACGCCAAATAATACCCATATACAAAACGGCCTAGTCACTATTGGCGATTGGGACCTAGTTACTTTAGTAAAACAAGGCAGCGCATCAGCAATCAGCGACAACGATTGGTGGGCACTGGATTTAATGGCGTAGGAGAAAAAATGACTATTCAAATTTCTTTAAGTGTTCGTATAATTTTATTTTCTTGTTAAAAAAGAGAACTAAAGCTAAATTTATCTTTATTAAAATCGTATAGAAACGATTTAAAATTTACTTAAGCTGTATTAATTAGGAGCTAAAATGTTTGATGACGAAGATGACGACTTTATGTCTGATGATGAACCTAGAATGTTTCCAGAATTTATCAATATGTTGAATAGTGGCAAATATTCTTCTATCGATGAACTATGTAATGAAGAGGGTATCAATCATGATGAATTATATATGGATGAGGATGATTTTTTTAAAAACCTTACTGAGGATGGCTCTGATAGTCTTTTAAATCTGGTGGGGGTGGTAGCAGGCGTTGCGATTACAGCTGGGACAATATACGCAACTAAAAAGATTCTTAACAAAAGAAAGAGAACTTTGAAAAGTAGATAAATGTAAGGGGAATTTTTAAATCCAAAAAGCGACTATTTTAAACCTTACTATTTAATAGCTAAAAACTTCAAATCTTAAAAAAGGCTGACATGTGATATCAGCCTTTCCTATGCCTGAAACTCATAGACTTTATATACACCTGAATGATATATATAAATAATTATAAAGATGGATTCAATGGGATGTTTAAATTTCTAGATAAATTCATGGATGATCTTGAGTCACCTTATTGGCCTATCTATGGGATGATATTAACATTTGCATTTATATTTACGGTTATTGTGGTTTTATTTTTCTTTCACATGTACGGGAAGTACAAAATGTTAAGTAGTTGGGCAAATGTAAGTAGTATTATAAGTACGATTTTGACTTTGTGTGGTTTGATATATGCGATTGCCGCATACAAAAAAAGCCGTTCAGAGCATAAAGTTAGTATCTCAATAAGTTGGGTCCTAGAGCTAGAAAATGAAGTCCTGCCCAAACTGAAATATAAAATACCTTATGTAACACATTTAACAGCCAAAATGATTGCTTTTATAAGAGGTGGGGGATATCCAACTGACCCTACTATGCTTAATGATTTTGAGGAAAGTAAAAAAGATCTCACGAAATTATCAAATGAACTTTTTAAAAGAGTCCTTATACTTAGAAGCTTAGAATGTGTAAATAAAAAACATACAGAAGAGTTTGAAGAAATAACAAAATTATTACGTTGCTTAATAGACTTCAACGAAAATATTAAATCGATCAGGGAGAGCGATAGCGGCAGAGATTCTCATAACCGTAGAGAGCTATTTATGGAAAAGGTTGACGAAAGCAAAATATATTTAAAATATATGAGACCAAGAGACTTTAGCTATATGGATATTAGCATAGTTACTACTGGGGAAGGTATAGAGGCGGCAAAACAGATAGACAATGAAATAGAGTGTTTGATACAAAACGTACAAAAATATATTACCTTACAAACCAATTAATTCTAGCTGTTGTTCTCGAGGTAAACTTTTAATAAGTGCAGCGGCTAATTGTTGTGTGTTTTGTACTGGAGGGTTTAAGAAGTGATCAAACGATTGGGTAATACGGAACGTAGCCCCGCATTCTTTTGTATTTGTACACGAGCAATATAAATTAACAACATGCGCGCTTTGCTTTTCGCGTGACGTAATTGTTGCTTTAGCTTCGCAATTTGGACAAGTAACCCGCGCCATATAATCACCGATCGTTAATAAAATTAACTGTAATTATATACAGTAGTGGTGGTTTTAACAATTAATGCTACTAAAAAAACTAAGTGTATGTTATTAATTTAATTATTTTAATTTAATTAGAGAAAAGTATGGATAGACCACTACAGATAATAATTGGTGCTATTACAATCATAATAATGGCATTCGTACAAATATATATTTCTCGCCACACTTTAAAGCGTAAAGAAAGTGAAGAAAAAAGAATAAATGCAACGAGTGCAATTGAGGCTTTGAATCTAGTAAAAGGTAAATCCGATGAATGCATAGCAAATACTTCAACTATTGCATGGGCGAATCCTTGTTTAATAGATTCAGAAAATATGTCAGAAATATTTGAAAAAATAACTCCTAAAATTGATTATAAAAGTCGAGCTAAAGCACAATCTATAATATACATACATTTTCAAGAACTAATTGATCCGCTAGGAGCTTATTTTGATAGTGAAGATAAAATATACAATAATCAAATTGAATTTATTTTTGAGCATGTAACAGAAAATGGTTTAACTGATCAACAAGTAGAAGATCTGGATACTTTGAAAAAATCAGCAAATGAAAACTTGATGATTTTAACGCAAAAATTACGAACCTACATAAATTAATTTGTAACTTCCAAATCAAAATTAAGCTGTAATTTACTGCCAATTTCAGGGTCCCGCGCTACTTCATTACTCATTGATTAAATAAGATTGCTTAGTCTCATTTTTAAAATACAGGGCATCGTACTTAGTCGGGTCGCCAAGGCCCGCCGAAAAGTGTGGGCTGAGAACCAAGAAGCCGAAAAATTCACTCCTCCTCGCCTTCCGCTTTCGTGCAAAAAACGCGTCAAATTGACAATCCCAGTGACACGCCATTGATCGCCAGCCAGCCCAGTAGAAGGATCTGTGAGCAATTTTTAAAAAGATCGCGTTGTCAAAAAGTGACAACATTTAGCAGTAAAGTGACAATAAAAAGATCAAACAGCTGGTGATTTACCTAATATTGAAATATCATTAATTTATTATCATTTAAGTGATAAATAAATTATGAAATATTTACACAAAGGCACACAAAGTCAAGAGCGGTTAGATACACTTTTATCGTTTGGTAAAAGCACCAGTGAAGATATAAAAGCAGCACTCAGTGATTACTTAGTTCGCGGTATTAGCAAAACCAATGCAGCAACATTAAATGGCGTGCCAGCGTCGAATCTTACAAGAGCACTTAAACGGCTTGAAGTTGTTGCTGGAAAAATTGAAAAGATTAAAGAACTAGATTACAGATTAAGATAAAGTGCACTTATAAAATTGTGATGGGAATTAACAATTGTGATATTTGAAAAACCGGGTACAGGAATAAAAATAACTTTTGATTTTGTTGGCATTATTATCGTAGTTATAGTTTTAACAGCGAGTTTAACTTATGGTTTTTGTATTATTACAGAGATTATAAAAGCCCCCACGGACGAAGTGAATGTAATACTGCTGGATATTGTCAAAGCTGTAGCTCAAACTTGTACAGCGTTAACATTCATTTTCGGTTTACATCAATATAGGAAAACAAGAATTCAGCAGCGACAGCTAAGTATATCAAGTGAAGCTAAACTACAAGTAGACAAAATGATAGCTGCAATTGAAACATTAGAAACAGGTGATGTGACATCAATAAAAAATATAAATAAAGTATTGCCTGTTTTAAGTAATTTGGGAACAAACTTTGAACAACTTTTCAATGCAATGGAAGAAGATATTCAAAAGGCAATAGTAAGAATGCAATGGCAGGATATGTATTTTAATTATTTGAGACCTGCTTTATATGATCTAGATATAGTCTGTATATTGAAAAGTGAGACTAAAATACCTGATTTTAAACTAGCGGAAGCAATCAAAACTGCAGAAGAGTTATCGAAAAATCAAAGAGCATTAAAGAAATATCAATTTGTAAAAGCATTACTGAATAATAAAGAAATAAGAGCAGGATACGATATTAAAAGTAAAATCAAATCTTTAGATTTATTTACTGTGTATTATTTAGATGATAAAGAATTAAATGACTTACTATTTGGCCTTATGAGTCGTATCGACATAAGAGCAATTGCCCCCGTTCTTGCAGTTGCGAGGGAATAAAAAATACTTTTATAGTAGATATACGCTAGTCACTTACTAGCGCCATTTAACTTTTCTACCGTTCTTAAACCTGCAAGCCCAAGCATGGCAAGAGTTAGTTCCATCATTGTATCAAGTGGTAGCTCAGGTTTACCAATATCAGGTATTAACCATACTAAAAGCGGGTTTATCACAAAGGCAAACAAAAAACCAAAACCACATACCCACATTAAAAACGGGCGTGCGCCTGCTACAAATGTGCTGCGGTGTTGGGCTTGCACCTTCATAATCTCGGATTGTGCTAAAGCAGGTTGCTGTGCCAAGCGTTGTTTTACAACATCAAGCGTTAATACCTCTTCGTCGCTGGTAAATAAATTATCAAGCACATTGCCTACTGCATTAATTGGCTCAGCCGCATTGCTTGTGAATAAACTCGTAACCCATCCCATTATTTAATCCCTCTGATAAATTTAATAAAGCCTTTTGGGTCTTTGCTAAACGATTTAATTAGCTTGTCGAACCCTTCTAAAATGTGTGGGGCCGCATACGCTGTTACGCCAATCACACCCGTTTTTAGGCTCTCGTCAAAGCCGCGCCATTCACAAAACATAGCGGCTAAGTACGCTGCAAAAATAGCAACGAGCACGTTCATACAGTAATGAAAAAACGTAAATTGCTTTTTGCTTAAATACATTTGAATAGCGGCTGCTAAAAAACTCAACATAAATAAACGCCCCCATTGTTTAATAAACTCTGTTACATCTATCCAGCTCATGCGGCTTCCTTGGTAGTTGGGTTTAAGTCTGAATACTCAGGCTCTTTAAATTCAATATGCTGCGCGGCGGGTAGGTAATTATTAATGCCTAATACGTCTTGCTGCAGGGGCACAACTTCGTTGTTGTAATACGCGCGGGTAATTTTGTCTAAGTCGCCAAAGCCTGGGCTGTCGCCAGATGATTGGCCGCTCAGTGCTTCTTGCGCACGGTGCATGCTGAGCATGTCGTTAAGCGTAATTTTTTTAATGCGCTCAAATTCGTCTTTTGTTGATATGTCGCCCACCGGTGTAATGTTTATCGCTTTTTCAGCATCGGCTTTATTACTGCGAAAATTAAAAAACAAACTTCTAAAGTTACCCACGCCTTTGCTGTCACGTATGGCATTTTTAAGAGCGGTTTCATCGTCAGCGCTTAAATTAGGGTCAGCCATTGAGAATATAAAGCCCATGTGCGCACCGTTCTTGTAATAACGGCGACGAAATAACGTGGCATCTTCATTAAGCAACGCCGACTGAATACCGCCGTAATATTGCGGTATGCCATAAATGCCTTGCCCGGGGTCGTATTCCTTTACGTGTATTATTTCGCCTTCATTAAAGTAAATAGGCTCATGACTGCGATTACTTAATTGCGCGTACCCCCCGCGTTTATCGGTATAACGCATAGTCAGTGCAGGCAAGTGGCGCAGTTTAATAACTTGCCCAAATGAATTTTTAATAACCTGCAAATAGGCGTTACCGCTCCACAGCAAATCAAACGCAAATTTGCTAAGCGCTTGGTGGCTTAAAAGCGGGTTAGGCTTATACCACTTTAATATCATGTTGCGCTTAAAGTAGAGTATTGGCCCATGCTGGGCATTTACACGCAGCAGTTTAACCAAGCCTTGCAAATTAATGGGCGGGGCGTAAATGCCGTTACTGTCACTAAACACCCCAACGTAATCGGTTAGCCGGTTGTCTAAGCATGGCTCAGGATCGCCAAAGCTAAACGTATCGGTTACCGCTGTGCGTTGGTTGTAGTTTGGCGCTTGGCCGTTACTTACTTGTAATCGTGGTTTACTCATTAAGCTGCAATTCCTACAGATGTTTGACGGCTATGGGCGTTACCGTCGAGTGGTTCAAATAACATAGCGTGCATAATTGCCCACGCAATATCGGCATGGCCTGTTGTGGCTGTGCGGTTTGTGGCATAGGTAATTTGGTCGCCCACCACTTTACGGCGAATATTAATGAACGAGCTGGCAATATTTACCGCGTCCTGGTCAAACTCAAAGCGGCGGTTTTGAATAACGTTAATGGCTTTAATGACCATGCGGTTTTTAATAATGGGGTTGTAATGAATCGGCTCAGCATTAGGGTAAAACTTAGTAATAAGCTCCCACACACCATAACCAATGCCAGTGGTATCTACGCCAATATGCACAACGTTGTATTTTTCGGTGAGGTGTTTTATCTCGTTTGCCATGGCTTCAAAGTCGTTGCCGCTTAAATCAAGTGCTTCTAGCAGTAAAAACTTTTCGCCTGGCTTCATGGGCGCACTTAAAATGGCAACACTGGCTTTATCGCCAAAGCGGGCAGGGTCAAAACCAATTACAACAGGGCGCAGTCCGAACGGGCGCTCGTAGGCTAAATCAAAGTCGCTCCACTTGGTTGAATCGCCCACGCAGTTCATAAGCTGTTTAAGATTAAATGCACTGTGCGCATCATCAATAAACTTACACATAAACAAGTTATTAAACTCATCTACGCTGTATTCGTTTTCAAGTACGCCAATATCTATACGGTCAAAGCCACTGGTTACTACATCGTAAACCGTGAGCATTTGTCGCCAAATACCGTCGTCACACAGTTGGCCGTTTTTTAGGTTTTTATGGCTTACATCTATGGCAAATTCAGGATCGTTACACGCTTTTGTTTTGCGGTACCATTTACCGTTCCAATGGTCGTAGGCTTCGTGGCTGGTAACCGATGGCGTACTAAAATACGTTATTCGTAAATGTTTGTGGGTTGCCATGGCCTGCGCCAAACCGCGCAGCGACTTATATTTAGGTATCCAAAATACTTCATCAATATATAAATCGCCGGATTCTGATTGTGCAGTACGGGCATTGGTTGACTTAAATATTAGTTTAACCGTTTTACCGCCGGCTAAATTAAGCACCATAGGCGAGCCGCTAAGCTCAACATTAAAATGCTCACGCACCAACGCCACAATATTGGCTTTAAATACTTCGGCCTGATCACGGCTCGCCGATATAAATATTTTATTACGGCCATTTACCACAGCATCGTAAAACGCTTCGAATGCAAAATAAAATGTAGCGCCAATCTGGCGCGGTTTTAATATAAAACGGGTGCGATGGTCTTGGTTATCAAACCAATGTTTTTGGTGAGGATAAAGTAATGTGTCTTTAAGCTCGTTGAGCATTTCAAGGGTAATGCCAGAGCAATCGTTTTTCTTTTTCTTCTTCGATTTTTTGTCATTGCCGTTATGACTGTTGCCGCTGTTATTGTTGGCGGGGTTGTCATTACTTGCGCGCTGTTTTGGGGCTGGGGCTAATTTACTTTTATTAAGTGAGCACAACTGGCGCGTGCAAAAGTCGAGCTCTTTATAGTCAGCATCGGTTTTATCGTCTTTATCGGCCAGTACATTAATGCGTTTGCTAAAGGCCATTTCGGCGTTATAGCTTGGGCACATGTCCTCCCACTTGCCAGCCTCCGACCAACGGCGAATGCTACGCGCACTGGGCATGTCGTCAAGCTCGGCTATTTCGTCCACCGTGTAGCCCTCAACAACATACAAATCTTGTGCTTTTTTGCGTATCTCTGGTCCGTAGTTCGCCATCTATTGCGCCGCTTTTATTAATCCATAGCGGCAGTGTATTCGTTATAAAACGCTTAATCTGTCAGTCAAAAACCTAGCCATACCTAAAAGTTAAATATAGGAATTTCAAAAAGTTAAACCGTTGGAAAGGAATAAAAAGAGGGTGCAAACTGCAATCACTTTAAAGCAATACGCTTAATTTGCACATATTTAAAAAGGGTTGTTTATGCCAGGTCAACTACGTACTAAACCGTTATCGATTGCCGCTGTTGGTATGACCGTTGACGGTCGCGAAATATCAGAGCAAGACGTAGCCGACATTGTAGAAACCTATAACCCGCGTAAATATGGCGCCCGCATTAATGTTGATCACGAATTTAACTGGTCAGGTTGGGCCGCTAAAAACCTGCATAACGTGGACATTCCCGGCATGTTGGGAGATGTAGAAAGCGTACAAGCCTATGAAAACGAAGAGGGCGTTGTGTGCTTATACGCAGTGCTTGCGCCCAATCAAGGGTTTGTAGAGCTGAACAAAGCAGATCAAGCTGTTTATTTTAGTATCGAAATTAGCCGCGATTTTATGGGCACAGGCAAAACCTACCTAACCGGTTTAGCAGTGACCGACTACCCAGCGAGTTGCTATACCGACCGTATCCATTTCAGTAGTAAGAGTAAGCCAGATGACACGGACGTCTCTTTATTAAAAGTTGATTTAGGATCATGTGAGCCTATCGACGCCGCACCTAAAAAACCATTTTTTAAACGACTATTCGCAAAGGAAGAACCCGACATGAACGAAACACAATTAGCCACTGCATTAAAAGATGCGCTGGGCACACCGCTTAGTGAGTTTGCTAAAAAACTAGATGGGCTTGCCACAAAGCTTGATTCGTTTTCAACCACAAAAGTGGAAGGTGAAGAAACGCCGCCAGCTGATGATGAAAACACTGAATTAGCTCAAGTAAAAGAAGAGCTATTAAAAACAAAAACAGCATTAGGTGAACTTAACGACAAGTTTACTAAAGCGTTGAAAACACCTGCGGGTGATACCACTGACGCCGACGAAGAACCCGAAGGCGATGAGGGTAAATACAGCAACTGCTTGTAATTACATCACCAACTTAACTTAGCTAAACGCAGGAAAGAATATGAAAACCAGAACTAGAGAATTATTTGTCGCCATTATGGCAGGCATGGCCGTTAATTACGGCGTTACATCAATGAGTGAGCAATTCAACGTTGAGCCTACAACCGAGCAGCGCTTATATGATGCTGTTTATGAATCGGCTGAATTTTTACAGATGATCAACACCGTACCGGTAGACGACTTAGTTGGTCAGTCAGTGATCATGAGTGTAGACGGTGGCGTAACAGGTCGTGCAGGCGTTGAAACTGACGACACCAAAGAGCGTAAAACCCGTGATGTATCAAAGCTCGATAAACGTGAATACCGTTGTTACCCAACAGAATGCGACATTCATATCACATGGGTAAAAATGGATCAGTGGTCTAAGTTTCCTGATTTTCATAATCGTTATCGTAATCACGTACGTCAGGCTATTGCGCTAGATATTATTAAAATTGGTTGGAATGGTACGCACGTAGCTGATACCACAGATATTACAGCCTATCCAATGATGAACGATGTAAACATTGGCTGGCTACAACTAATTCGCCGCGATGCACCTGAGCGCGCAATTAGTGAAGGCGCAACCGCTGGCGAAATTCGTATTGGTGCTGGCGGCGATTACGAAAACCTAGACCAAGCGGTGCACGATGCATTGCAAGGTATTCCAGAGCACAAACGTGCAAACATGGTGGCTATTATTGGCGACGAGCTTTTAGCGCAAGACAAAAACAAGCTGTACGCCAAGCAAGCACATACCCCAAGTGAAAAAACCAAGATTGAGCTGCAACAGGTGATTGATACCTATGGCGGTTTAATGACATACAAAATTCCGTTTTTCCCCGCTCGTGGCATTTTAGTCACCAGCTTTGACAACTTAAGTCACTACGTACAAACGGGATCAACGCGTACCAGTGTAGAAAACAACGCTAAGAAAAAACGCGTTGAAGACTACCTATCACGAAACGATTGCTACTACGTAGAAGACCTTGAAAAAGTAATGTATTTCGAATCAACCAGTATCAAGTTACCAAATTCAGACGGTAGCGCCTGGATTTAAATATTCGGTAAATTCCCATTTGGCCGGCTTGTTTAATCCAATTTTCGAGCCGGTCTTTTTAACCACATTAAAGAGTGTTTTTAAATGAGCTTAGTCAAAGAATCATTAGCCAAAGCAGCAAGCAGCGTACCAACAAGCACTGACAAAAAAGCGCCAACGGTCGCGGCAACAGCCACGAGTACCCATGCGCCAACCCCTATCACTACGCAAACCGAGTACCAGCTTTATGCAGCAGCCATCGAATCTGACTTAGCTCAACTAAAAACATTTACTGATATTGCAGACAAAGCGACTTACAAGTCTGAAGCGTTAGAACGCCAAGACTATTTAGGGTATATCAATCAATATCGATTAAGCGGCCAATGCCACCCGAACACGGTTTTAGCATGGGTGTTTATTTGGTTGGTTGACTTAAAACGCTGGGATGCAGCGCTAGAACTCCTGCCGTTTATGGTTGAGCAAAAACAACCACTACCAACGGTATTTAATACCAAATATTGGCCTGCATTCGTTATCGACCAACTCTACGATGACGCTAATTACTACCTAACAGAATCAAAGCAGCAAGGCTTATTTGATATTAGCTATGTACTGCGTGGCTTAATCAATACCGTAAAAAACCAAGACTGGAACGGCCTTGAAGTGGTGGGCGGTAAATTGTACGCCATTGCTGCCAAGGTTGATGCAGCCCAGCACAACTACGGTAATGCTCTGTTATTTGCAGAGCACGCCCAAGCCATTAACGACAAAGCAGGAGTTAAAGGTTTAGTCGATAAGTTAACAAAGCAATTAAAAGCAGCGGTTAACGAGTAACAGCTCCAACGCCAGCGGGCAACTTAGCACAGTGCGAGTATTAATTATGTCGCCAGTGTGACTAAGTGGCGCCCGCACCCAATTTAATGTGTGTGTTTTTACAGGTGCAATATGAATTTAAGCGGTATGCCACAAGCAGATTTACAAAGCATTAATGTTGATGTGCCAGGCAATGGCTATTACCCGACATTAAGCACGGCTTATTTTATAGAGCATTACGCCGTTGCCCAAGAATACGCCAGCAAAAGTGAGCTGCTTGTTGAAAAGCTAAAGCGCGCACAGACCGAGGTAAACCAAGAACTAGTAAGCGCTGTGCTTACTAACGGCACACCATTAAACGCACAACAAATAATTTTTTATAACGATGCAGTGTATAGCAAAGCCAAAGCTAATTTATTGGTATCCAAGCTTGGCAGTACACACCGTGAAAACGCAGCAGCACAGTCGCAATCAGCCATTGATAACTTTGAACACTGGCAACGCGAAAGCATAAACGCCATGCGCTTACTGCAAGCACTAAGCCCTAATTTATCGGTAGAGCTGTTATGAGCAAAAGCAAAATTGAAAAGCTTAAACAGCATTTAGTGAGTGTTGAGTACCAAGGCCATAAGTTGGCGCTTAATACTCAGTTTGATAGCTGGGTAGAAGGCGGGCGCATAGAGCCAAGTAGTAAAACAATGAATGGTAACGGGTTATTGGCAGCGCGATTTTATTACTCAGGTGTGATCAGCATTAATCCATGCTTTGCGCCGGTTGCGTTAATTTGTGCCTTTGCATCGTTTTGGTTGCAAAACAACGGCGGGCGTTATGACAGCACCGATATTGAATTTAGCGCCGATGTAAACGACGACAACAGCAATGAAGTAGAGCTGACTATTAACCAGCTGTGCGAAGACATAGAGCTAATACAAACAGACAATGGCCCCTTTGAATTAAACGGTAACCGTTACGACTTTGGCGAGCAAAGCCTATGGGTTGCTGAATCATTTTTACTGCAAGGCACTGTAAGCCGTGCTTAACGTTAAATTTGACGAAGGGCGCAGCAAAGACCAATTAGCGTTTTTACAACTTAAGCCTAATAAACGGCGCAATATATTACGTCGTGTTATTCGAACAACGAATAAAAGCAGTAAAGAGCGGATCACCAAGCAAACGGATTTAGCAGGCAAAACATGGCAAGGCAGAGCAAGTGGTAAAAAAAAGAAAATGCTCACCAAGCTTAAAAAGTTTATGAAGGTTCGCCACAGTGCAAACGACGCCAGTGTTTATTTTTCAGGGGGCAAAAGCGGAAAAATAGCCCGCGCCCACCAAGAGGGAATAAGCCTAGATGCAGGCAAGCCAAAAGGTAAAGCGGCTCAAAATAAAGAAGGGCCAGCCACGCGAAATTTAGCCAGGGCATTAATAGCCGAGGGTTACAAAATACCGCGTCGTAAAGGCAAGGGCAGTAAACGGCCAAGCATTAAATGGATAACAGAGAACTTAAGCATTAACCAAGCAGGGTTTTTACTTCGCGATTTAAAGGGCAGCTCAAGTAAGAGTACATGGCAAATTGACTTGCCGGCCCGCTCATTTTTAGGGCAAACGCAGGGCGAAGAAAAGCAACAAATGAATTTTATTTTAAACCAGGCTATGCACGTTGCGTAGCGCAAAGCAAAAGGAACGATCATGGCACAAGGTAAAGTAACCGTTGCCGCCATACAAACAGGCAGTGGCGCTACGAAACAGATTGAACGCAGTGTGTTGTTTATCGGTCAAGCGAGTGAGAACAACGGCAAAATTTTATCTATTAATGCACAAAGTGATTTTGATGTTGAGTTTGGCGCCGCCGACTCGCCATTAAAAATACAAGTAAAAGCATGGCAACGCAACGGTGATGACTTAGTGAGTGGTTATGCCATCCCGCATGGCGCAGGCGATAACGTAATGGCCCTTATTGATAAAGCAATGGATCAGGATGTTAGTCCTGAAATTATTGTTATTTGTACGCCAGTTACAGGCAAAGCCGACATTGAAAGCTACCAAGCCAAAGCGCTTGAAATTTTATCGAGCCTTGCTCGTCGTGTTCGTTTTTTACTTGCAGCACCTGGCTTAACGGCTGAGCAAAATTGGCCTGATTTAGTGACTTCATTGCAACCGTTAACCGATGGCGTAGTAGGCGATCGTGTGGCTGTTATCCCGCTTTTATTCGGTGACGAACTAGGCGCAGTAACAGGGCGTTTATGTAAAAGCGCAGTCACTATTGCTGATAGCCCAATGCGTGTGCTTACGGGGGCAATGTCATTGATGCCAAACCCAGAAGATGCCGCCGGCAACCCCTTAACCAACTCAACCACGGCGGCACTTGATGCGCTGCGTTTTAGTTGTACACAGTTTTATGCTGATTTTGATGGTACGTATTTTGGCGATGTAAACATGCTCGACGCTGAAGGCGGTGATTTTCAAAAAATTGAAATTGGCCGCATTGTTGATATGGCTGCACGTGCTGTGCGCATTATTGGAATTCAAAACGTTAAAAATCGTCGCTTAAACAACAGCAGCACAGGGATTGAATTTGGTAAACGCATTATGGGTAAACCGCTGCGCGACATGGCACGGTCTATCAATATTGGTGCCGATAAGTTCCCTGGTTTAATTCGCGCCCCAAAAGACGACAGTATCAACCTAACGTTTATGAATGCGACCACCTTACAAGTCGTACTTAAAGTTAAACCAATCGATTCACCCAACACCATCATTGTTGGGATCATGTTAGATAACGCAGAGTAGGAGCGCAAACATGCAAAAAGTACTAGGCGGTAAAGACTTCGATATCTTCATTGGTGATTCGATGGTTCATGTTATGGAAGCGACTTGCAAAATTACGGATGGGCGCACCGTTAAAAAAGTGCGCGGTATCCCAAAGGGCTTTATTGATGGCGATGTTGAAGGCGAAGTAACACTAAAGCTTGATCATGAAAATTGGTTAATCGTGCAAGCGCAAGCTGAAAAGGCAGGCAGTTGGAAAGGTATTGAACCGTTTGATATTGCGTTTAATGCAGAAGTAGCTGCAGGTAAAAAGAACGTTGAAGCGTTTGGTTGCCTGCCGCAGCTGGACGAAATTTTAAACATTAAAGCCGATGGTGGCGAAGAAGACACCACATCAATCAAGTGTCCAATTACTAGCCCTGATTTTGTCAAAATTAACGGTGTGCCATACCTAACTGACGATGAAGTGAGAGATTTGTAATGACTAAAGCCATTCGCACACTAACTGCCACAACATTACTAAGCACCCTGCAAGCATGTGGGCATAAAGTATTTGAGGGTGAATTAAACCTAAACATTATAGGCATTCGCCATACAAACACCCGCGCCAACACGTTTAACGATGCAATTTGTGTGTTGTATCAGCAAAACAGCGAATGGCAGTTAAAGCAGTATAAAGCCACAACAGATGCCGGTATTTACTGGCGTAAAAACCCAATGAACATAGACGGCACAGCGGTGCTAGTTGCAGGGCAGCATAAAAGCTTATGGACGTTGGGTTATCACCAGGGCAAGTATCGCGCCCTTGTACAGCATAAACCGGTTGTTGTTCTACGTGACAACAACAAAGACACCGAGTTAGACACGGACGTCACACCCCAAGCAGAGCTACAGCAAGGTTACTTTGGTATTAATTGCCACCGTGCAAACAGCAAAACCACATCAACCCAAGTTGATAAGTGGTCAGCCGGTTGCCAGGTGTTTGCAAACCCCAATGACTTTGATGAATTTATTGCTTTGTGCGAGCAATCAGCAGCCAAGTACGGCCCTTATTTTACCTACACACTGCTAGAACAAGCAGATTTAAAAGAGAGTATTGATCATGGCGTTTGAGAAAAATATCACATTAGAAACCCCCGTTGGCGAAATCACATTTAATGTAAATGGCGCTGACTACAACAAATACATTAACTCGACTCAGCCAAATAACAAAGTGCAGCCGGCAACTAACTTTTTATTAAACACAGTGGTTGAAGCCGACGCTAAAAAGCTCAAAGAGCTGGTACAGCAACCGGGTGCCGCGTTGTTTTTAGTGGGTGCCATTGTTGAAGAATACCAACCTGAGTTTAATTTTACGGTAAAAAAATCGAAAGCCGAGCCAAGCAAATAGGCAAAAGCAGGCTCGATCAGTTACTGGCATATCACGCTAAATACTTTGGCAATGTACCAGTCACTGACGAGAGCTTGGCACAGGCGCTTTACCTTGAAACATCACAGCAAGAAAACTTTGTAACAGCCGTAAATAACGGTATTTGCACAGCATTAGGCGGCGAGTAATTAATGGCAACACTCAGCAAATTAGACAAGCTTACTTATTCAATCGGGATCATCGATAAGGTGACGGGTCCGGTTAATAAAGTGATGGCTAAAATAAATCAGCTGAGTCAGCAAACCGCCGCTGCACAAGATCAAATGATGCGTGGCGCAACCACGGCCGTGGGTGGCGGTTACGCCCTTGCTAAATCGCTCGCGCCTGCAATTGACCACGTTGCTGCTTTGGGCGAGGTGCAATCACTGGGCGTTACCGACGACGCCTTGCAACAACTAACTAAAACAGCCTATAAGTTTGGTTTTCAATTTGGGGGTAACTCGGCCGAGTTCGTCCGCAGTGCTTACGATATTCAATCAGCTATTGCCGGCTTAAATGGGTTTGAGCTATCTGAATTTACCAAAACGTCAAACATACTAGCGGTAGCAACCAAAGCCGACGCAGCCACTATTACCAGCTATATGGGCACCATGTATGGCATCTTCGAAAAGACCGCCAATAAAATGGGCAAAGCGAATTGGGTAAATCAAATCGCAGGGCAAACCGCCACCGCCGTACAGCTTTACAAAACCACCGGTGCAGAAATGCAAGCCGCGTTTTCAAACCTTGGGGCGACCGCGACAAACATTGGCTTAAGTTCAGCTCAACAATTCGCGTTAGTGGGTGAACTGCAACTGGTTGCTAAATCAGGCTCTGTGGCTGGCACGCAAGCGGCCTCATTATTACAAGGCATTGGTAAAGCACAAGATGCATTAGGCATAAAATTAACCGCAGATAACGGCGACATGCTAGCAATAGATGTAGTGCTGGGACGTATTAATAGCCGCTTATCCTCTTTGGGTTCTGTAGCGCGTGGCGATGTACTCACTCAAATATTTGGTAAGCAAGGTGCAAAAGCCGTTGATGTATTGAGTACCAAAGTCGATAAGCTAAAAGACGGCATCACCGTTTTTGAAAACGTACAAGACAGCTCCAAAGCAATTGAAATGGCCAATATTATTGCCAGCCCTTGGGATAGGTTAGGCGGTTCGTTTAATGCGGCAGCTACGGCAATGGGCAGTCGTTTACTACCCGTTGTGGAACCCTTTATAGAATTACTCTCGGCAGGCTTTGCGGGTATTGTCTCGTTAACTGAGCGCTTTCCGATTTTATCCAGTGTGATTGCAACACTTGTAGTGGGTATTGTGGCGCTTATCTCTATTTATGGCGTGGTCATGTTCATGATGGGCCTTTACAAAATGGCGCTGATAACAAGTGGTGCGCTCACAATGGGTTTAACAGTGATAACTAAATTATGGCAAGGCGCACTCATTGCGTTACGTGTATTGGGTTTTTTATCACTCATTGCAACGATGGGCGCGGCGGCCATTGCCATGGGTACATTTAAAGCAGTTATGCTCGCAGGCCAAGCGGCTACATGGTTGTTTAATGCAGCGCTTTGGGCAAACCCAATTACGTGGGTAGTAGCGGGTGTTATTGCGCTCATCGCGGCGGTTGGTGCGCTTATCTATTACTGGGATGACTTAGTGGCTGCGTTTCAAAATACCGCATGGGGGAAAGTATTAATGGCGGTGTTTGATAGTGTGAAAGCGGCCTTTAATGGGGTGATTGATAGCGTAAAATGGGTGCTCGAAAAGCTCGGCCTGATTGACGATACCGAGGCAAAAATAAAAACAGAAGCGACCTCAACACACGAAAACATTAACCGTGCTCAGCCTAGCAATTTAGTCATGCAAAATGCAGATCAAGCGTTCAGCCGCGACTACGGCCAAGCTGTGATCAACAAAGCCGCCCAAGTACCAGGCAATAAAGCCAGCACTAACTATGCTGCAGTGAATGATGTTACGTATTTGAATCGAACGCAGTTAGACAAAGGTCAAACTAATAACGCTATTAACTCAACATTACAGAGCAGTAATGCCATTGAGCAAACAAATAGCGCGTTGGCACAAACGAACACATTAAATAACCGCTATCTAAGTTCAACTGTGGCGAATGGATTAACCAATATCGCGCCTGTAAACACCGCTATTAATAACAATGCTTCAGCAAATGATGCTGCTTATTTTGCAAGCGCAACAACGCATAGTGTAGTTAACCCAGCATTACAAAATAGTATTGCTACAAACCAAACAAATAAGGTTTTGGCACAAACCAGCGCAGTAACCATGGCTGCAAACGATGCTGTTTATTCAACAACGGGCAACATCAATAACACCGCTACTAACTCATTATTACAAAGCAGCCCATCTACACATAACGATGTTGGCCACAATGCACAATCAACACAGTTCGTAACACAATCAGCGATAGAAAATGGCAATACACGCACAGCTAATTATTTTACTAACGCGGCCAATTCACCTGTTTATAGTCAAAAATATGAACAACTCGCCCGCTTTAATGAAGGTGCAGCGCCATTACAACGATTGCCAATGGTCAAAACAGATCAGGCAATTACTAACACAGCGAACGCGTACAGCGTTGAGCAGTTAAATACTGAGCAACAACACACGAATAGCTATAAAGCCAAAGTACAAAAATCAGCGTTTTTACAAAGCCTAACGAGCAGCACCAGCCAGAGCAGTTCGAGCGAGAGCGATAACAGTAAGCGTGTGCACATAGACAATTTAACGATTAAATCTGACGACTTAGCGCAAAGCTTTGAACAAATGATGGAGCTAGCAAGCTGATGAACTTTGATATTGCACTGCACATAGATTTAGCCGTTGAGGATAATGATTTTGTACTTAATGACTCGCTAACACCCAGTACATTAAGTAAATCTAATGTGGTGGCGCAAGATATAAAGCATCGAATTTTAGAAAGCGGTTTACTCATAAAGCTGATTGGTCTGCGCAATAAAAACGGCATAGCGCCCATTTTAACCGAACTCGAATTACTAACCGAGCAAGACAATCGGATTAAGCCTGGCACTATAAAAGTGTACCGAAATGACGACGGCACATTAAGTATCACCGCGCAAACGCGCCAATACGGGAGCCTACAAAGTGGACTTTAAAACCCTAATGCAAAATGCAGGTTTGCCAATGGATGAGCAAACAGCGCAAGCGCAGTGGCAAGCACAGTTAAAAGAGCAAAACATACAAGTTGCCAACAATTCACCCTTTGGCCCATTTTGGCGAACCGTTGAAGCGTTGCTAACAAAGCCCGTCGTGCAGCTGTTTAATTGGCTAGCAACGCAGCTAATGCCTGACTTATTCATTATGACAGCAAGCCGAGCCGCACTGATTGAACGCCACGGGCCTGCGCGTAATGTGTTTATTCAAGCGGGCGTAAAAGCACAGGGATTATTAACGTTTACACGCGAAAGCGACGAGGGCGAAAGCTCCATTGTTGCAGGAACCGCAGTGGTAACCGATGTGCTAGGCGATAAAGTGTATAAACTTATACTTTTACAGGATGTGTATTTTGAACAAGGGCAACGCACTGCGTATGCATTGGCTGAAGCCTATGAAACCGGTGCAGCTTATAACTTACCCGCAGAAGCTTACCGATACTTTACTGAGGAACAAGAAGGGGTCACCGTAACCAACAATGATGATTGGTTAATTAAGCCAGGCTCTGATGACGAAGACACTGAGCATTATCGCCTACGCATTCGTAACGTATTTGGTACTGCTTCCCGCTGGCATATCAATGCTGTTTACAAACAAATTATTGCTAGCTTTGCTGTACCAATAGATAACATTGAAATACTAACCAATGCACCACGTGGACCAGGCACGGCTGATGCGTATATTTACTTAGATGTTGGCCCTGTACCAACAGCACTATTGAGTGCCATTAACCAACATATTCGTACCGCAGGCCACCATGGTTTAGGGGATGACTTTATGGTTTACGCTATGGCAACCAACGGGTTTGATATCACCGCAACCTATAAGTTACATGACAACAGCCACGCTATTCAAGACGACTTAACCACGTTTATACAAGCCGCATTTCGTCAAAATGCAGCGTATACACCCACACGCGTAACGCATCAAACTGTGTTCAGCATTAGTCAATTAATAACACAGTGCCATGAACAATTTAGTGAACTGCAATCAATCAAGTTTGATATTGACGACATAACCGCCGCCAACTGGTTACCGGTACTTACATCATTAACCGTTAACGAGGTGGCAAATGGCTAAAGAAATCGCCACCTGGTTAAACAAAGGTTACGCCGAAAAACTTGTAAAAGCGGCCACAGGCTACTGGGAGCAATCGCGTGACTATGTTATGTGGGCAGTGAACCAAAAAGACGAGTTAAAAAATGAAGAGCCTGTATTAGGGTTTCTGGCATGGGAGCGCTTAACAAACCGCTTAGATGATGAACCAATCGAGCTATACCGCAAGCGTGTACAGCATGCATTGGTGAATACCATTGACGCCGGTGAAGTCGCTTCAGTAAAAAGCATTTTTGATCGCCTAGGGTTAGAGGTGCTTAGCGTGCGCGAACGACTCGACGGCCGTGATTGGGACATTATCGCCATTGATATGACCGACTCAACACTCGCAGGCAATAGTGATTTATTACCCGAACTTATTCAGCTGTATGGACGAACGTGTAGGCGCTATGAATTAACCGTGCATAACAAAGCTGATTTATCACTGAGCTTAGGATTAACGCATGTACAGTGGGATAGCTGTCACATTGATCACCCACTGCATTTAGCGGCACAAAATAAAGCGCAGCAACAATACAGTTATGGTTTTACTGATTTGCAAAATGAAAGCCGTGAAGCGCCACTGTATGCAGTTACGCACGATGTAAAACACGTATTGCCATTCGAGCAGCTATATCAATTTCTAGGGTGTGACAACCTTGTAAGTAATACACATCCCCAAGCAATCACCACCGATGTACAGCATGTTATTGCCGCACATCATCACTATGGATTTTTAAGTAAAGAGGGCGGTGTAAGTATCGCCAAGGAGCCATTATGACCCAAGCGATCACCGGTATTATGACCAACGCCGGCAAAAGTTACATCACAACCCGCGCGCTGCAAAACACAGGGCTCGATGTTAAAGAATTAGTGTTAGCAAACATCCCTAATTTAAATGAAAGCGCAGAACGTAATCCCAATGAAAGCATGCCTAGTACATTGCAAATTGTGTATCGGCGCAATATTGATACGTCAGGCTATGTTGATTCAAATACCGTGGCATGGGCCGTCATACTTGAGCAAGATATCGGCGACTTTGACTACAACTGGATTGGGTTAGTAACACAAGACGGTACATTGCTAGCCATTGATTACTTGCCATTACAGCGCAAGCGCCAAGGCGTAAACAATGTACACAACCGCTCGTTTGTATTGAAGTTTGCAGCGGCTGCAGCATTAGCGCGGATCACCATTCCCGCACAATCGTGGATGTTCGATTACAGCCCACAAATTGATGCGCTGAACGCATTGTCAACCACAACAGCAACCGCACAGGTAAACAACATGTACCGCACGTTGCGTAATTTTTTCTTGATGTCAGATTTTACCGTATTTACTAAGGAACTATGATGAGCATTGAACAAATAAATGAAATTGTAAGCGCGGCCGACCGCGTAGTCACGGCGATAGAAAGCAAAGCTGCAGAAATCGATAATAAAACCGCACAACTAGCCAGCGATTACAGCAGCAAAAAAACCGCCCTTGAACAACAAATTGTAGAAAGTTCGGCAGAGCTAGCAATCGTTGCATCAGCCGGCTATCGAAAAGCAATTGAAGATGCATCAGGTGGCCGTAACACTGTAGTAATTGATGAGCAGGGAAACCCAAATGTAATGGTGCGTATCCCACGCTTTAACTACGAGGACCTCAACCAAGCAATTTTTGACCGTTTGGGGGTTGACCTAATGCTAGGCACCGGCACGCCAACTATGTTTCAGCGCAACGGCGAGCAAATGGGCGAGGTATTAATTGCGAAATACCTCGCATCAGTAGGTGCTAATGGTGGCTGCTCTGTTATTGGCGGCGTACAGCCTCGCACATCAGTTAACTACAATGTTGCAAAGGCGTTGTGCAACAACAAAGGCGACGGCTGGCACATGATGAGTATTCACGAATGGGCAGCAATTGCGCTATGGTCACTAGCGAATGATTCATTACCACGGGGAAATACTAATTTTGGTAGAAGTCACGAAAAGAAACTAGAAACAGCGCGTCGTGCTGATAACGGGATGCCAGGAGATTCATCAGGTCTGGCGAGAACAGATACAGGGAAAGGGCCAGTAACATGGGCTCACGATCATACAGAATGGGGCATTCAAGATTTAGTCGGAAATGTATGGGAATGGTTGGATCAAATGATGTTGGATGAAGGACAGATTGTAACAACACTCGATAATAATCCTGGCATTGTTGAAGAAAACTGGGTTAAACAGGCTGCATGGTTTGATTCACCTGAACCTAACTCTGTAGGCACAGCAAGTGCAGGCTCCCCGATTCTTAGTGCGAGTATAATAAACCGTAATGGTCCTATTGGAAGTGATGAGCATAACAACCCCTATCTGACGAATAATCATTTTGCAGGAATAGCAAAATCAGACACATATCAAAAGGCTGAAATACTGCGAAGGTTACTTATCGAATCTGAGTCAACGGACACTGTAAAAGGGTATCTTACTTGTCGCAATTACGGTAAGAGATTCCCCCTTCGTGGTGGTTACTGGCATGTTGGCTCAAGTGCGGGCCTAGGTGCAATTAATCTCAATCATTCACGGTTATATGAGGCAAGTAGTTTTAGTTTCCGCCCAGCTTTCTTTGCGTAATTGCGCACTGAAATTTAAGCCCCGGGCGATAGCCTGGATTAACCAAAGATTTAACAGGTAAAACTATGTTTACATATATCTATAAAGGCGTAAGCCATAGAAATACAAGTGCCGAGTACATGAAAAACTTAGGCATGGACCAAGGACAAATCGACTCAGTATTAAACCAGCAGCAGTTTGAGTTAACTCAAAATATAGCAAAACGGCAAGCTTCATACAAAGCAGAATCAGACCCTTTGTATATGGAAGCACAATTTGATGGCACGCCTGAGTCTCATCAAAACTGGCAAGACAAAGTGGCAGAAATCAAAGCTCGCTATCCGCTACCAGTAAATACAGCTGAAAATGCATAACGTAGCGCTTTGTTATCACCAAACAGCCGTCCCTTGCTCAATGCAAGCGGGCGCGCAGTTACTTGCAAGTGCGATAAAAGATGAATCAAGAGCCGATAAACCCACACGTTTTAATGGTTTGGTGCTATCTGTTAGCGCAAGCGCTCCAGCAGCATTAGCTAGCAAATTAAAAACAATAAACGAATACTGCCCAATACCTGAGTTTATTAGCTGTGCTCAATACGCACAAAGCCAAAGCGCATTAGAGCAAACTCAGCTTGTAACCTATGACGGTCAAAGCCTAGAGTGGCAAATAAACACATTGCAAAACTTAACGCCAATACGTGAGCAGCAAATAGCGGACGAAATCGCTACTGTAAACGACAATGGCAAGCAATTAATAAACACCATTGACGATGCATTAACTCAAACCGTTGAGCTAAAAATAGCACGCGACGAGCGATTAAATCAGGCGCAATTTACTGCCCAAAGTAGCGGGGTCGATATGCAATTAATAACAGCCGGCACAGCAAAGCAGCTAGCCGACTCAGTTGCTAACAAAGGCAATGAGCAGGACTATTGGGCATTGTGTTTATTTGTTGGAGAACTCGCTGAGCTAACTAAAATTAAAGAGGTGTTATGAGCATATCGTTAGATGGCTGGAATATCCCCGGGTATGAAACGCGGGTTAATGCCGGTATTAAATTAGCCGGTGGCGATATGTCAGGCATGGGAAGTTTTGCGCTCATTAGCGATCAAGGTGTTAAGCCTGGCATGTTAACTGTGAGCACTAAAATACCGCTTAATGAAGAGGGTGCTTTAGCATTACTTATTAGCAAAGCGAAAGCACTTGATGAAAACGGCGCCCGTATTATTTACACAATTAATAATGTATTGGCAGAGGCTTATAAAATACGTAAAGCCAAATTTGATGGCGAGGTAAAGGCTGTCGAACTTGAAGAAAAGCGCGCATGGCAAATCACCTTTAAACTTATTGAAGTACAGTCTGTATCAGAGCGTGAGCAACAACAGCTAGATGGTACAGCAAGCCAAAATGCACAGTCGCAAGCGGTCACTTCAAATAACGATGTACAAAGTAAATTTGCAGCGGTGGAGGGGCCATGAGTACTCGTCTATCCGATACGCTAACAATTGGGGGTAAACCAGTAACGAGCATCGTTACTAAAAGTGTACAACTTGATATAGCCAGCACTGGTCGCGCAAAGTTTGAAATAGTGACAGAGGAAGTGCCAAGCGGATTAGTCGAGCTGCATTTAGGTTACACGCTAGATAATATGGTCCCGTACTTTCTCGGCGTTATCGAATCAAAACACCAGGCAAACGGCCGTTGGTATTTAACTTGTCGCGAATTACTCGGCGCATTAAGTTTCACTGCCCCCCTTGCAGTTCGCCATGCAACAATCAAAGCGGTGCTCGATAAGTTAGCATACGTTGGCGTTGAATTTACCACTCCAAATAACGCCAGCTATTTAAATAAAACGATACCCGCGTTTTACCATAGCGGCACAGGTATTGAAGCGCTAAGGCAAATAGGTAAAGCATGGGGTATTAGTGATTTTATATTTCAACAACGCCCCGATGGCAAAATATTTGTAGGCAGTTGGCACGACTCCCGCTGGCCGCTTGCAGCAATAAATGACTTTCCAGAGCACACAATAACCGCTAAAAGCTCAACCACTGGTGAGCTAATCGCCATTCCAAAATTAAGACCAGGCATAAAGCTAAACGGGCGTCACATTACCGAAGTAACTTTAATCAATAACAGGATGCACATACGATGGTCAAACAAGCCATTAAACGCCTAATACAGCGCTACTTTCCAGAGTTAAACGAGCGTAAACACCTGCCGCAACTTGCACGTATCGAAAAAATATACGACCTACCAAGTGGCGCCGCAGCAATCAGCACCGCATTTAGACCACTAAAAGCGGCCGACGTACAGCTATTAAACCCGCTCACAAATGAGCCACTACTCGTGCCTGTATTTGAGCAAGTAACACTCGGCACAGGGCAAGCATCCGATCACGGTTTGTTGAACGAACCTATGCCAGGCATGCAGTGTTTAATACAATACATCGATGGCCTAAACAGCCATCCCGTCATCACCAGTTTATTACCATGGCAAAGTTTAGTACCCGAGCACAAACGCACCGATGTTACGCTACAGCAAAACAGCCGCAGCAAAATACAAGGCCGCGACGGGAACTGGCACACCACAACTGATGGCGATATAACCCAAACCAGCGATACCACAAAAAGAAAATCGCGCAACTGTTTAGAAAAGCATCATGAACGCAATACCAATATAGCCACGCACGACACATTAAAAATAGACGGCAACCAAATAACCGAAGTCATGGGCGCCCTGAAAACAGTAGTAGGTGAAAAAGCCTTAATTGTAGCTTTAGAAGGGCTGTTACTTGGCAGTAAAAAGCAGGTAGACATTGAAGCCACCGAAAACATAAACCTAACCACGCTCAAAACCCTACACGCCAAAGCCACCGAACTGGCAAAGGTAGAAGGCGCAACAGTGTGGCTAGGGGACAATTCAGTAAACGTGGCACAAGTACTCCTTGATTTAATAAGCCTGGTAAAAGACATAAATCAAAGCTTAGAAACTCACGGTCATAAAGATCAGGGAGCAGGGCCACCAATTATATCAGCAGAATTTACAGTGCATAAATCAACAGCAAGTGATTTGAAAAGTATATTAAAGCCAATTGTGGCTAATTAATTTTTGGTGCTGAATTTAAATTTTTCTTTAACTGTTTCATCATAGAGTGATGTGTATTCAAACTCTAGAGTCAATTTGGATGTTATTTCGCTCTCAATCTCGTTTTTACTTTGTTGGCTTGTTCTGTCATCAAACTGTAATTCCAATATAATTATTGTTTCGCCTTTAGCTATATAACTATTTTGTTTTTGTGTAGAGGTAATTGGTGGTTTTTTGTATGCACAATATCCCTGAAATTTTTCATTAATTATTTTTTCGAAGTCTTCGTATTCGATGAGTTCATCATCATAAAAAAACTTAAATTCATCTACTTTTGCTGGACCTAAACCTTTATTGGTTATTGAAAATGTAAAGGCTTCTACATGTAGGTTAAGATTACTGCATATTGCAGGTCTTACAGATAGCTCATTGTGCCGTTTATTTGACTTTGATTGCTGCCAGGTAAAGTAGATCGCAATTATCGCTATAAGTGTTGAAATTAAGGGTAAGGCGAACTTTAGAATTAGATCCATAATCGTGCAATCTCATATTAGAGCGGAGAATAAGAGTTGTGTATATATATGTGTATAAAATATTTCAAATGTTGTTTTTACTTGTTCAAAAACAGATGTTTATTGTCATTATCTCATAGTCGTGCCAATAGATTGTTGCTTGATTTTGCTCTTGATATGCCATGCTGAAAACCCTGAGTAGTTAACTTAAAAACGCCTAAATACGTGCCAAGTTACTAAAATAATGAATTATTTAGATTATGGCATATGGGCGAGGGAGTTTATAGGTTTGGGTGAGAAAACTAGTTTTATTATAAGGAGCTAGCTGTCTTATATTTGCAAGGTTATAAATATAAGAAAGCCCGTAAAAGCGGGTTTTCTTTGCTGCGGTTATTTACTTTTGAGCGGATTTAGCTTTTCGACCAATGGGGTAAGTTACTTATTACATTGCCTTCGAGCAACTAAGGTTTATGCTTTAATCCAACCCTGTTCAATTGCATATAACTTAACCTTATCGGTCAACCTGAATACATCTAACATACAACCGTAATTGGTTTTATATTCTCTATTTCTTTTGATTAAATTATCGGTAAGTAATTCATTAATGTAGATTTCAGCAAATATTTTAGAACATCCTAGCATCTGATGAAGATCCTCAAAGATAAAAAAATCTACTCCTTGATTATAAAGTTTTACCCATTCTTTGAGTAGATCGGTTTTCTTATCTGCAACGCTTTCTAATGGTCTTGCGGTTACAGACTCAAATGGATTGTTACCGATTTTAGGCTCTTTAAATAAAGGAGCTTGATGAATCTCACGTAAAAGGTTGTCAAATTGTAATTCATATTCATCTTCGCGAGAAAAGTTAATATGCAAACGGGTTTTTAAAAATGTAGGTACGTTATGAGTGCCATTTTGACGAATCAGAGGGATTACTTTATTGCTATCAATATTAGTCATATATTCAGCGGTCATAATCATTTTCTCATATCCAACGCCACCTAAACCGCTATTAGCTTTAGTAACATAATTATCAGTACATACCATAATAATACGGTCAGATTCAGCTACACTTTTTTCCATGAAGCCGCCCAAGTCATCTCCAAGGCCTACACGAAATTGATCTAAGATCGCATCGACACCAGAATTGCGTAAACGTTGAGCTAATTCTAGAACCCATTTTTTATGGGCTTGTGTGTCATGGGAATATGAAATAAATACTTTAGGGACATTAACACTCATGGAGTTTCCTTATATTTGTTATCCGGGTTTACTTCTTATTAACTGATTTATTATAAGAATTAATGAGGGCATCAGTTAGTCCATCCGTAACCCTTGCAGTATTAGAAAATTGTTCAATTGCATTATAAAGATTCGGGTGCTGTAATTGAGTTGCTACTTGCGTTAACGAACTATAATTCATAATTTCTGTTTGTAGATTAGTAACTAAGCTAGAAATATCATCTGTTGATGTTTTGTTTTTCAACTTTTCTAATAGATCATTGATTTTATTTTTGTGTTCTTGGTTCTCGTTTTCTAACCTGTCAACTTCAGTTTTATTGTGTTGGATCATCGTACTTAAGGCTTTTACAAATGAGCCCATCTCATCTGCACTACCAGATAGCCTATTAAATATATCTAAAAATGCACCAATATCTGCATTATTAGAAAAGTTTGGATATCTAATTTTATGATCAATTTCACTCCAACCTTCTTCAAAAATAGTTCTTACTTGAACTTCTACGAATACTTTTGATTTATAAGGTGATGTGGAAAAAACAAAATGTATTGAACGATAACCAGCTTTATGCTCTTTAACCTCCCAAGCATCTTGTTCTTTGTATTCTTTCTCGCTATCGCCTTTTCTGATATATGCAGTTATAGCCTCGAATTTTTCCCAAGTGTCTTCTAATTCGTTTATTACTTCGACACAATCTTGCTTAAATAAGTGTAAAGCACGTATTCCAATTAAGTCGGTTACCATTTCAATGTAGTTCTCAACAGAAATATTCAGATATTCCTTGTTGTAATAACCAGAGCGTTTTGTAGTTTTACGTACAATTTTTTCCATTAAGTGCTCTGCATTTTTGACTCTCCAACGAACAGAGTGAACTTTATCAAAGCGTTGGATTGTTTTTGTACATGACTCTGCTAAATCTTCAAGTTTATCTATATTTGATTGATGGTTCACTCCAATTGATTTTATTAATTCCCAATCAAGTTCGCATTTTTCAAAATCTTCAGCTGTAATATTGTTTCGTGACAAAAAAGCGTCTAACCCCATCTCTGCAATATTCATGTTATTTCCTTATTTTAAAGTGATTTACCGGTAAAAATAACTCTTCTAACTAACGTACAATTACCATTAATTGCTCAGACCAGTTTGGATTGGCGGCTTTTAGGAACTTGTGGCCATTTTCAATAATGAGTTGTTTAAAAGTAGCTTAGTTATCGTTTAGGTGGGGCTAGTACATACGAACCGAGAAAGTACTTTGCTTCAAGGTCTACAAACCCACATCATGCTCATTAAACTTAAGTACCATGCTCACGTATTTTAAACTCTAAAGGATCTAATTTTATTTGTACCTAATATTACTAGAAACTATACATAAAAATGCTTAATATTGTAAGATTATTTCAATGACACTTCCTATTTATAACAATGAAATCATTAATAAAAGTTATTATTTATTGCTCACTTTTCATCTCACATAGCGCCTTAGCTGAACTGGCTAAAGTTCAAGTAAATGGCTTTGACGTTGAGTACGAATTAGCTGGTAAAGGAAAGCATACTATTTTACTTGAAGCGGGTGGTTCTGCTGGTTTAAGTGATTGGGATCCTGTTTTTGAATCACTTACCAAGCACGCTAAAGTTATACGGTATTCTCGTATTGGTAATGGCGGCTCTGCACAAATAAAGAAAAACTATAGCTCAGAAGAATATGCAGCGGAGGTTGCGTTATTACTCAAAGCACTGAAAATAGATGAGCCTGTTGTGTATGTTGCGCACTCTTATGGTGCTTATATTGCGCGTGTGTTTGCTGCAACATACCCTAATCAGATTAAAGCGTTGATGTTAATTGAGCCTGCATCAGAGCACGATGTAGATATTATGCGCGCGTTTGATTTGCCACGCGCTGAAAAAGAAATTGCAGCTATAAAGCTCGACGATATGAAAAATGGAATGTCGAATCAGTATTTAGATTTTTGGGCAAAACGCCCGCTACCAGATTATCCACAAATTGCTGACATACCCGTGACAGTAATTGCCTCAGTTAAAAAGTACAAAAAGCCATCTGTATTATTTTTTACCGACAAAGCGCGTGAAATGTGGGGCGACTTACACTCAAAGTGGGCTAATGTATTTCCTCAAGGTGAAATAGTAATAACAAATAAAAGCTATCACTACCCGCAAAATGATGAGCCAGAAATGGTTGTAGCCCAAGTAGTTAAGTTGCTTGAACGTACTAAATAGGTGTGGGTTTGGTTGCTGATTGTATAAATACCAATTGCCGTAAATTAGTAGTTTGGCATTAGACTAAAGTCTATAGATTAGATTTATTCACTTATTAGGTTTGTTTTAATCGTTTGTCGGTTTTGTGTTAATTCTCTAAAGTTCAGTTGTCGGCAACAAGTACGACTAACTTAACAGGACAATAATCATGAAACTTACTCTTATCAAAACTATCGCTCTTAGCTCACTACTTACTTGTTCAGCTGCTGCAATGGCTGAGCAAAGTGATTACAAATTAATGGTTATTGAAACTGCAACAGCGCCACAGCCACTTGAGCAATCATTTAATAGCTGTGCACTGAATGTTAAGTCAAAAAATTACGCTGAGGCTGAAGCAATTTGTACTAAAGCAATCGCACTTTTAAAAGACGCAGATGGCCCTAAATTTAAAGTACGCCAACTAACGTCATTCGCATTAAGCAACCGTGGTGTTGCACGTTTAAAAGCGAATAACGACACTGCAGGCCTTGCTGATTTATACGAAGCAAACCAAATGTCGACAAGTACAATGGTATCGCACAACTTAACTCGCGCTAAAGAAGAGCTTTCTTTATAAACACTTTATAAAGTGCTTACCAAAAGCATGTTATAAAATAGCGAGAGTAAAAAAACCCATGTTAGGTTAATTCCTAACATGGGTTTTTTTTGTTTTATTTAATGCGTAAGTTAATACCTTAAATACGTTAATAGAGTAGGGTGTGTATTTATAATTAATATTTTGGGTATGCTTGTTTAGGCTACGCGAATATAATGCGAGATAACCGTATAAAAAATAATAACCCTTCTGCTTTGCTTGTTTTGAGCAAGGTATCATTAAATAAATATTGAGATTTAAACCATGGCAACAGGAACCAGCCTAAGCGTACTTGAAATAAGTGCGATATTTTTATCAATTACCGCGTTACTCACCTATGTAAACCATCGCTTTATTGGCTTGCCAACAACCATTGGCGTTATGGTTATTTCGATGCTTTTATCTATCGGCGCTATATTTTTGGGCTTTTTAGGGTTTGATGATCTTATAGATTACGAAGTGAGCTTGCTCGATCAGTTAGATTTTACTGAAGTTTTGCTTGATGGCATGCTCTCTATGCTGCTTTTTGCTGGGGCGCTACATGTAAATGTTAGCGATTTAAGGCGCTATAAATTGCCAATAGGTATTTTGGCCTGTGTTGGTACGTTGTTATCTACGGTTATTATTGCTGGTGCGCTTTATTTAGTACTTCCTTTGCTTGGTTTTGATTTAGCGTTTATTTGGTGCTTACTGTTTGGCGCATTAATTTCGCCAACTGATCCTATTGCGGTAATGGGAATTTTACAATCTGCGGGGGCGCCTAAAAGTATTGAAACCGTGATTGCGGGTGAATCGTTGTTTAACGATGGTATTGGCGTGGTTATTTTTGTGCTTTTATTGGGTGTTTTATCAAGTGGTGATATTCCTACAACTTATTATGTAGCGCACACACTGGCGGTTGAAGCCGGTGGTGGTATTATTTTTGGTTTGGTATTAGGTGGTATTTTATATTACTTACTTAAAAGTATTGATAGTTACCAAGAAGAAGTACTCCTTACTTTAGCGGGCGTTATCGGTGGTTATGCATTGGCAAGCCATTGGCATTTGTCGGGCCCACTTGCAATGGTAATGATGGGGTTAATGGTGGGCAATCATGGTCGTAGTATGGCTATGAGCGACAAAACACGCCATTACGTTGATTTATTTTGGGAGCTGATTGACGAAATTTTAAATGCCATTTTATTTGTACTCATAGGGCTTGAGGTCGTCATGATTGCATTTTCGAGTAATTTATTTATTGCTGGTGGCTTAACAATTTTAATCGCGTTACTCGCACGTTTAATCGTTGTGGGTATAACAACCACTACATTTAATAAGCAATTAGAGTTGCCATCTGGTGCATGGAAAGTTTTAACCTGGGGTGGCTTGCGCGGTGGTATTTCGGTTGCACTGGTATTGCAGTTACCTGATGGGAACGAGCGCGATATTTTGTTGGCTCTTACTTATGCGGTTGTGGTGTTTTCTATTTTAATTCAGGGTTTGAGTATTGGTAAAGTAGCCAAAACTATCCGTTAAATATAAGTTGCTTAGATCAAACCTGTTAAATGTAATTTTTTAAAAAGCGTGTGAAATAGCTGTATTTCACACGCTTTTTATTTTTCTTATAAAACAAAAGGGGAGTTAAAATGTAAAGCTGAGCTGCACACCGCTGTAAATATGTTCTTGTGCTTCCCAGTAGTCGCCATCTATTTGGCGTGCTCGAGTAAATACTTCTATTTTAAATGGCTTAAAGTGATAACCCGCACCTATACCTGCGTAGCCGTCTATATCGTTGTTCGATTTTTCTATTTGGTAGGTGTTATCGCCTCTATCGTTTTTAGAGGCAAGTTCGAACAGATCTAAGCCAAGCTCGGCGTATATAAAAAAGTCATTAAAATAACCAAGCTTCATGCCATTGTCCCACGTTATAAATTCTTCTTGCTCGCCTTGTTTATTATCGATTACAGCCGCGCCAATTGCGCTTGTAAAAACAACACCAAAGTTACTGTAATTTTGCTTAACCATCATTTCTACACCCGCAGATGTAATGCTGCTATCGCCATTAAATTCTGATTTTATAAACATACCGGTGTTAGGCATGTCATTACCGAGCAAAAGCCTTGCGTTAGCATTTTGGCTAAATGATAAAAGCGTGCTTAATAAAACAAAAAGAGGAAGTATGTGTTTCAAAAAAGTTAACCCATTAATGATGAAAAGTTACCAGAGCTGTAATTATAAATACATGACTTAGTATTGCATGTAATTAAATGTATAAATTTGTTTGATTGTTATTCAGCTACGCCAAAGTAAGGTGTTTAAAATAAAACCAACTAAAAAAAAGCATAAATAATTATATACATTTTAAAACGTAAAGTAGCGATTTTAGGCACAATTGTTGGTTCGTAAGTTATTTAAATATATAGAAAAAGTTTAAACGTATTAGACTAAGGTCTATAGGTTAATTTTCTTCACTTATTAGGTTTGTTTTAATCGTTTGTCGGGGTTGTGTTAATTCTCTAAAGTTCAGTTGTCGGCAACAAGTACGACTTAACTTACAGGAAATTAATCATGAAATTTACACTTATCAAAACTATCGCTCTTAGCTCACTATTAACATGTTCAGCTGCTGCAATGGCTGATCAAAGTGATTACAAATTAATGGTTATTGAAACTGCAACAGCGCCACAGCCACTTGAGCAATCATTTAATAGCTGCGCACTAAATGTTAAGTCAAAAAATTACGCTGAGGCTGAAGCAATTTGTACTAAAGCAATCGCACTTTTAAAAGACGCAGATGGCCCTAAATTTAAAGTACGCCAACTTACGTCATTCGCATTAAGCAACCGTGGTGTTGCACGTTTAAAAGCGCATAACGATACAGCTGCACTTGCTGATTTATACGAAGCATCAAAATTGTCTAACAGCTCAATGGTATCGCACAACTTAACTCGCGCTAAAGAAGAATTATCGTTATAAAAAACCTTTATAACGTGTTTTATAAAGTGCTTACTAAAGCATGATATAAAATTGCGAGAGTAAAAAAGCCGATGTTGGATTAAACCCCAACATCGGCTTTTTTGTGTTTATTAACTTTATATTTTTTATTAGAAAATAAAAAACTGTATTTTTCTATTTATTGTTTAGTTGTTTTTATGGTTTTTAACTGGTTGTAATTAATAAGTATTTTTACGGGTGTTAGACTAAAGTCTATAGGTTAG
>NZ_JACJDW010000013.1:0-114861 GCF_014163745.1 Pseudoalteromonas sp. SR44-2 | reverse complement strand
ACTGGTCTTATTTAAGCTTCCAGCTAGACGAGAGGATAGAAGATATCCCCGATGGGTTAAGCCAAAACCATCTAAGTATCCCCATAAAAAGAAAGATGCCAGTCAGCTTAACTGACTGGCATTAACCTTAGGTCCCTTTTTTAATACGTGTAAGTAACGTATTAATTTGCGTGATTAGAAAATAAGTTATCAATAAGCTCATCTTCAAGTGCAAAGCGTGCTTCTAATGCCTCACCAATAACAGATAAGTCATTATCAAAGTCTTTTAATAAGTCTTCTTTATCTACTTCTGCGTACTTATCATTAAAATCTAACGCCACATCGGTTGTGCTAGAAATACGCGGGTAAATAGAGTTTGCAAGCTCTTGGCTTTGTAAGCCCTTTTTTTCGCATGCTTTTGCTATATCGTCATATACTTCAAAATGGCCTGCAGATAGGTAATCCATTAAAAGCTGGCAAAATGATTCAATTAGTTTTGGCTCTGGCAATGCTTGATCTTGCTTTTCGTATGGCGTAAAGCCTGCAATTTTGCAGTAAAGTACAATAAGTTCTTGGCGTTCGTTTAGCCATTTATCAATTACTGTGTGGCTACCACCCCATTTCTGTTGAGCTTTTTCTACACGCGTCAGCATAACTGTTCTCCTAGCTGGGTTGGTTTTTAATTTAAAATATAAAAAGTTTATGTACATCAAGATATATTTAATTTGCACGTATATCAACAAGTAAAGTTGAGCTACTTTGAGGGTTGTACCTTTTTATATAAACCGAGGCGAGGGATTTTATTTTAGGCAAGAAAAAACCACCAGTTACGGTGGTCTAATTTCTTTCAGTGACTTGTTATAACAAGCTTTCTTATTTTTATGAGATGATTTTTATTGTTATTATTTTAAAACATTTATTTTTATTGTTTTAAGATTTTTATTATTGTTTTTGTTAACGCGGGACAAACAATAACAAGGTTTTTGCAATGTTGCAAACATATTAATAAAAAGTTTTAAATGTTATTTATTTTTGTTTATTTTATAGTCAAAAGGGATTAAAAAACTCCATTCTATTGATCTACCTCTAGGTAAAGCTGTTTTCGTCCCTAAGCAATAGAGGGTCGGAGAATATGGTGGTACAATCTTGCACAATTTATACAAGTCTTAGGATCATTTACGCCATGAGCGAATTAAAAAACGACCGTTATTTACGTGCACTTGCAAAACAACCTGTTGATGTAACTCCGGTATGGATGATGCGCCAAGCAGGACGCTATTTACCAGAGTATCGCGCTACACGTGCACAAGCGGGCGATTTTATGAGCCTGTGCCGTAATGCTGAGCTTGCATGTGAAGTTACACTGCAGCCTCTACGTCGTTACCCGTTAGATGCCGCTATATTATTTAGTGATATTTTAACGATTCCAGATGCGATGGGCTTAGGCTTGTACTTTGAAACTGGCGAAGGCCCTAAGTTTGAACGTCCTATTTCATCACTTGCTGATGTTAAAAAAATTCCAAAGCTAGACCCTACAGACGAGCTTGGCTACGTAATGAACGCAGTAAGCACTATTCGTCGTGAACTTAAGGGCGAAGTACCACTTATTGGTTTTTCTGGTTCACCTTGGACGCTAGCAACTTATATGGTTGAAGGCGGTAGCAGCAAAGTATTTGGTAAAATCAAAAAAATGGCGTTTGCAGAGCCGCAAACACTTCACTTATTACTCGATAAATTAGCTGATTCAGTAATTGATTACTTAAATGCTCAAATTAAAGCTGGCGCGCAATCGCTAATGGTATTTGACTCGTGGGGCGGTGTATTAAGTCCGCGCGATTACAATGAATTTTCACTACAATATATGCATAAAATTGTAGATGGTTTAATTCGTGAATACGATGGCCGTAAAGTTCCGGTTACTTTGTTCACTAAAAATGGTGGTCAATGGATTGAAGCAATTGCAGCAACAGGCTGTGATGCAGTAGGTCTAGATTGGACTATTAATATTAGCGATGCTAAACGCCGTGTAGGCGACAAAGTAGCACTACAAGGTAATATGGACCCGTCAATGCTTCACGGTACACCAGAGCGTATTCGCCAAGAGGTAGGTACTATTTTAGAAGACTTTGGTACAGGCAATGGCCACGTGTTTAACTTAGGCCACGGCATTACACCAGATGTAGACCCTGAAAATGCTGGCGTATTTATTAATGCAGTACATGAGCTAAGTGCTAAGTACCATAAGTAATAGTCACTTAAACGAGCTTTAAAACTGTTTAAAAGTAAAAAACCCGCTAAGTTGCGGGTTTTTTGTTACCTATTTATAAAGGCTTTTAAAACTACTTATTTAAGCGGTTATTTAAATAAGCGATTTAAGCCATTTAATGCCGCAACACGGTAGGCTTCAGCCATGGTTGGGTAGTTAAATGTGGTATTTACAAAGTAGTCGATATTATTGCCACCATTTTTTTGTTCCATAATAGCTTGGCCAATGTGAACAATTTCAGAGGCACGTTCGCCAAAACAATGTACGCCAAGTACTTCTTTGGTTTCGGTGTGGAATAATATTTTTAAACTACCTACTTCAGTACCAGCAATTTGCGCGCGAGCCAAATGCTTAAACTGAGCACGGCCTACTTCATACGGTACTTTAGCGGCTGTAAGCTCTTGCTCGGTTTTACCTACTGAGCTCATTTCTGGAATGGTATAAATACCAGCCGGAATATCAACAATCAGCCTGTCATCGCAGTTACCACATGCAATTGCATCAGCAGCTATACGACCTTGGTCAAACGCAGCACTTGCAAGGCTTGGATAGCCAATTACATCACCTACAGCGTAAACGTTATCAATTTCTGTTTGGTATGTTTCGTTAACTTTTAATTGGCCACGGCTATCGGCTTTTAAGCCAATGGCTTCAAGATTTAGTGTATCAGTGTTACCAGTACGACCATTAGCAAATAAAATACAGTCAGCTTTTACGCGTTTACCTGATTTTAGATGCATTATAACGCAGTCGTCACGCGTCTCAATTCGGTCAAACTCTTCGTTATGGCGAATAACAATACCGCTATTCCAAAAGTGATAGCTAAGTGCGTCAGATATTTCTGCATCCATAAAAGCAAGTAGTCGATCGCGTGTATTAACCAAATCAACTTTAGCGCCTAAACCTTTAAATATTGACGCGTACTCACAACCAATTACACCTGCACCATAAATCAGTACACGATGAGGGTCATGCTCAAGGCCAAGTATTGTGTCACTTTCGTAAATACGAGAATGCGTAAAATCTACCTCTGGTGGGCGATAAGGGCGTGAACCCGTTGCTATAACAATCGTTTTAGCAGTCAGTCGCTCAGTTGAACCATCATTTCGTTTTACTTCAATTGTGTGCTTATCTACAAAGCTCGCATCACCTTGAAACATATGAATGCGGTTACGATCGTAAAAGCTACTACGTAAATTAGATTGCTTAGAAATAACAGAACTTGCGTGACGTAAAATATCAGGAAATGTTAAGCGGCTAGGGCGCTCACCAACATTGAATAACGGATTTGCTTTGTATTCAATATAGCGGCTAACAGAGTGGCGAAGCGCTTTTGAAGGAATTGTTCCCCAATGTACACAACCGCCACCAACTGATTCTTGGCGTTCAATAACCGCTACTTTTTTATCGTTTTTTGAAAGGTTCATGGCGGTACCTTCACCGCCAGGACCCGTGCCAATAATTATTGCATCATATTGGTATGTCACGGGTGCTTTTTTTTGTTCTGGTTGTTTGGCCACAGCCACTCCTAAATTAATTAAAAGAGGCTTTTAATAACCTCGCATTAAGTGCTAGCCATGCCTGTTTTTGATTTTCCCAGGCGGCTTCCAACTCATGGTATTGTGCCATTAATGCTGAGCGTTCACACTGCTTTGCCATGTTATTTTTTTTAACTTCTAACACTTGTTTTTGTAGTGAACAATAATTTTGCAGTTTTTTCAGCAGTAAATCGTACTCTTGTTGTAATAATGTAATCTTATCTTGTGCTAAAGGCAATTTTGCAAGACGCGTTTGCGTTTTGCTCATGAGCGTTTCGGCCTTCGCTTTTTCGATACGTTCAACAGGAGTACGCTTTAACTTATTGGCTAAACCAACAGCTGCTAAAGAGCGGATCATCCATTTTGTTGGATCGTAATGAAACCATTTAATACCGTTACGATAGTCGCTTGCAAAAATATGGTGGAAGTTGTGATACCCCTCACCGTATGTAAATAACGCTAAAAAGCCGTTATCACGTGCCGTATTTTTTTCGGTGTATGGGCGAGAGCCCCAAATATGTGCAACTGAGTTTATAAAAAAGGTAAAGTGTTGACTCAGTACTAAGCGTAGTAAACCTGCAAGAATTAACATCCCCCACACATCACCAACCAATAAACCAAGTGCTAGAGGCAAGCCTACGTTCATAGCAATCACAAGCTTTAAGTAATGTTTGTGTTGCCACATAACTATTTTATTGCGCTGTAAATCACGACAATTACTATAATCACCGTAGCTATCGCCTTGGTAGTCACGTAACATCCATCCGATATGGCTATACCAAAAACCATTGGTCGCCGCGTAAGGGTCTTTTATTGGGTCGTCAACTTGACCGTGATGTATACGGTGATCGCTACTCCAATGCAAAGCACTGTTTTGTAGTGCAAAAGCACCGCCAAGCGCAAAAATAAATTCAACAGCAGGGTGTGCGTTATAGGTTTTATGTGCCCATAATCGATGGTAGCCGGCAGTAATTGATAAGCCCGCATAAAACATGCAGCCTACAAAAGCAATCCAATGCGCGCTGGTAAATCCGTAGCTAATGGCGTACCAAGGTACAAGTGTGGCAGCCGCCAAAAAGGTTAGGCTAAAAAATAGGACGTTTGTCCAAATAATCGGTGGTTTATTCATAATTCTCAATCTCAGCGTACAACTGTAAGCTAAAATAGTATTTCAAACTCTCGTCGTCAAGTATTAGACTGGACAATTGAGCTAATATCACTAAATATTCATATAAAATAATTCAGGGAGCTGTTGATGTCGGGTGTTAGAGCGCAACAGAAACAAAAAACACGACAGGCGTTAATTCAAGCGGCATTTAATCAGCTGAGTGCTGATCATAGTTTTTCGAATTTAAGTTTACGCGAAGTAGCACGAGAAGCCGGTATTGCCCCAACTTCTTTTTATCGTCATTTTAAAGACATGGATGAGCTAGGTTTAACCATGGTAGACGAAGCCGGCTTAACTCTTCGCCAACTTATGCGCCAAGCTCGCAGACGAATAGCGAACGATGGCGGCAGTGTTATAAATACCTCAGTGGTTACTTTTATGGAGTTTATTGATAACTCAAGTAACCAATTTAGGTTGTTGCTACGAGAACGCTCTGGGACTTCTAAAGCATTTAGAGCCGCAGTAGCACGCGAGGTAAAACATTTTATTTTAGAGCTGGCTCATTATTTAGAAAGTGAAACTAAGTGCAACGCTATGCATGCCTATATTCAGGCGGAATCTATGGTAACGCTCGTATTTAATGCGGGTGCAGAAGCGCTCGATATAGAAGGATTGCAACGCGACGAATTAATTGAGCGCGTTATTTGGCAGCTGCGTTATATTACTCGTGGAGCCGGGCATTACGTAAGAGAAACGAGTAAAGAAGCATAGCTTAAAAAAATTGTAAAAAGTTAATATAAGCACGGTATATTGCAGTGCTTATTAATTTAAGCGTCACTAGTCATGTATTTGTTATTTTAATTCTTAACAGGTGCCTTGGTTGAATTAAAAAACCCAATTGAATCGTTTTTAAATCTGTTTTGTGGAATTTTTATGCTTGCTTCCGTCGCTTTGTAATGTTAAAAATAGGCTTCACTGAACACACACATAAGAAAACAAGATGCATATTATTCGTTTAATTACACTAAAACTTAACCTCTTACTGCTATGGTCAGTGAGCGGGGATTAGTGTGTTTGCATCGAGTTGAACACTAAAAACCCCGCAATTGCGGGGTTTTTTTTATCTCGCGGCTGGGATTAATTGAAATTTGGGTAACATAGGAATGAGGGGCAGTTATGCAAGAGCAAGATAAAGTATGGATTTTTGATACCACCTTACGTGATGGCGAACAGGCACTTAAAGCAAGCCTTACTGAAGATGATAAAATTCAATTAGCGCATACAATTAGCCGCTTGAATGTGGATGTGATGGAAGTGGGTTTTCCGGTTTCGAGCCCTGCTGATTTTCGCTCGGTGCAACGTATTGCAACCGAGGTAAAAGGTCCGATTATTTGTGGTTTAGCACGCTCTGTTGCCAAAGACATTGAAGCCTGTGGCGAAGCACTTCGCACAGCTCAGCAAAGCCGTATTCATACTTTTATTGCTACAAGCCCTTTGCACCTTGAACATAAATTACGTATGAGCCTAGACGATGCAACGGCAATGGCTGTTAAATCAATTAAATTAGCACGTAACTATACTGATGATGTTGAATTTTCGTGTGAAGATGCCGGTCGTACCCCGCATTGGGATTTATGTAAAATTGTTGAGCAGGCAATTAACGCCGGAGCTTCAACTATTAACTTGCCAGATACCGTTGGTTTTGTAACGCCAGATGAGTACGCCGCAATGATCCGTCATTTAATGAATAACGTGCCAAATATTGATAAAGCGCGTTTAAGTGTGCATTGCCACAACGATTTAGGTTTAGCTGTAGCAAACTCGGTGGCTGCAGTGCAAGCCGGTGCACGCCAAATTGAGTGTACTATTAATGGCATTGGTGAGCGGGCTGGTAACTGCTCGCTTGAAGAAGTGGCGATGATCATGAAAATGCGCAAGGACCATTTAAAAGTATACACAGATATTAAAAGTGAAGAAATTTACCGCGCATCTCGCCAAGTGGCTAAAATTTGTAATATGCCAGTACAACCAAATAAAGCGATTGTTGGCGAAAACGCCTTTGCGCATAGTTCTGGCATTCACCAAGACGGTGTATTAAAAGCGCAAAATACTTATGAGATTATGTCGCCAGAAAGCGTTGGTGTGCCAAGTAACCAATTAAATATGACTTCGCGTTCGGGTCGCCATGTTATTGAACATCGCTTAGAAGAGTTAGGCTATCAAAAATCTGATTACGATATGGATGGCTTATATAAAAGCTTTATTGAGTTGGCTGACCAAAAAGGCACAGTATACGATTACGACCTTGAGGCGATGATTTACTTTAATCAAATTAACGACAAAGACGAAAAATACCAATTAGAGTTTGTTAACTCAGCCTCTAACTCACAATCGGTAGCAAGCTCTACCATTGGAATGCGAATTGATGGCGAAGCTAAACAAGAAGCCGCGACAGGTAATGGTCCAGTAGAAGCCTCGTTTGCAGCGATTGAGCGCTTAACCGGTATGAGCGTTGAAATGATTGAATATAACTTAGAAGCGACAGGCCAAGGTGCAAGCTCATTAGGCCAAGTAAATATTATAGCTAAATACGATGGCCGACCTTACCACGGTGCGGGCATTGCAGCGGATGTGGTTGAAGCGTCGGTACGCGCCATGATCCGTGTTTATAACTTAATTTATCGTGCACAAAAAGTGTCTGATTTAAAACAACAAAGGAAAGCAGGATGAGTAAAACAAACTACAGCGTTGCCGTATTAGCTGGCGACGGTATTGGCCCAGAAGTAATGGCAGCAGCAGAACAAGTGCTTGATGCTGTAAGCAATAAGTTTGGTTTTACCCTGAACCGTCAGCATCATGCTATTGGTGGCGCAGCTATTGATGAATTTGGTGAAGCATTACCACCAAAAACGCTAAGCGCGTGTGAAAACGCCGATGCCATTTTATTTGGCTCAGTTGGTGGCCCTAAGTGGGAAAACCTACCACCAAACGAGCAGCCTGAACGCGCATCGTTATTGCCGCTTCGTAAGCACTTTGGTTTGTTTTGTAACTTACGCCCTGCACAACTTTTACCAGCACTTAGTGCAGCATCGCCATTACGTGCTGATATTAGTGAAAAAGGGTTTGATATTTTATGTGTGCGCGAACTAACTGGCGGCATTTATTTTGGTGAAAAAGGTCGCAGTGGTGAAGGCGCAGAAGAGTTTGCATTTGATACGCAAACATACTCACGAAAAGAAATTGAACGTATTGCACGCTTTGCTTTTGAAGCGGCAAAACTACGTAGTAACCATGTTACCTCTGTTGATAAAGCCAATGTATTAGCATCAAGCGTATTATGGCGTGAAGTAGTCACCGAAGTAAGCAAAGACTACCCAGAAGTAAGCTTAGATTACATTTACGTAGATAACGCCGCTATGCAGTTAGTTAAACAGCCTAGCCAGTTTGACGTACTACTTTGCGATAACTTATTTGGCGATATTTTGTCAGATGAGTGCGCCATGATCACCGGCTCAATGGGCTTATTACCATCGGCAAGCTTGAATCAATCGGGTTTTGGATTGTACGAGCCAGCAGGCGGTTCAGCACCAGATATTGCAGGTAAAGGCGTTGCAAACCCAATAGCACAAATTTTAAGTGCCGCATTAATGTTACGTTACTCGCTAGGGCAAGACGAAGCTGCGCGCACCATTGAAAAAGCAGTAGCAGAAGCTGTAGAAGCAGGTGTAGGCACGCCAGATATATATCCAAATGCCGGTTACAGCACAAGCGATGTGGCAGCCGCTATCGTTTCACGCATTTAATAACATATTAAAGTTGCAGCACCGTTATGCTGCAACTCAAACAGATTAGGGAATTAGCAAGTGGCCCAAACGTTATACGACAAAATTTGGCAAGCACATACCGTTGCCAGCATAAATGAGCAAACCGACTTACTTTATATTGACCGCCATTTAGTGCATGAAGTTACTTCTCCGCAGGCTTTTGCAGGTCTACGTGAAAAAAACCGTACTGTACGTTGCCCAGAAAAAACCTTTGCAACGATGGATCATAACGTATCGACTAAAAGCCGATCACTTGATGCCGCAAGCGAAGTATCTAAAAACCAATTAATGGCGCTTGATAAAAACTGTAAAGAGTTTGGTATTGTACTTTACGATTTAAACTCAATTAACCAAGGCATTGTGCACGTAATGGGCCCAGAGCAAGGTATTACTTTGCCAGGTACAACCATTGTATGTGGCGATAGCCATACTTCTACGCATGGTGCGTTTGGCGCATTAGCGCATGGTATTGGTACGTCTGAGGTTGAGCACGTATTAGCAACGCAAACGCTACAGCAAAAAAAGGCGAAATCGTTAAAAATTCAAATTAACGGTGTATTGCGTCCAACGGTTACAGCTAAAGATTTAATTATGGCGGTAATTGGCAAGTTAGGTACTGCTGGTGGCACAGGCTATGTAGCAGAGTTTTGTGGTGCAGGCATTGAAGCGCTTTCAATGGAAGCCCGTATGACGCTATGTAATATGAGCATAGAAATGGGTGCAAAAGCGGGTTTAATTGCATCTGACCAAATTACTTATGATTATTTAAAAGGTCGTCCGTTTGCACCTAAAGGCGCAGATTTTGATGCAGCCGTTGAATATTGGGAAACCTTAAAAACAGACGAAGGCGCACACTTTGATTTAGTTGTTGAGCTAAATGCTGACGACATTCAGCCACAAATTACCTGGGGCACAAGCCCAGAGCAAGTAATTGGTGTTGATGAGTACATACCCGATCCAGATAAAGAGCCAGATTTAATTAAAGCCGATGCCATTCGCAGCGCACTTAAATACATGGGCTTAAAAGCGGGCGATAAATTATCAAGCGCAAAAGTAGACACGGTATTTATTGGCTCATGTACAAATAGCCGTATTGAAGATTTACGTGCCGCTGCAAAAATTGTTGAAGGCAAACATGTTGTTGCTGGCATAGAGGCGTTAATTGTACCGGGCTCTGGCTTAGTTAAAAAACAAGCTGAAGACGAAGGCTTAGCCGATATTTTTAAAGCCGCAGGCTTTGAATGGCGAGAACCAGGTTGTTCTATGTGTTTAGCGATGAACGATGACCGCCTAGAAGCAGGCAAGCGTTGTGCATCTACTTCTAATCGTAACTTTGAAGGTCGTCAAGGTCGTGGCGGTCGTACCCATTTAGTTAGCCCTGCAATGGCTGCAGCCGCTGCAATACATGGTCACTTTGTTGATATTAGAGGAGAAGCATAATGAGCGTATTTTTTAGTGGCTTAATGGCTCCACTTGATAAAAACAATGTAGATACTGACCAAATTATTCCTAAGCAGTTTTTAACATCAACTAGCCGCGAAGGTTTTGATGCTGCCTTGTTTTATGATTGGCGTTACCTAGATAACGGTGAGCCAAACCCTGACTTTATTTTAAATCGCCCATGCTACCAAGGCGCGCAAATATTATTAACGCGCGACAACTTTGGTTGTGGCTCATCTCGTGAGCACGCGCCATGGGCGCTGAAGCAATATGGCTTTGAAGTTATTTTAGCTGAAAGCTTTGCAGATATTTTCTTTAATAACTGTGGTAACAACCAAATGTTAGCCATAGCGTTACCTGCCGACACGCTTGAGCAATTGTTTGTACTTAGCGAGCAGCACGACGATATTAACATTGAAATCGACCTTGAAAATCAAACACTAACAAGCAGTAAGTTTGCACCAATTAGTTTTGATATTCGTAAAGACGTAAAAGAGCGCCTATTAAGTGGCTTAGATTTTATTGGTGTAACCGAAACACTAAACCCACAGATTGATGCATTTGAAAAGCAACTAGCAGCTGAGCGCCCTTGGCAGTAATTGTTTAACTTGTATATAGTAAATTCACGTATTGAAAAGCACGGCAATTGCCGTGCTTTTTTGTGGGTAAATATTAGGTTCAGTACCTAAGGCTTAATGTCTAAAGTCAGCCATTAACGCAGGTATACCAGGTAACATACCTACAATTGCCATTACAGTGGTAAGTAGCACAAACATAATAAGTGGAATCACCCAACGGCTCATTTTAGTTAGCTCAGCGCTACGTTCTTTACAGCCAATAAGCCCTAAGTTATCAAGTAACATAGTAAGCGACCAACCAAAAGCCGGATTAACTAAGGTTGAGGCAAATACCACAATAGCGGCTGATTGCGTTGTTTTGCCTTCGCGCGTCATTTCCATGCCAGCTTCAAGTAGCGGAATAAACACACCTACAATAAGCGCTACACAAAGCACAGGTTGCCAAATGGCTAAATCCATTGGGTAACCCCATAAGCCAGCAATAATACAAAATACGGCTGTTAAAATGGCGCCAGCCGGAATAGGGCGTTTAGCAATAGCAGCAGGTACAATGTAGGTTCCCCACGATGAGGTAAAGTTAGCACCACCGGCAAGTGAGCCAAATGTTTGTCTAACCGATGCACTTAGCATGGTGTCGTCGATATTCATTTGTACTTTTTCAGTGCGTTGCGGATAGCTTATTTTTTGAAATACTTGATGGCCTAAAAAATCAGGTGACCACATAGCAACGGCGAGCACTGCAAATGGGAGTACAACCACAAAGCTTTCAAGCGTTGGTAGGCCAAGCATCCAGCCCGTGTTTTCGCCCCACCAATAAGCTGGGTTCATATTTGGTAAGCCCGGTGCGGTATTAAATTCAAATGGGGCACCGAGTGCAAATGCAACCACACCGCCAATAAGGCAACTAAGCGGCACAGCTAGCCAGCGCTTTTTAAAATGCTCAAGTAACGCATACAATAAAATGGTGGCTAAAATAACAATAAACGCAATATGTGCCATATCAATAGCTTCAGCCCAAGCAAACAGCTTTTTAACTTGCGAAATAGTACCAATAAAGCCTAAATAAATGAGTAGCCCGCCACATACACCTTTACTGGTTAGGCGCGCGAGCATACTTCCTCCCTTGGTAATGGCCAAAATAAAACCAAAGGCACCAATGAGTAAGCCAAACGCCATAGGGTGGCCGCCAGCTGCAACTACAATAGGAATTAACGGTATAAGAGGGCCATGAGTACCAGCTAAGTTAGCTGTTGGTAAAATAAAGCCTGAGAATAAGATGATAAAAATAGAAACAATGAGTAATTCGTAGCGCACATTTTCTAAAACAAACGCATCGCTTAAACCAAGAGGTGCTGCAAATGTTGCCGCAATAGCACCCACCATAACGACTTTACCAATAGTGCCCGCCATTGCAGGAATGGTGTCTTCAAATTCAAATCGGTAATCTCTAAACGGTAAATTAGGACGCCAGCGCTTAGGCTGCATAATTTGTAATTCATGTTCGAGATACTCGTCGCGAGTATTAAACTCTGAACTCGGTTTGTGAAGCTGCTCGTAGCTTTGAGCATTCTTGTGCGTGTTTGATGGTGCATCACCGGGTGGTGTAGTTTGCATGCGTTCTCCTGCAACATTGTTGCTTAATCAAATAAATACGGCTTTTGTTAAAGCAAATGAATATTGAACATGCAGGGTAGATCAGCTTTTAGGCTGCTATGTATAGGCAAAAGGTCGTGCATGGTTGTTTTTAATACAGTTAATTTAAAAAACTGCTCTACACTAAAAATTATTAAATTACAGAAGGTGATTAAAAGTTGTTATAAATCAATCTCTTGAGTTTGTCATTAACGATGCGGAGCACTATTTACCTAATAGTATAGTGTTAACGGCAGGTTATTATCCTTTAGTCTTAGTGGCTGTGAAAGCCGTTTTATTTCAAGCTATTTGCTTGCAGGAGTCGTTAATATTGTTTTATTTGTGGTGGAATAATACTTCTGTTACTTTCTGATTGTTAATAACAATAAAGAATAGACATGCAACTCAACTCCCCTAAATCAATTGGTATTTTACTTGGTACGCTTTACGGCATATTTATGCGGCTGTTTATAGACCTACTTGATACTTATAATTTAAGTAGCCTAGTCTCTATATCATTTATGTTTTTAGTGCCCGTTGCAATTGGTTATATTCGTGTTCACTTTGAGTACAATGAATCAAAAACATTAACTAAAAGGCAAATGGTCACGATTGCTTGGCAGCCTATTTTTGTTTTTTTATTTGTAAGTGTAATTACTTTACTTGAAGGCAGTATTTGTGTGGCTATGGCTTTGCCTGCTTTTATGTTTTTTGCCAGCATTGGTGGATTACTTGCGGGTTTTGTTAGAAAGCGTGAAATAAAAAAAGCGAATAGTTCTTTATTATCAATCGCGTTGTTACCTATATTGCTCTCACCTATTGAAGTTAATTTTTTAAATTTATCAAAAACATACGAAGTAACAAATTCAATAACTATTAACGCGCCCATCAATGTTGTGTGGCAACAGTTAGCTAATGTGAGTGATATAAAACCACAGGAAGTGCCTTTTTCACTCACTCAATTAATTGGTGTACCAAAGCCATTAAAGGCAAGTATGAATGCAAGCGGTATAGGCGCTGTTCGCACAAGTACTTGGCAAAAAGGGGTTATATTTAAAGAAGTTATTACGGATTGGCAACCAAATAAACAGATGCTTTATAGATTTGACATAGACCCAGATGCTATTCCCGATGACGCACTCGATAAACATGTAAAACTAGGCGGTGAATACTTTTCTCCACTTTACGGTGGTTATCAGCTAAGTGAAGATAAAAGCGGCAATACCATTTTAACTTTAAAAACGACCGTGCAAGACAATACAAATTTTGGTATTTATTCACGAATATGGGGAGAGATGATATTTCAAGATTTCCATCATTCACTTTTAGCGTTAATGAAAAACAGAGCTGAAAAGTCACTTATCGCAACTGTTTCTTATAATTAGCTTAAATCATCATATTTTTAAAAAATATCACACACTAAAAGATAAAGCCTCTGCAATTGCAAAGGCTTATGTTTTAACTGCTAACTTTTACCAAATCATTTCTACAAATTCAGGATGGTCGATATACGGGTTACGATTACCTTGAAATTCAAAGGCTGCTTGGTTACGGTCAATTTCCATTTGGCTTACAGGATCACTGTTATGCCAGTTAAGCAGCATGGCTACTACCCAGCTTTCAAACACTTGGTTGCTTGAACCATTAAGCACTGCATTACTTGAGGTCGTTTTGGTTTGCCAAGTGCCTATTACATTTTCGTAGCGCGTTGCCATGTAAAAATAAGCGCGAGCAAAGTCACCTTTAAATTCGTCAATTGGCTCAAATACAGTACCTGAGTAATTTAATGAACTTGCGGCAGAGCCTAATTTACTACCGTTGGTTGATGTAAATGAAGCGCTTGCTACTTCACCAAATGGGAAGTTACTACGTTTTGAGTTTACATAACCGTCGGTTGCGTAAATATGATGCACATCTGAGTTCATTGGCTCAATAGTGCCGCCAAACCAGCTTTTAGGAAATGAATGCTCACGGTTGTAACAGCCGCCTTCTCCACTATAGTTACCACATTGGTCGCTCACTGCAGTATAATTGTAGCTATCTGAGCCGTTTGGTTTCTCGCTATACATATCTAAAATGCTGTTATCGTTTTCAAAGTATTTATCACGTGCAGATGAGTCGTAAAAATTCCAAATAGCTGAGTAACCCTGTGCATTATGATCTTTAATAATATTATAAAGCTCAGTTTTTAGTGCATAACCTGATAACCCTTGAGCAGTAACATAGTAGCCAGTGGGTGTTGGGTTGGTCCCGCCGCCATCACCAGAGCCACTACCTAAAGTAAATGCCGTGCTGTCTGTATTGTTAAAACTTGCACCGCTAGCAAGTGTGGTAGAGCCTTGCTTAAGCGCATAACTGCCATTACCTGTTGAACAACACATGCCATCGCCGTAGCTGTCGCTAATAACAAGTGTGTAAGTACCATCAGTTAGGCATATTTGCTCATCATACTGAGTGTTTGATGCGTAACCACTGCCGTTAGCAACAGCGCTACCTTGATTGTTATTAACGGCCCAGCTAGTTTCGCTACCGTAATTATCGGTGTTAAGCGTTAAGGTAAGGCTATTGTCGGTGCAACTTGTTGATGCGTTGCCATCAGTATTTGGTAAAAAGCTATCTACGTATACGGTTTCGCTGCCATCAAATCCACTTACATCGTAAAACCTAAGCCCAACACTAATTGTTTTATCACTGCTTGCTGTATAGCTATGGCTAATTGTTTGCCATTGGTTAGTTTGTGCTTGATTTGAATAGCCTTGATAGCCATCTACATATAAGCGCGCTTTAATTTTACCTTCGGTGTGGTAAACATCAGCCGAAAAGTTATAGGTTTTACCAGCTTCTACAGCAACCTGTTGTAGTAAATCAGTGTTACTTTGCGATCCTGTTGTTACATTGACAGCAGCAGAGCTACTACCGCTTTTAACTGTACTAGTTGAGCGCGTTAAGCTGATTCCGCTATCAATAGTGCTCCAAGAGCTAGGTGTATTACCTGACCATTGTTCAAATCCGCCATTAGCTACATTGGCCATTACAGGTAATGAGCCAAGTAACAAAGCGGTACTAAGTAGTTTATTTTTATATTTCCCGTGTAACATAGTTGTTCCTATTTTTATTTTGAATGAAGAATATACCCTACATTAGTTAGGTTACAAAATTGTTAATTTAAAGTGCGGTAAAAGGCAATAATAAGTCTTTAATCTGTTTTTGAAGGTATTTTTATAAATTAATAACTAAATGGAATATCAAAGCAGATTCTATTCTTTTTTTATCTATGCTGAGCCCGTTATCCTACTAACTTAGAAAACCTCAACAGATACGCTCTGGATGAGGTAAAACTCATTTTTAACAATACACAAAGTGTGTTGTGTTTAATTTTCAGGGTTATGGGGAATCGATTCATGTTGTTAGGTCAACTAAATGCTGCGGCAAGCCCGCTATCGCAAGATCAAGTACAAAAGCTGCAAGCTTTAGTGGCTGAACTTAATCCAATTCAACAAGCATGGGTAAGTGGTTACTTAGCTGCAAATGCTAATTCGGCTGCGTTAGGTGCTCCTACAGCAGGCGTACCGGCTGCGGGTGATGCAGCAGCGCTAACTATTTTATATGGTTCGCAAACAGGTAACGCAAAAGGTGTAGCTACCAAAATGAAAGAGCAGGCTGAGTCGCGAGGCTTAGCAGTTAAGCTTGTGAGCATGTCAGATTACAAACCAACAGCCCTGAAAAAAGAAAAGTTTTTAACTATCGTTGTATCTACTTACGGCGAAGGTGAGCCACCAGAAGACGCAGAAACACTCCACGAATTTTTAGCCACTAAAAAAGCGCCAAAACTAGACGATGTGAAAATAGCGGTTATTGGCTTAGGAGATTCTAGCTATGAGTTTTTCTGCCAGACAGCAAAAGATTTTGAAGAGCGTTTAAATAAACTCGGTGCACAAACTATCTATCAACGTGCTGATTTAGATGTAGATTACGAAGATGAAGCCGCTACGTGGATCGCCGGTGCAGTTGATGCATTTGAACCTGATTTAAAAGCGCAGCAAGAGGCCGCTGGTGGTCAAGTTGTATCAATGCCATTTGGTGCTCCAACCGCTGCAGCAAGCCAATATACAAAACAAAATCCATTTGAAGCAGAGCTATTAACTGTTCAAAAAATTACCGGTCGCGACTCGACTAAAGATGTACGCCACGTTGAAATTTCGCTTGAAGGTTCTGACATTACTTACACGCCAGGTGATTCATTAGGTGTGTACTTTTTAAATGACGATGTATTAGTTGATGAAGTACTTACACTTACTCAAATAGATGCAACAAGCATTGTAAAAGTAGGTGATGAAGAGCTAAGCGTACGCGATGCACTTATTGAAAAACTAGAGCTGACTCAGTCGTACCCAGGTTTTGTAGAAAAATACGCAACAGCAACAGGTACGCCTGAATTATTAAAGCTTGTAGAAGATAAAGCGGCAATGCGTGCGTATATTGAACCTCGCCAAATATTTGATGTGATTCGCCAAAATCCAGCAAAAATTGATGCGCAAACATTAGTAGATTGCCTACGTAAACTACAAGCTCGTTTGTACTCAATTGCATCTAGTCAAGCTGAGGTTGAAGATGAAGTACATTTAACACTAGGTCTAGTACAGTTTGATGCATTTGATAGCGAGCATTTAGGTGGCTGTACTGGTTACTTAACTCGTCGTGCAGAGGAAGGTTGTAAAGTTAAAGTATTTAGCGAACACAACGACAATTTCCGCCTACCAACTAACGATGATACACCTGTGATCATGGTAGGCCCAGGTACGGGGATTGCGCCGTTCCGTGCATTTTTACAAGAGCGTGATTCACGTGAAGCACAAGGCAAAAACTGGTTGTTCTTTGGTAACCCACATTTCACTCAAGACTTTTTATACCAAGTAGAAATACAGGGTTATTTAAAATCGGGTTTACTTAACAAAGTAGATGTTGCATTTAGCCGCGATCAAGCAGAAAAAGTATACGTACAAGACAAATTACGCAGTAACAGTAAAGACGTGTTTGAGTGGTTAGAAGCCGGCGCTCACTTTTATATTTGTGGCGATGCAAATCGCATGGCAAAAGATGTACACAACGCCTTGGTTGATATCGTTAAAGAAAACACAGGCAAGAGCAATGAAGACGCAGAGCAATATTTAAAAGATTTGCGTAGCGCAAACCGCTATCAGAAAGACGTGTATTAATCACGTTTCTTATTTTATTTAACAGCTAGCAGCCGTCACTGTAACAAATTTAGGATTTAAAATGAGCGAACAAGATAAAAACGTAAAACTTTCTGATAACGAACGTTTGAAAAGAGAAAGTAACTTTTTACGTGGCACCATAGAGCAAGATTTAAAAGACGAAATTACCGGTGGTTTTACTGCCGATAACTTTCAGTTAATACGTTTTCATGGCATGTACCAACAAGATGACCGCGATATACGTGGTGAGCGCGCTAAGCAAAAGCTAGAGCCGCTACATAATGTAATGTTACGTGCACGTATGCCTGGCGGTATTATTAAGCCAGAGCAGTGGTTAGCAATTGATAAGTTTGCTGATGAAAAAACAAGCTACGGCAGCATTCGTCTAACTACGCGTCAAACGTTTCAGTTTCATGGTGTATTAAAGCCGAATATTAAAGGCATGCACCAAATGCTTAACAGCGTAGGTATAGACTCTATTGCTACAGCGGGTGACGTTAACCGTAACGTGCTTTGTACTACTAACCCTGTTGAGTCTGAGTTACACCAAGAAGCTTACGACTGGGCTGCAAAAATTTCTGAACATTTATTACCAAAAACGAAAGCGTATGCTGAAATTTGGCTAAATGGCGAAAAGGCAGAAACCACAGAAGAGCCAATTTTAGGATCTAACTACTTACCGCGTAAATTTAAAACAACGGTAACCATCCCGCCTAATAACGAAGTTGATGTGCATGCGAATGACTTAAACTTTGTGGCAATTGCTGATAACGGCAAGCTTGTTGGCTTTAACGTACTTGTTGGTGGTGGCCTTGCCATGACTCACGGTGATACGGCTACGTATCCGCGTAAGGCTGATGACTTTGGCTTTATTACGCTCGAAGATACCTTAAAAATTGCAGAGCATGTTGTATCTGTGCAGCGCGATTGGGGTAATCGTTCAAACCGTAAAAATGCAAAAACTAAATACACATTAGATCGTGTTGGCGTTGATGTATTTAAAGCAGAAGTAGAAAAACGCTCAGGCGTTACATTTGCACCAAGCCGCCCGTTTGAGTTTACTCACCGTGGCGATCGTATTGGTTGGGTTGAAGGCATTGATGGTAAGCACCACTTAACGCTATTTATTCAAAGTGGTCGTATTTTAGACTACCCAGGCAAGCCGCTTAAAACTGGTTGTCGTAAAATCGCAGAAGTTCACCAAGGTGACATGCGTATGACGGCAAACCAAAACCTAATTATTGCTGGCGTACCTGCAGATCAAAAAGCCGTGATTGAAGAAATTGCACGTAGCCACGGCCTGATTGACGACAAAGATTCGCAGCAGCGTAAAAATTCTATGGCGTGTGTTTCACTGCCAACGTGCCCACTTGCAATGGCCGAAGCAGAGCGTTACTTACCAAGCCTAGTAGAAAAAACTGAAGCATTACTTGCTAAGCACGGTATACCAGATGACAGCATTATTATGCGCGTTGTAGGTTGCCCTAACGGTTGTGGCCGCGCAATGCTTGCAGAAGCTGGTTTAGTGGGTAAAGGCCCAGGTAAGTACAACGTTTACCTAGGTGGTAATTTAGAAGGCACACGTATTCCTAAATTGTACCTTGAGAACGTAGGCGAAGACGTTTACCTAGAAGCATTCGATAAGCTCATTGGGCAATGGGCAAAAGAGCGTAACGATGGTGAGTGTTTTGGTGACTTTGTTATACGCAAAGGCATAGTTGCTGAAGTAAAAGTATCAGTAACCGATTTTCACGCTTAATTAAATACCAGCGCCAAAGCGCTGGTGAGGTTTGGAATTTACCATGAGTGAATTTAAAAACATTTTACAGCTAGATAAACAAAGCCAAGCGGCTATGTTAGCTGATGCTAATGGTTTGCTAGCGAATATGAGCGCAGAACAGCGTGTTGCATGGGCGCTTGATAACTTGCCTAATACGGCTTTTTTATCATCTAGCTTTGGTATTCAAGCAGCAGTAATGCTGCATTTAATGACCTCACAACGTCCAGATATTCCCGTTGTATTAACCGATACAGGCTATTTATTTCCTGAAACGTATCAGTTTATTGAACAAATGAGTGAGCGTTTATCACTTAACTTAAAGGTGTATAGAGCGCAGCTAAGCCCAGCATGGCAAGAAGCTAAGTTTGGCAAGTTGTGGGAGCAAGGCGAGGACGGCATTAAGCAATATAACCAGCTTAATAAAGTTGAGCCGATGACCCGCGCACTTAAAGAGATAGAAGCGGGCACGTGGTTTAGTGGTTTGCGTCGCGATCAATCATCTACACGTGCTGATAAACAGTTTGTAGAAATAAGCCGTGGTACCGTTAAAGTGTACCCGATTATTGAATGGTCTAACCGCGACGTGTATCAGTACCTGACTAAGCATGATTTACCTTACCACCCATTATGGGAACAAGGTTATGTGTCGATGGGTGACGTACATACAACACGTAAGTTAGAACCAGGAATGACAGAGGAAGAAACTCGCTTTTTTGGTTTAAACCGAGAATGTGGACTACACATGGATGGTGACGGTATTTAACGTCACTACGATGTAGTTAAATCGCAAATAAAAACGCAGCTTCGGCTGCGTTTTTATTTTCTTTTATTCGGGTACAAAAAATTGCCTAATTAAGTATTTTTTATTAGACTCAAGACATTAAAGGATTAATTAAAGCAGGAACGCTATGAAATACTTTACCTACTTAGCTATATCAATCATGGCTATTGCAGTCATCTCTTTGTTTTATTTAAAAAAGCCCGATGGTCAAACATGGCTTTCTGCATCATCAATTAGCAGTGAATCTCAGCAAATTAAAGAAAAAATGGTCGCGCTATCTAGCAATACTTTGGACCAAGCAGTGTTGGGCGTTAAGCAAGCTGGCGATAAAATTGCGAGCAGTATTTCTGATGAACCAATTGCTGCAAATGCTACCTCAAGTGGTAAAATTTTTAAGTGGCAAGACGAAACAGGCCAATGGCACTTTTCTGATACACCTAACCCACATGCAAAAAGTATTGAAGTAAAACTCGATCCTAAAGATATTACTGTTATTGCTGCAGAAGACACGTCTATTTTAAATACCTCTTCAACTCCAAACACAACGTCGGCTGCACCAGAGGGGATCAGTATTTTGAACCCAGATTCGGTTAAAAAGCTATTTAATGACGCCGAAAACGTAAAAGACAAACTAGAAAAACGTAATAAAGAAATTAATAATTTAAGTGCACTTTAATTATTTAGAGTGAGTGCTTTTATGGTTTTTTAAATAACGTTTTCGGCTTCCATCAATAATACTGTTAAATATATTTTAGTGGGAAGCGACAGCAGCACGCCTACAGCAATGCATGCCGCCGCTATAATTATTCCTTTAATACCATGCTCGACGGTAAAGTAGTTCGACACAATTAACGTATGGCCAGTCACGATAAGGCACAACCCAAGCACTATTGATGTTTTAAGCAGCCTAATTATCATTATTTGCGACATAGTTACCTCACTAAGAGTAAGCTTATTGTAGGCACGCTTTAAATGCTTAGCATTGATTTAAGACAACAAACAGCAAATATAAAAAAGCCCACCTTATTACTAAACTGGGCTTTTAGATGTATTAACTACTGTTTTTGTTAGTCGAGCATATTACGCAGTACATATTGTAAAATGCCGCCGTGTTTGTAGTAATCCCACTCTTTAGGGGTATCAATACGTACGTCTGCACTCAAGGTTACTTTTTTACCTTCGGCATTTGTAGCAATAACGGTGACTTCATCGGTTTTATCGTACAGGCCATCAATATCAAATTGTTCTTGCCCTGTTAACCCGTGTGACTCGTAGCTTTCACCTTCTTTAAATTGCAGAGGTAGTACACCCATACCAATTAAGTTAGAGCGATGAATACGTTCGTAGCTTTGTGCTACAACGGCTTTAACGCCTAATAAAAGTGAGCCTTTAGCAGCCCAGTCACGAGATGAACCCGTGCCATATTCTTTGCCCGCTAAAATAATGAGTGGAGTATTATTTTTTTGATACTCCATTGCTGCATCATAAATACTCTCTAGCGTATCGCCAGGCTGAGTACGTGTTACGCCACCTTCAGTACCAGGAGCTAGTAAGTTTTTAAGACGCACATTAGCGAATGTTCCACGCATCATTACTTCGTGATTACCACGGCGTGAGCCGTACGAGTTAAATTGCGCTTTATCTACACCTTTCTCTTGCAAGTATAAACCTGCTGGCGCTTCTGCTTTAATAGCACCCGCTGGAGAAATATGGTCAGTGGTTACTGAATCCCCAAGTTTAGCTAAACAACGTGCACCTTCGATAGAAGGAATGCCCGGTGGTTCTACTTTCATACCATCAAAAAAGGGTGCTTTTTTAATGTAGGTAGATGCATCATCCCAATCGTAAAGTTTGCCATCCGGTATTTTAATTTGCTGCCAACGGCTATCGCCTTCGTAAACGTTAGCGTAGCTTTTTTCAAACATTTCTTTAGTTACGGTTTCTTTAACTAAGTCACTTACTTCTTTAACACTTGGCCAAATGTTTTTAAGGTAAATATCGTTACCGTTAGCATCTTGAGCAAGGGGTTCGTTGTATACGTCAATATCGGTTCTACCTGCAATGGCATAAGCTACAACAAGCGGAGGAGAGGCTAAAAAGTTCATTTTAACATCTTGGTGAATACGCCCTTCAAAGTTACGGTTACCCGATAAAATAGAGCTCACTACTAATTTATGTTTTTGAATCGCGTCTGATATTTCACTTGCAAGTGGCCCTGAATTACCAATACACGTAGTACAGCCGTAGCCAACTAAGTTAAAGCCTAGGCTTTCTAGGTCATCCATCAGGCCTGCTTTTTCTAGGTAGTCGGTAACTACTTTTGAGCCTGGAGCAAGTGATGTTTTAACCCAAGGTTTTACATTAATGCCTAACTGTTTCGCTTTTTTAGCAACCAAACCAGCAGCTAAAATAACACTTGGATTAGAGGTGTTGGTACAGCTGGTAATTGCGGCAATAACACAAGCGCCATCGTTTAGCTCAAACTCTTGGCCTTTAAATTTAACCTTAGCTGCACCCATAAACTGCGCTTCGTTAACTGGTTCGTCTGGATTTGTTGCTGGGCCTTCACTTTCAATGCGAGCTTGTTCTTCATCGCTTTTATCACGACGAGCCATACGTTCGTCTTGGAAGCCTTTTAAATGATCGCCAATAACTTTGCCAGCTTCGTTTAAGGCAATTCTATCTTGTGGACGTTTAGGGCCTGCAAGGCTTGGTACAACGTCATCTAATTTAAGCTCAAGTGTATCGGTATAGTTGGCTTCGTCGCCATCGTTACGCCATAAGCCTTGATGCTTAGCGTAATCTTCAATTACTTTTAAGTGTTTTTCGTCGCGGTTTGTTAAACGAAGGTAGTTAATGGTCTCATCATCAATTGGGAAAATACCACACGTAGCGCCGTATTCTGGTGCCATATTGGCTATGGTTGCTCTATCGGCAAGTGGTAGGTCGGCAAGGCCGTCACCATAAAATTCTACAAATTTACCCACTACGCCATGATTACGCAGTATTTCGGTTACTGTTAACACTAAATCGGTTGCGGTAGTACCTTCAGGTAAACGTCCGCTTAGCTTCATACCTACTACTTGTGGAATGAGTAAGCTGATTGGCTGACCAAGCATGGCTGCTTCGGCTTCAATGCCGCCTACACCCCAACCAAGCACACCTAAGCCATTAATCATGGTGGTGTGAGAGTCAGTCCCTACAAGCGTATCTGGGTAAGCAAATTTTTTGCCGTCGCGCTCTTCATTAAAAACAACGCGCGCTAAGTATTCTAGGTTTACTTGGTGAACAATGCCGGTTGCTGGTGGCACTACTTTTAAATTATCAAAAGCGGTTTGCCCCCAACGTAAAAATTCGTAACGTTCTTTATTTCGGTCGTACTCAAGTTTTGCATTTAAATCAAATGCACCATCGTCTCCGTAGCCATCTACTTGTACCGAATGGTCAATCACAAGTTCAGCAGGCGATAACGGGTTTATTTTTGCAGGATCTCCACCTAGCTTTTCCATTGCGTCACGCATCGCGGCTAAATCTACAATAGCGGGTACGCCGGTAAAATCTTGCATAACAACACGGGCGGGAGTAAAGGCAACTTCAGATGCAGGCTTTGCTTGAGGATCCCAACTAAGAAGGGCTTGAATGTCTTGTTCTTTTATATTTACGCCATCTTCGTTACGAAGAAGGTTTTCAAGTAGTACTTTTAAGGAAAAGGGCAATCGTTTCGCTTTGTCGCCAAGTCCTTTTAGAGAATGAATATGATATTGCTCACCATTTATTGTGAGCTGATGTTGGGTATCGAAACTATTATTCATTATTTGCCCCTTTATGAATTATAAAAATGTTTTGAAGAGTGACCTCTGTAGTGTTCGAGTTGCAAAGTACATACCAGTGTAAAAAATCGCGTTTAGAGAACGAATTTTATACAGTTATTATAATAGAGATGATGCTGAAAAATTTAATTTCAAGAGATGATTTAAAAGAAGAGATAGGGTCAAAAGTTATTTCGACCCTTATTAATTACTGTAACCAACCTTGTTGCTTACCTTTAATACTCAAGCAAAGTAAAGCGATGGCAATAATGATTACAAAAATAGGCATAAATACCGCACTTGCGCCAAGTAGCTCAATACTATTTATGACCACAAAATTATAATATTGCTGAATTAAAATAGCGCCGAGCGATAGCGCAAAAGTAGGTGTTGCCAGCGCGTTTTTAGCAAGTAAAAACAGACAACCCAAAGTGCTTCCAAATACAGCTACAGCAAATGCAATGGTTGACCAAAGAGGGGTGTCAGAGTAGGCAACTTGTTGATCTAACGGAAGTTTACCTATCATTTCGGGTGTCATCATCATGTGCATAGCAAATGCAATAACGCCAAGTAAATTCCATACGAGTGCCGCCCATACAACGGGTTTAAACCAATTTTTAGGTGTGTTTACAGACATTTTATAACCTTGTTTTTATTATTATTAACGAGGTTATTAAAGAGTAAAAAGGCCAACTATACAAGTTCGCCTTTTTATATAAAAAGAGTGCTTTTAAATGCTTAACCAAATGAAATAGGACGACGACCTGTTTTATCATCTACTTTTGGTTTTTTAGTTCGCTTACGCTTACTTTTAGCTGGTTGATTTGTTGGTTGTGGTGCAGCTTGCTTTGACTCTGCTTGAGTTTGTACCGCAGGTTTTTCTGCAGGGATTGCATCTTTACTTAGTGAGAGTTTAAAAAACTCACCATCAAACTCTAGTACATCACCACTGTATAATTTTTTCCGTTTAATTGTACAAATTTCATGGTTAACACCCACATAGCCTTCAGTAATTAGGTTTTTAGCTTGGCCGCCACCTTCAACTAAGTTTAGTACTTTTAATAATTTACAGAGCTCAATCGGCTCTTCTTCTAATTCTATTTCTATGTATTCTTCGTTCATATTTGCTCTCGGTGGGGTAACGCACAAGCTGTAGTATAAAGGCTTGCAGCTATTTTTGCACCAAAGCAAGTAACTTTAGCTAATTGTAATAGGGAAATAAGGACGAAAGTTTTTATGTATTTTATCTGTCTTTAAAAAAACTGAAGCAATTGAAGAGTAATCTTTGCAGCAGTTAATTTTACGTATGGCCTGCTAATTGCTAAAACTTTGGCGGAATAAATATTTTTCATTAAATGGAGTAGGAAATGGGCGTAAGATTAGCAATGAAAAAAGAGCTAATGGGATTAGATAATTCAGGTATGTTAACTGCTGACGATGTTAGAGAGCACCTTGCTAATTCTGTAAAAAAGCAAGCTGATCAAGATGAGCGCGGTTTTTCTGTAATTTCAAAATTCAATGATACCCATAGCCGTTTAGTTAGTGGTGATGCCACGAGAAAAACAAAACTTGAATTTGAACGCCATCGTTTGTTTAAAGAAGTTTTATATACTCGCAAAAGTGTTGATGCTTGGTTAGATAGCCAAACAAATTAAATTGCGATAAATAGTTACCTTTAATAGACTACAATTGTAATCAAAAAGGGGTAACTATGAAAAGTGGAATTTTAATATGTGTGTTGGCATTACTATTAGCTGCGTGCCAACAACCTACCGTGTATGTATTTAGTGAAAACTTGCAAGATGAACAGCGCAACCAGCTCGATGCTGCGCTAAAAGTACAATCGCTCCCTTATGAATATGTAGAGCTGGCAATCCCACCTGATTTTGGTGAAGCCACATTACTCTTATCAAGTGATAAGATTTATCCTAAAGAAACTGAGCAACTTGCGGCTATAATGCAAGAGCTAGGTTACAAGCCACAAGTTAACTACACGACTCGTTCAAATCACTTTTATGGTGATGGCAATATAGGCTTTTATTTAAAGAATATAGCAGCGGGTACTACCTTTGTTATGCCTAAAAAGTTACGAACAACCCAATGCAGCGAAGAGAAGTACAATGATTTACTTGTCACATTTACAGATAAATATGCTGACTTTAGCTTACCCAGTGGCGCTGTTATAAGGTTAGGCTGGGAGTTTTTATACGGTTACGTTGTCATTTATTACAAAAATTATTCGCAAACATACAGTCACTCACAACCACTTATAAATACGCCCTTTGGCGCCAAACCATCCGATACTTACAGGTTTACAGCTCACGTTAATAACCCCAGCTGGCTTGATTGCTCACTACAAATTATTTATATGGACTGAACTAACCGTGAGTTTCTATATGCTCGCTTAATCTGGCAATGCGCAAGCTCATACCTTCAATAATTCGGTCTTTAATTTTTTCGCGGATAACATTAGGTAAGCGGGTGAGTGCTTCAGGGGTAATGGCAAGTACTATGGTGTCGGTTTTAGCGCGAGCACTGGTGCTGCGCTCTCGGTTATTTATAAAGGCACCTTCACCTATAAATTCACCGGGCTCTATAGTGCCAAGTTCTAGTAAATGGTTATGCTTAAATACTAATAATGCGCCGCTAAGTACAATGTACAAGCGCTTGTCGTTATCGTATTGCTTAAATAAAAATTGATGCTGACTTACTAAATATAACAGGCCGAACGACTCCAATAAGACTTGGCGCTCGCTGAGCGTAAATTCTTTAAAAAAGTGCAGCCTGTTTATAATTTCCATTTGTTTGAATAATGGAATATGTTCGATTAGCTTCATCAATAACCAAATGTGTTAAAAGCGTTTAATCAGCTAATATTGCGCTCTTTTAATTTTCGGGTCAACGTGTTGCGTCCCCAACCAATTTTTATAGCAGCATCTTGCTTATGACCAGAACAATTAGCCAGGGCTGTTTTTATTAAGCGAGTTTCTAGTTGAGCTTGAATGTCAGGCCAAATATTTTCTTTGCCTTTTTTCAGCTCTTGATTAAGCCATTGCTGGAATGCATCGAGCCAATCACCTTCTTCTTGGGTTGGTGAAGCATCCAGAATCTCCGGCGGTAAATCTTGCTCGCTTACAAGCTCACCCGGTGCCATAACTGTCAGCCAGCGACACGTATTTTCTAATTGGCGTACATTGCCTGGCCAATTAAATAAGCGTAATTGCTCAGTTGCTTTAGGGCTGAGTACTTTGCTTTCTACTTGTAGCTCTTTAGCGCTTTTATGTAAAAAGTGTTGCGATAAGCTTTCTATATCTTCAGTACGCTCTCGAAGAGCGGGTAAACGTAGGCGCACAACATTAAGACGATGAAATAAATCATCCCTAAACTTGCCTTGTTTAACTAAATCTTCAAGGTTTTGGTGCGTAGCTGCAATAATGCGTACGTCCACTTTTATACTTTGATGGCCACCAACGCGATAAAACTCACCATCGGCAAGAACGCGTAATAAACGTGTTTGCACATCAAGTGGCATATCACCAATTTCATCTAAAAATAGTGTACCGCCATTGGCTTGCTCAAAGCGGCCTTTACGTACGCTATCGGCACCCGTAAACGCGCCTTTTTCGTGGCCAAATAACTCTGACTCAACAAGCTCTTTTGGAATGGCCGCCATGTTAAGTGCAATAAATTGATTTTCTTTACGTGGGCTATGGTTGTGCAGGGCGCTGGCGACAAGTTCTTTACCTGTGCCAGATTCACCATTTATTAATACGCTCATGCTAGAGGCCGATAGTTTACCTATCGCTCTAAACACTTCTTGCATAGCGGGTGCTTCACCGATAATGTGGGCACTTTTTGGTGGAGCTTGCTTTCGCTTAGTTTTTTTAGTGGAATTTGCTCTGCATGCGCTCTCGACTAGCGCCACTGCTTCGTTTAAATCAAACGGCTTAGCTAGGTATTCAAAAGCACCTTTTTGGAATGCATTAACTGCAGAATCCAAATCTGAGTGGGCAGTCATTATAATAACTGGCAGCCCAGGGTTTTGCTCTGCTATAAGCTCAAGCAACGCCATGCCATCCATACCAGGCATTCGTACGTCCGAAACTAAAACAGTAGGTTGACTAAACTTTAATGCGCTTAATACATCTTGCGCATTAGCAAAGCTTTCTGCGTTAAACCCTGCACGGGTTAGTGCTTTTTCAAGTACAAATCGAATAGAAGCATCATCATCTACAAGCCAAACTGTTTTCATGCAAACTCCAAACATTAATCTGCAAAGGGCAGATAGATATTAAATTCAGTATGTCCAGGCCAGCTATCACATTCTATATAGCCATCATGTTGATCTATCAGCGTTTGCGCTATTGAGAGTCCTAACCCTGAGCCATCTTCTTTATTGGTGATCATAGGGTAGAACAGTGTTTCACGTACACTGGGATCAATACCTGGTCCGTTATCAGATATTTGGATCAACAAGGCTTTTTTAGGTGCTTTACCTGGGCGACGATGCTGATGATTAATGCGGGTTTTTATTGTTATTTCACCGCCATCTACAAGCGCCTGCTGAGCATTTCGAACAATGTTTAATACTACTTGCTGAATTTTACCTTGATCAATGTATACATCAGGAATGCTTGGGTCGTAATCCTTAACCAAGCTAATGTTAGAACAATTATCTAACGTACTTAGTCGTGCAACTGATTCAAGTGATTGATGTATATTGCCATACGATTTTTGCGGAAGCTGATTTGGCCCTAAAAGCCTATCAACTAATTCGCGTAATCGGTCAGCTTGCTCAATGATAAGTTCAGCACATTGGTCTCTTTCTTGTTGATCAACCTCATACTGCAATAACTGCGCCGCTCCGCGAATTCCACCTAAAGGATTTTTAATTTCGTGAGCTAAGCCTCTTATTAGATTTCGGGCTGCTTGGTATTGATGCATTTGATTAGACGCTTGGTCGTGCTTAATTTCGTCATCGGTTTGGCGCCACTCAAATAAAATATAAAGTGAGCCATCAAACTTAATTTGTCGTGTACTTACGGCTACTTTTGCATGGCGAGAATCGCTAAAAACCACGTCAGCTCTGTGCTGCTGGCAATCTACACCTTCAACTAATGAGTATTGTTCTATACGCTGCAAATCGATTGAATGGTAATTAAAAAGACTATCAAAAGGCTGATCTAATAGGCGCTTGTTACCAAGGCCAAGCAGTTCGCTAGTACTGGTATTGGCATAGACAACGGTGAAGTTTTTATCAAGCAACATGATAGCGGTTGTTTGATTTTGCCAAATAGCATCGAGTAGCTCAGGGCTAAAGTTTTTATTATTAATCATAGCTGCACCATTTTAGTGCGTGAATATTTACAAGCAAGTTATATAGTAAAATACACTGCTGCACGTTTAGTAATGCCCCAATTTAGTTACTTAGGTTTAGCCCTTTTCGGTGCATAAAAAATATGCAGGGCTCACTTATAGCAATAACTTGGTTTTTACTATTCAAAAGCTTTAATTGTAGTGTGTGCTCACCACGTTCTACATCTCTTATTGCAAAGGTTGAACTGTCACTGGCTGGGCCATGTGCTTTGCCATCAATAAAAAGTTGTATAGTAAAACCAGTTTCAAAGCGTGGTTTTATTCGGCTAGTAACATAAACAGTGCCGGTATTTTCACGAATAGTCTGGTTATGATCAGGTGAGGAAATGGCAATACTAAAGGCCGCTTGTTGGGGCTGGGGTTGCTCGTCAAAAATGTCAGTATTTGTTGCAGGCATATTAAGATCTTGGCTGGTAAGCTTTACCTCTTTAGCACCTTTATGAGGGGTGTCAGAGAACACTAATACGCCATTTTTATCTTTCCAAGCGTATATCTTTGTTTCACCAGCGTAACCATAATTGCTTAATCCTAAAGCAATTAATAGTAATAAAATCTTGTTGTTCACTCTGCAGCCCTGCATTTTTGTCGGTAACTTAACTTTAGTGGAGATTGATTAATTTTACCATTAAAAAAGCCCGCAAAGCGGGCTTGAGAACACACATATTTTATACAGCTAAATTAACAGCTGTAGTACATTTCAAACTCAACTGGGTGAGTTGTCATGTTAAGCTTTTCAACTTCTTTAGATTTAAGTTCGATGTAAGCATCGATTAAGTCATCAGTGAATACGCCACCTTGAGTTAAGAATTCACGGTCTGCGCTGAGTGCAGATAGTGCTTCGTCAAGTGATGCTGCAACAGTTGGGATTTCTGCTGCTTCTTCAGCTGGTAAGTCATATAAATCTTTATCCATAGCATCGCCAGGGTGGATCTTGTTTTTGATACCATCAAGGCCAGCCATAAGCATTGCTGAGAAAGCAAGGTATGGGTTAGCTGTTGGATCTGGGAAGCGTACTTCAATACGACGACCTTTTTCAGATGGAACCACTGGGATACGGATTGATGCAGAACGGTTACGTGCAGAGTATGCAAGCATAACTGGTGCTTCAAAACCTGGTACTAAACGTTTGTACGAGTTAGTAGAGGCATTTGCAAAAGCGTTAATTGCTTTAGCATGCTTGATGATACCGCCAATGTAATAAAGCGCATCTTCAGAAAGGCCGCCGTACTTATCACCAGCAAAAAGGTTTACACCATCTTTAGCAAGTGACTGGTGACAATGCATACCAGAACCGTTATCACCAACAACTGGTTTAGGCATAAACGTTGCTGTTTTACCGTATAAGTGAGCCATGTTATGGATAACATATTTCATTTCTTGGATTTCATCCGCTTTTAATACCATTGTATTAAAGCGAGTAGCAATCTCGTTTTGACCTGCTGTTGCTACTTCGTGGTGATGTGCTTCTACTACTTGGCCCATTTCTTCTAGAACTAGACACGTAGCTGAACGCCAATCTTGGAAGTCATCAACAGGAGCAACTGGGAAGTAACCGCCTTTAATACCTGGACGGTGACCTGTGTTGCCATCTGCATATTCTTTATCTGAGTTCCAAGCAGCTTGCTTAGAATCAATTTTGTACATAGAACCAGACATATCTGATTTGTATTTTACGTCGTCAAATACGAAAAACTCTGGCTCAGGGCCAAATAAAACTGTATCTGCAATACCTGTAGAGCGCATGTAATCTTCAGCACGCTTAGCAACTGAGCGTGGGTCGCGCTCATAACCTTGAAGCGTTGAAGGCTCTACTACGTCACAACGTACGATTAATGTTGATTCTTCAGTGAAAGGGTCTAGTTTGATTGATTCAGCAACTGGCATTAATACCATGTCTGATTCGTTTATGCCTTTCCAGCCTGCAATTGAAGAACCGTCAAACATTTTACCGTCTTCAAAAAAGTCTTCATCAACTTGGTGATGAGGAATAGATACATGTTGTTCTTTACCCTTAGTGTCAGTAAAGCGTAAATCAATGAACTTAACGTCATTTTCTTTAATAAAATCTAAAACCGATTGTGACATGTGTCCTCCAACTATTGGGTTTTGTTATTGCTGCATAATTGCTTTGGGATTTACTAAGCTGATTTTGTGCCATTTTTATAACTAGCTGTTTATAAATTAAAAAAATATCGTTGCATCAAAATGGAATGTACAAACGCACTATATTGGTGCGTAAATTTTCCTTTTTGGTGCAAAATTTACAGGGCACAATTTGCTGCTAATTTAATCGCTCGGAAATAGCATAACCTAAATGCAAAAGAGTACCAAAAAGATCAGCAAAATAGCCAAAAAGGCTGTTTTTCAAAAAAAATTTGAAATTTAATTCATATAATTGTCATATATAAAACAGATACTTAGTGAAAGTATTGAGAAAGTTTTGAAATTTATATTGGATAAACTTTCATCCATGTCATTAATGAGGGATAATATGCGCCCTTTTAAATCCTATGCTGGGACATCTCGCGAAAGCGTGGATGAGTGCGTAGATCTTGCAGGATCAATGAGAATTTAATTTCTCTGAGTAAATATATGAGCATCGAACAGTTAAGAAATATAGCGATTATCGCGCACGTTGACCATGGTAAAACAACACTGGTTGACAAACTACTTGAGCAATCAGGTACATTAGAAACACGCGGCGGTAACGAAGAGCGCGTGATGGACTCAAACGACATTGAGAAAGAACGTGGTATTACCATTTTGGCTAAAAACACAGCCATTTCTTGGAATGACTACCATATCAATATCGTAGATACCCCGGGACACGCCGATTTCGGTGGTGAAGTTGAACGCGTACTTTCGATGGCTGACTCAGTATTATTACTTGTTGATGCTCAAGAAGGTCCAATGCCGCAAACGCGTTTCGTTACGCAAAAAGCATTCGCGCAAGGCTTAAAGCCAATCGTCGTTATCAATAAAATTGATAAGCCAGGCGCTCGTCCAGATTGGGTTATGGATCAAATCTTTGATTTATTCGACAACCTTGGCGCAACTGACGAACAGTTAGACTTTAAAGTAATCTACGCTTCAGCAATCAACGGTTGGGCAACACTAGATTTAGACGAACCATCAGACAACATGGAACCTATGTTCAAGATGATCGTTGAAGAAGTATCACCACCGGATGCAGATCCTGAAGGTGACTTCCAAATGCAAATTTCTCAACTAGATTACAACTCTTATGTTGGTGTAGTTGGTATTGGTCGTATTAAACGTGGTTCTGTTGCTCCTAACCAACAAGTTACTATTATCAGTGCTGATGGCACTACACGTAATGGTAAAATTGGTGCAGTACAAAGCTACCTAGGTCTTGAGCGTATCGAAACTGATAGAGCTTACGCTGGTAACATCGTAACTGTAACTGGTATTGGTGAGCTTAAGATTTCTGACACAGTTTGTTTCCCAGGAAACGTTGAAGCATTACCACCACTAAGTGTTGATGAGCCAACTGTAACAATGACATTCTCTGTAAATAACTCACCTTTCTGTGGTAAAGAAGGTAAGTTTGTAACGTCACGTAATATCCGTGAGCGTTTAGACAAAGAATTAGTACACAACGTAGCACTTCGCGTTGAAGATACTGCAAGCCCAGATAGCTTCCGTGTTTCTGGTCGTGGTGAATTACACCTAGGTATCTTAATCGAAAACATGCGTCGTGAAGGTTACGAGCTTTCAGTTTCTCGTCCAGAAGTTATCTTACGTACTGTAGATGGCGTTCTAGAAGAACCGTTTGAAACAGTGACTATTGACTGTCAAGAAGAGCATCAAGGTTCTGTTATGGAACAAGTTGGCCTACGTAAAGGTGAACTTACTAACATGACTCCAGATGGCAAAGGCCGTATGCGTTTAGACTTCATGATCCCAAGCCGTGGTTTAATTGGTTTCCAAACTGATTTCATGACGCTTACTTCGGGTTCTGGTCTTATGTACCATACGTTCGATCATTATGGTCCTCATAAAGGTGGCGCTATCGGTGTTCGTAAGAACGGCGTAATGATTGCAAACGCAACTGGTAAAGCACTTACTAACGCATTATTCAACTTACAAGAGCGCGGCCGTTTATTCATCGGTCACGGTGTTGAAGTATACGAAGGTATGGTTATCGGTATTCATAACCGTGATAACGACCTTACAGTTAACGCCCTTAAAGGCAAGCAGTTAACTAACGTACGTGCATCTGGTACTGATGAAGCGCAAACGCTTTCTCCGCACCTTAACTACTCACTTGAGCAAGCGCTTGAGTTCATCGATGATGACGAGCTAGTTGAAGTTACTCCACTAAACATTCGTATCCGTAAGAAACACCTTACAGAAAACGAACGTAAACGTGCGGGTCGTGCACCTAAGTCATAATCTATTAATTTAGAATAATGATTTTAAAAGCCGCTGTATTGCAAAATACAGCGGCTTTTTTGTGGATGAAAATAAGAGCTGTTAGCTATAGTCGTCAGTTGAAAGTATTTAGTTCAAAATTATATGACTACTGTTTTGAGATGAAATTTCCATAATATATTTACCTCTAAAAGCGCAGCGCCTCTTAACCTCTTTGTGAATAATTTACTTAAAGATCTTTTGCACAAGGAGAAGGGAATGAGAAGAGAAAGAGAGAGCTGAAACAGCCGATAATGCAAAGTATCTGTGTATGTTGGGTCTCGCTTCGCTCAACCCAACATACATGTTCAATTATTTTATTGGTAGTAACTTACTTTTTAGGAAGTAAGGTTATTTTGCCAAATACGTCGGCATCTATAAAACCACGATTTCTGTCGCCATTTACCGGTTGTACTTCATGTGAGCCCATAAAGTGCTCGCGCACGTCACTGCCATCGTTATCGCAATACGCTAACATAAACCCGATTATTTGCTTTTCGCTAAGTGTAAGTGGCGTGTTTTTAGCCCCTTCTTTATAATCATTAGGGTAGAGTTTTATTGCTACTTCCCAGGTAATGTTAAAGGGCGCGGTGGTGTTGCGCTTCCAGTTACTAACTAGGTGGTCGGTGTACAAATGGGCTTTTTTATCAGGTCCGTAATCGGCAGCTTGGTTATCAAGGCCAATGTGGTACGCCAAAGCGGTGTGATTAAATTGATGATTACCGCCCGATGCATCGCTATCAATAAATACTTCAAGCGCATCGTCATCCCAATATTTATAGGTTGGATCTGCATGTGTATCTATTAAAACATCATCCACAATATCGGCTTGTAGGTATAAATAGTTTTGATCCCACAATAAGCGATAACGCCCTTTAAAGTCGGCATCGTTTGATGGCAGTGTGCCATCCATTAGATAAGGCATGTCGTGCCAAGCGGCTTTATCCCATGCGCTTTCTGATACGCCATCAACAGTAATTGGAGTTGATGTATGTTCAACATCAATAGCCATTGCTGGCGTGCTTAATAAAAAGCTTAAGGCGAGTGCTAATTTCTTCATTAATCTCTCAATTTTATTGTCGATTTGTCTTAATGTAATAACAATCTTAAAACAGCTAAGTAAATAGTTACAGTGAAATACTTTCGCCTTCGTTTAAAATATACAGCGGTACTGTTGAATCCATTTTATTGTACATATGCAATAAGCGAAGTAAGGCTGAATGACTAGTGTGGTCGCCCATTTTCCAACTTGAGTTACCGTATCCCCACGGTATCATTACTTTGCAGTTAAGCTCTTGTGCTGCGTTGAGCGCGTCTTCTGGTGTGGTATGCACGTAACGGTACCAGTTAGGATCGTCTTTACTGTAGTAAGAAGCGATTGGTATTAAGCACACATCTATATCGCCATATTTTTGCTGTATGTCTTTAAAGTGTTTTGAGTAGCCTGTATCGCCTGCAAAAAATAAGGTGCTACCGTTTTGTTCAAGCAGCCAGCCATTCCATAAGTCTTTATTGTTATCTTCGTAAATAAAGGGCACTAATACGCGAGCGCTAAAATGATGAGCTGGCACGGCGTTAATAACTAAGTCGTCAATGTTGGTTGTTGAGTACCATGGCATTTCGGTAATGTTAAAACCGCCGGTAGGGAAGTTGTCGGCCATCCCGAGTGGTGTTAAATAGCGAGGTTTATTGCCAATGCTTTGTATATCGGCTTTATTAAAGTGATCGTAATGAATATGCGAATACATTACCGCATCAATATTTTCCAGTTCTTGCTCACTAGGCCAAGCGCCTGCTTTACGATAAATACCACCGCCGAGTTTAAAGCCAAGTGCGACTGGAGAATCAAACTGATTTTTTACCGGATCAAACAGCACACTTTGACCATTTGGAGTGTTAATAACAAAACTAGCGTGACCAAGCCAGCGTACGGTGTAGCCAGTGCTAAGTTGTGGCCTAGTTTGCTTGCCTTGGTACTGGCAGTTTTCGCTGCCGGTTTTGCATAGTAAGTCTGGGTGAGCTGGGTAGCAGTTTTCAGTACAGGTAGTGGGATATGTTTTTTCACCTGTGTATAAATTTTTATAACGACCGTTCTTATCATTAATAACAACAACTGAGTCAGAGCTGGTAATACGATTAATATTATTAGGTGCACCGCAGGCCGTTAATATACATAAGAGCGTTGTTGCGATTAAAAAGCGTTTCATTGTAAATCCCTTTTAGTATTCCCTTTAACATAAAAAAGCCTGCAATTAAGCAGGCTTGTTAAAGTAACAAATGATTAGCCAGCGCTATTCATTTGCTCAATAAATTTATTTGAATCGGCAATCGATTTGTTCATGTCGTTCATCAACAATTGAATATCGCGCTTAAGGTTAGTGAATTCACCTTTAATAGCCGATACCGCTTGTGCATTTAAGTTATGCTTTAAGTATAAAACGTTATCATGAAGCGAGGTTAATACTGGCTCCATTTTACTCTCTGCGCTGCGCATTGAGCGTAATAGCTGATCAAATTGACGCTTAGTCGCGGTTAGCTTTTTGCTGCTTTCACGCTTAAGTGACGCGCTTTTGTATTGCTCTAGCTCATCGCCCCACTCATCAAACAGGGCTTCTGCCACGTCTTCTACTTTATTGATGTTAGTTGACACTTCGTTAGCGGCATTTAAGCTCGACTCGTAATCGTCGTTTAACTGATTATAAGTGTCTTGTAGTTCGCCACCATTAAAATCGATTAGAGTAGTTAAGCGCTCTAGTGCCGATTTAAATTCTTCTTGTGACTCTTGTTGCGAGTCTTTGGTTTCTTCTACGCGGTCAATAAGAATATCGCGTTTGTGAACACCCACTTTTTCCATCGCAGAATAATAAGCTGATTGGCAGCCAGTTAAAGTAAGTGTTACTACAAGCATTGAAACACTGAGTAATGTTTGTTTTTTCATTTGAATTCCTGTTTACGAGCGTTAGTGCTGTAAATTATGGCGCTGATTGTTATTATAATCAAAACTATATAAGCACAAGTCAATTGTATGAATGATAAGCTCTCACATTACAAACAGCAAGTTAAGTCCTTTATACGCCAGCAACCTGGTTGGTGGATGCAGTATTTTAATCGTTGTATAGACGATCAGATAACGGTCAATGCAGGTTACCTTGCTTACGTAACCCTTCTTTCGTTAGTGCCATTAATTGCGGTGGGTGTTGCTATATTTTCAGCTTTTCCGGGCTTTGAATCTACTCGCATGGAAATTGAGAGCTTTTTGTTTACCAACTTTGTCCCTACCTCTACCGATGTTATTAGAGAGCACATTAGCTCCTTTGCCGGTAACGCTAATCAAATGACGGCGGTAGGTATTGGCTTTTTAGCTGCAATAGCCTTGCTGTTAATACGTAATGTAGATGCCACACTAAATCGAATTTGGCGAATTAAGAAAAAACGCCCGATGATGATCTCATTTGCTGTGTATTGGATGGTTTTGAGCTTAGGGCCTGTATTACTCGGAGCGAGTATTGGTGTTACCTCTTATATTGTATCGTTGGTATCGTTTGCTGATCAGGGTATTCCTGGGTTTAGCGGGTTTTTGTTAAAGTTATTGCCGTATGGGATTTCGATGGTGGGCTTTATTATGCTCTACACCTTAGTGCCTAATACGCGTGTATCTTTCAGAGCAGCAATACCTGGCGCTTTTTTTGCGGCACTTTTATTTGAGCTGACTAAAAAAGGGTTTGCACTTTATATTAGCCATTTTCCTTCGTACGAAGTTATTTACGGGGCAGTAGCAACCATTCCTATTTTGTTTGTATGGGTGTATTTATCGTGGGTAGTTGTTTTGCTTGGCGCTGAATTTACAGCATGTATTAGCCCAAATGATATTCCAGAAACACCAAAGCTTGAACTAGAAGATGATGAACCAGCAGTAAAGGACACAGTTTAAATGCAAGGTTTAATACAACGCGTAAAGCATGCCAAAGTAGAAATTAACAACCACGTGGTAGGCGAAATTAGCCAAGGTATATTGTTGTTGCTGGGCGTTGAAAAGCACGACGATACGCAAACGGCCGATAAGCTTTTACACAAGGTAAGTAATTATCGTATTTTTACTGACGAAAACGACAAAATGAACTTAAGCCTTAAAGATATTAAAGGTGAGTTACTGGTGGTTTCGCAATTTACGCTAGCGGCTGATACTAAAAAGGGTATGCGCCCTAGCTTTTCATCTGCGGCAACGCCAAGCCAAGCTAATGAGCTTTACGAGTACTTTGTTGCTCAAGCTAAAGAGTTGGGGCTTACAATAGCCATCGGTGAGTTTGGTGCCGATATGCAAGTAAGCTTGTGTAACGATGGGCCCGTGACGTTTAACTTATCTGTTTAAACTTTTTGGTTACCACGACAATATGATTTACATAGCCCGTAATTTTCTGCGGGCTAATGTTACAACCAAATACATCGAGTAATAGCTGTTGAAGTTGTTTTAATTGCGACTCATGCTGCGATAAAAAGTTAATAAATAGCACACCGTTGTTATTTAAAGCCGAGTAAATTTTTTTATAAAATGCCTCTTCAAATAAAAATCGAGGTGCATCTATCTGGCTAAACAAATCTAAAATAATCCAATCAATATTTTGCGCACTTTTTAAAATCTGTTGCGCATCGGCGCAAAGCAGTTGCTCATTTTTATTTGACGAAAAAAATTGGGTATAGCAATCAATAATATCGGCGTTTTTTTCAACCGATGTTATTTGTGCTTTAGGGTATTTGTGTTGTAAATAATTACGAATTGCTCCGCCGCCGAGGCCGAGTTCTAACACTCTTTGTGGCGGCTTAAGCGCCTGCCAATGCTTACCTAGGCATAATAAGTGTGGAAAAAGTAATAAATCCGGGTTATTTAAATCAATAACAGATTGAAGAGTGTCGTTAATCAGTAACCAGCGTAACTGCTCGTGCTCACGTACTTGAATGTGATCGCCACTGCATTTATGCCAATAGATTAACTGACCAATGCTGTGGCTATTTTCAATAAATTGATCGCCCAGCAAACCCGTCAGTGAATTTATATAATTGATTTTTTCCATCATATTCTCAGCATAAACTAGCAACGTTAAAGCGCAATGGCCTTTGCCATTATTTTTTACGTTATTTTACAGCCATCACCAAAGTCGTATTTGCAGTTTTTTTAAGATGGAGTATGGTATTTGCCATAAATAATACCAACGGACTTAATTATTTAAGCTTTTTAGTTTGGTAGGTAATCAATACTATTAGTATAGCGCCGTAGCCTTTTTTGACTTTTATTTACGGCTTATATAACAACAGGAGTATGTATGTTTCAGGTAAGCACCCCACAAAGTAGCGAAGATTGGCAAGCGTATTACCAATTACGTTGGCAGGTATTACGCGCGCCTTGGGGCGAGCCACGTGGCTCTGAACAAGACGATATGGAACAAGACTCTGAGCACCGCTTTATAAAAAATAAAGAAGGCGAAGTGCTAGGTGTAGCACGTTTGCACTTTAACAATCATGAGCAAGCACAAGTGCGCTATATGGCGGTTGCAGAGGGTAATCGTAACCAGCATATTGGTAGTCGCTTACTGCACGAGCTTGAAAAAATTGCATGGGTTCAAAACGCAGGTGAGCTTGTATTGTTTGCACGCGAACGAGCGCTTGAATTTTATAAACGCCACGGTTACGAATTAAAAGAAAAAGCGCACTTAGCTTATGGCGATGTACAACACTTTAAAATGGTAAAGCAAAAACCGTCTGAGCCAGGTTGGTTTCGTCACCCTAATTGGACGCAAGTACTACAAAATACGTGGCGTGAGTCTATTCCAATTAGTGACGCGATGGGGATTAAGGTAGAAAGCTATACCGATTGGCAATTTACAACCAGCGCCGACCTAGACGCTAACTTAAACCTACATAACACTATGTTTGCAGGTTCTATTTATAGCTTGGCCACGCTAACAGGTTGGGGCGCTACGTACTTAGCACTTAAAGAAGCTGGGCTTGAAGGTAATATTGTATTAGCCGATGCTAACATTAAGTACTTAAAACCGCTTACTACCGACCCACGTGGTTGTGTTGATATACAAACCTGTAAGGGCAAGTTAAGCGATTTAGAAACCGACGGTAAAGCAAGTTACGTAGTGCCAGTAACTATTTACGATGGTGATAACGTGGTTGCAGAATTTGAAGGGCAGTTTGTAGTAAAAAAATAACTGTTTAGCTGTTCAAAACACAAAAAAGCCAAGCAATGCTTGGCTTTTTTGTGCGTAAAACTTAGGGAAGTATTACAGCAGATCGGTTAATAATATACCGACACCAATACGTTCTACATCCGCATTGTAATCAATTAAGCTTTCGCCATAACCGTTAAAGTATTGTGCATAACCACGAACGCGACCCCATAAAGGAAACGACCAGTCGAGTTGAATTGCACCACGATTATCTGAATTTAAATTGTTACGCGTCATAAAGCTAAATTCATGGTCATGAAAACGATACGCGCCGCTAAATTCGAAGTAACCCATGTATTTGTATATGTCTGGGTTGTCGTCGCCATTGGCTTCTAAAATATCTTCTTTTTCGTCCTCAGCTATTCGGTACCAAGGTTTAAAGCTAAAAACAAAGCCTCTGTTTTCCCAAATGAAGTCTGCGTAAATACGGTTCCACGAACGTGAGTTTGGTTGGCTTCGACCATTTGATTGATGCGAAATACCTAATGCGATTGCCATTTCGTCGCCCCATAATACGTTTTCTGGGTCGAGGTAATTTATCCAAAATATCTCTGGTTCGTAGTTGGTCTCACGAAATGGAGACGAAATTTCTGAGTTATAAATTTGCCAATATGATTGCAGTGTAAAGCCAAAAAATATGGCTTGGTCTTTATCCGAAAAATCATCGTAAAGAGGTACTTTTATCGATAGCTGATATTTGGCTTCTAGATTGTCGAGCGGTTCGCCGTCGTTATCATCTGTTAGTGCATCAAAACCATCAAAAGGGCGATCGTTTGGGTGTGATACGTACGAAAGCGGTAAAATATAGTTACGCTTATGTGGCGTAATTACATTTCTATTTTTTTTACCTACTTCTTCACGGGCCTGGCGTTTATCAAGCGCGGTAAGTTGTTTATTTTCTTCAAGAGCTGAACACTTTTTACGAAGATCGTCTAATGTCTGTTTACCATCTCCGCCAATTACCTCATTTAAAATACACTGTTTTACAAGCTCGATGTCGTTATCTTGCTCGTTTGTAGCAACTTCTTCTTGTGCGAAGGTAGCGGTACTAATTAAAGCAGAAAGAGTTATCCAGTGGCGCCAGCTCATTGTAATTCCTTGTGAGTTTGGGTTGTTGTATGCGTTAATTTAATTATAACGTCTTTTTACATATGTAACGGTGAACTTTTACTGAATTTGTATTTATAACAAGGTCTATACGTATACAAAGTAAGTATAGATCAAAAGAAAAGCGGCCTAAGCCGCTTTTCTAATGCAAATTAACTATTTTAGTTAATTTATACCAACTTTATTAAAAACATGATTATTCTAGCGTATTAAATAGCTCACTAACTACGTTAAAAATTATTTATATAGAACAACTATGTACCATAATTTTAGCCTTGTTATTAAGCTATTTCCTTATCGCTATAATAGATCACTAATTTAATGCAATTGGTATTACTCTCACGCAATGAGAAGGGTGAGCTAAAGCTCAAATATGTTAGTAAAAAACTTATAAAGCTCGGTACCTTGATTAACACTCGCTGAGGCGAAGTGCAAAATAGCAATTGCATCGCAATCAAGAGTAAGTGTTTGCAATGGTTGCTCACTTAAGTAGCGCTCCATGCGTAAAATATTGGCAATAGGCTCACCAGCTTTAATGTGCCCGCCAAGTGGGGCTAAGTATTCAACCATGCCGCCAATAGGGGCGTAGTAGGCAAAGTAGTCATCTAAATTACATGCATAACGGGTCATATTAGCTGGCGTATGCGGTGCGTTTTGTAATACGCCTTTGTGATTTAAGTAACTTAAAATGCTGTTTGCATCGTTTAATGCTTCTTTTAAGTCTATTTTTTCTTGGCTGCCTAGCTCTACAGTAAATGCTTCTACAGGTATTGATAATTCGCGACCTTGTCCGCTAAGCGCATCACTTAAATGCCACCATGGGCAAAAGTTAGCTTCATCCATAGCGCCGTCAAAATCACTAGGAATAAGGAGTACATGTTCAATATTAAAGTAACGTGCGCTGTCGGTTGCATAGGTTGGGCAGTACAGATGCTTGCTTGAAATAGGACCTGTGTGTAAATCGAGTACTATATCAGCCTGATGAGCGAGCTTTTGTAAGTTAAGCGCAATGCGTTTACCCGTATTGAGTAAATAAGCAGGGCCGTTAAGTTTGCTGTCTACTTCGTCAATAAGTGCCTGTTTGAAGTTACTTTTTAATGTAGCGTCGTCATACTGAGTATGATTTTGTGCAAACTGTGCCACTAAATTTTTATTGTAGTGATACATGCGATTCCAATTAGTGCCCGTAATCGGATCGAACCTGCCAAGGGTAAACTCGCCAGATTTTTGATTACAACCAATCGGATTGGCATAAGGTACAAGGGTAATATCGCCACTAAGGTTAAGGTGTTTTAATTGCTCAAGCAGCTGAAAAATAACTGCGTTACCTTGCACTTCAGCGCCATGCATATTGGCCTGAATGTAAACATTTGGCCCTGTGCCATCGCCTTTTAAACGATACACAGGAATTGTAAGCGGTAAGCCGTTTGCAACTTCCCCTACTACAATGTTCTCTTGGCTAATGTGTGTTGTATTACTCATACTTATTACCTTAAATAATGGCTGGCATTTTCGGCTTGGCGAACACAGGTAAGTGTACCGTTTTGCAAGGTGTACTCAGCAGCTAGCTCATGGCATAAAAAATACGGCATACTTTCGGTAAAGCCGTAAGCACCGCATTGGCTAAACACTAGCCAGTCGTGCTCATTTAAATCGCTTGGTAAGTTATGTTCACCCAAGCAATCAAGCGCTGTACAAAGTGGGCCGTATAAAGTGACCGCTTGAGTTTTAGCACTGGATTCACGCAGTAATGCAGCAGGAAAGTCTTGGCTGGTAACAGCAGGGCGTAATAAGTGATTTATACCGCCGCTTAAAATTACTTGTTCTTGATTGTAGTTTTGTTTGCGCTCTACTACTGGGTTTGCGTAATGACCGCATTCGCCAACGGCATAGCGACCAAGTTCCATCCATAATTCTTCTACGCCAGCATCATTTTTAATTTTAGCGAGCGCAGCAATTAAGTCATCCCAATCAAGTGTTGCTTCATTTTGTGTATAAGGGATACCTAAGCCGCCGCCTAAATCGAGAATTTTAAGGCTAATATTTAAATCGCTGGCAAGTTGGCTAAGTGGTGCAATCATTTGTGACCACAATTCGCTTAGTTTTTGCGTGCTAAGCATGTTGCCCCACTGAAAAATATGCAGGCCGTCAAACTTAAGTGCAGGGTACTCGGCTACATTGAGTGCTTGCCACTCATTACAACCCAAACCAAACGGCGTAAGGCTATCGCCGCCCAGTGGGTTTTTTTCACCTTCAGGCCAGCGTAATTGTACACGCAGTAGTACTTGGAGTTGCGTATTTTGCAGTTGCGCTTGTTGGTTTAACCAACGTACTTGATTGAGGCTTTCTGCAACAAATATGCGCACGCCGCGCTCAATAAAGTGTTTAATTTGTTTAGGGCTTTTTGCAGGCCCTGTGTTGAGCACGCGCTGTGAGCTAATACCTTGTGCTAATACTTGCTCAAGCTCACCTTTACTTGCTACGTCAAAATTAAAACCGGCGTTGTCTAAGCTTTGAATAATTTTAGACAGTGGGTTTGCTTTTACCGCGTACCACAGTTTTACATCGGTTTGCGCAACTAAACGCGCAAGATGCGTGTTTAGTTGATCTAGGTCGTAAACAAAAAAAGGTGTATCAAGTTGTTGTGTAATAGTATTTACAGCAGTTTTGATAGGCGTGCTCAAAAAGCTCATTATCGTAAAACCTCTTCAAGTAATAATGATGCATCGCTTTGTTCGTCGCGGTATTTGACAATTAACGCACACGACATACTTAAGCCTTGCTTGCGTGCCCATTCGTTTGACGCAGGACGAGAGCCCGGTATTACAATGGCATATTCAGGAATAGGCTCGCCTTTATCTAGTTGGCGCTCGTTTACGCAGTCGTAAACTGGAATAGTCGCAGATAAACGCACGCCTGGTGCAAGTACTGCGCCTTTTTTAATGACTACGCCTTCAACAATAATACAGCCTGCACCAATAAATGCATCATCTTCAACCACTACTGGGCTGGCACCAATTGGCTCAAGTACACCACCAAGCTGAACTGCAGCGCTTAAATGTACGTTTTTACCTACTTGTGCACAAGAACCCACCAATGCGTGGCTATCTACCATTGTGCCTTCGTCGATATATGCACCAATGTTTACATACGCTGGTGGCATAATAATCGTGCCTTTAGCAACATAAGCACCACGGCGAACACTTGAGCCACCTGGTACCATACGAACGCCATCATCAGTACTAAATTCTTGCGGAGCTAGGTTATGTTTATCAACAAAGCCGCCTGCAAACTCAGTATTAGTGCCATTTTTAAAGGCTTCTAAAATGCCTTGCTTTACTTCTACGTTAGCTTGCCATTGGCCGCTTTCGTTTTGTGATGCTGCGCGTACTGCGCCCGATTCTAAATTATTTAATAGTTCTAACCAGCTCATTATAAAAACCTGTATTTAATGCCAAGATAAAATGGTGTTGTTTGCAGTTGTGATGCAATCGGTTTGAGTTAACTCAAGATGTGTTAAAGGTGGACGAAGTTGCGGGCTGCTTAAGCGACCTTGCAAATGCATCAGTACCTTTACGGGAATAGGGTTTGCGACAGCAAATAGGCTATTAATAGCGCTTGACCACTGGGCAAATAAATTAGGGTGTTGACCACTTAAACTGCGCTTAACAAACTCGTGAGTTTGTTCAGGCCATGCATTTGCAGCTACCGACACCAAACCTTTTGCGCCAGCTTGAGCAAAATAAGGCATTAGCGCATCGTCGCCACTAAAAATAGCTAAATTAGGCGCGGCTTGGCGGTAAGCTTCAAACTGAGCAATGCTGCCGCTCGCTTCTTTTAACGCCCATAAGTTTTTATTGTTTTGTAAGTTTTGAATTGTTGCCACTGGGATGCTAACAGCACTTCGACCCGGTACGTTATAAAGCATACATGGGTGAGCGCTTGCATTTAGTAGGCTTTCAAACCAATGAGTTTGACCTATAGCACCAGGTTTTGCATAAAGCGGTGAGCCAAGTAAAAAGCTATGAATTGGGAGTGTATTACAGTAGTTAACCCACTCAATTTGTTGCTTTAAGTTACTACCGCCCACAGCTACCATGAGTGGTACTGTTGGTTTTAGCTGGCATACGTGCTCAACAATGGCTTGTTGTTCTTTTAGCGTTAGTGCTAAACCTTCGCCCGTACTGCCAAGTAGCAAAATACCGTTATGTGCCGCTTCTTGATCGCTAACCAACTTAGTTAACGTGTTGTAGTCAACATCGCCGTGTTGATCAAATGGCGTAACGAGCGCGGTCCACAGTGAGTAGTCGTTTAAATTGAAGTTGTTGATCATCTCTCACGAACTTATAATTTGTACCAATTTTATTAAAAACGTGATCATTTTAACGATAACTAATTTAATGTAATTGGTATTATTCGAAGAGTTAAAAAGCTTTATGGAAGGAGCCGCATTAACGTCGTTCGAACTAATAATTCGAAGAGCGAATGGGCTTAAAATAATAGGGCGCACGGCCTTAATATTTAAGACCAGAAGCTCTCCACCAAACTAACAGGCTGCTTTTTATAAGCAGCTATTGGTGACAGTCGCTAGGGTTCAACCTAGTCGCCCGAAATAAACACCTCGCAAAAGTGGTTACTTCTCGGCGTTAATTCCCCTCACGTATGCTTACTGGAGTTTGCGCTCCTAACATACGCTACCTGAATAACGCACCTCTTCTAGCCCTTTGCACCTGTTTGTAGGGTAAAACTTACAAACCTGTGCAATTTAAATAGGGTAATTACGGCGATTAAAGCATTTTAGCCGTCTAGGTGTCAAGCGACTAAATACAGATCAATTCATCGAAAAGAGGGGTGGTTACGTATTAGGTGCTTTTCTCGTACACTAGCAACATAAGTAGTGAGGTATTTAATTAGTATGGAAAAATTTAGCGATATTTATAAGCGAGCGGTAGAGCGAAAAGGCTCTGAAAAAATGCTTAGGTTATTACTTGCAAAACCGCTATCTAAAAAACAACTAAGCATGTTAAGTGACGACGATTGGCTGGAAGAATTTACTCGAAAAGTATTTCAAAGCGGCTTTTATTGGTCAGTCATTAATAATAAGTGGTCGGGATTTAGAGAGGTTTTTTGGGATTTTAGCGTCGATAAGTTATTAATGATGCCCCCCGATATGCTGGAACAAAAAGCAACGGATGAGCGTATTGTTCGTAACTATAAAAAAGTAAAAACAATTACTGAAAATGCTTACATGATCCACGAAATAGCACAAGAACATGGCAGTTTTAGCCAGTTTGTCGCTAATTGGCCAGCAGACAATATTATTGGTTTGTGGGCGTATTTAAAAAAACATGGTTCGCGTTTAGGCGGAAATACAGGGCCTTACGCGCTGCGAGCACTTGGTAAAGATACATTTTTACTATCACGCGATGTAGAGAATTATTTACGTGCCCATAAAATTATAGACGGCGGCTTACAAACTAAAAAGTCACTAAATGCAGCCCAAGCTTTTTTTAACGAAATGCAAAAGCAAAGCGGCTTAAGTATGCAAGAGTTAAGCTTAATTGTTGCTTATGGCGTAGGTGACAACCGTGTTGGTATAAGTCAGCAACAATAGGAATTACCATGAAATTAGTGCCAAGATACACAGATGTTGCAGAAAACTTCGCAATAGAAGATTTCCCTGCAAGTGTCGCCTCTCCTCAGTTATTACTGTGGAATGAGAGCTTAGCAAAAGAGTTTAATATTAACGTTGCGGCTGATTTGCGTGCCAGCACTTTTAGCGGTAACGAAAAACAGGCGATTCCTGCAGTAGCACTTGGTTACTCTGGGCACCAATTTGGACATTTTTCACCACGCTTAGGCGATGGACGAGCGCACTTACTGGGCGCTATTAGTGATGATGAAAACCAGTTATGGGATATTCAATTAAAAGGCTCTGGTGCTACTCCTTACTCAAGAGGGGGAGATGGACGTTGTGCTCTTGGCCCTGCTATTCGTGAATACGTAATGAGCGAGGCAATGCATGCACTGGGAGTTAAAACCACACGCTGCTTAGCGGTTGTTGGTAGTGGTGAAACGGTTTATCGTAATCCGCCACAAGCAGGGGCTATCGTTACGCGTGTAGCAACGAGTCATATTCGTGTTGGCTCGTTTCAATATTTAGCGACGCAAGGCGATGTTGAAGGGCTTAAAAATTTAGCCGAATTAGCTATAGAGCGACACTACCCAGAAATAACCGATACAGGTTCGCAGCGATATTTAGCATTTTTAGGCGCTGTGATTAAAAACCAAGTTAAGCTAGTTGTGAGCTGGATGCGTGTTGGCTTTATTCACGGAGTAATGAATACAGATAATACGCTAGTTAGCGGAGAGACCATTGATTACGGCCCGTGTGCCATGATGAATAGCTTTGATTTTGATACCGTATTTAGCTCTATAGACAAACAAGGCCGCTATGCATTTGGTAATCAACCTAATATAGCTAACTGGAACTGCGCACGCTTAGCTGAGAGTTTAATACCGCTTATTAGCGATGATGACGAGCAAGCGGTTTCATTAATGACGCCATTTATTAATAGTTTTGCTGAGCAGTTTAATACTGAGTTTACGGCTATGTGGGCACAAAAACTGGGTTTAAATGAATCTAGCGATAGTAGTGGCGAGTTAATAGCAGAGTTGTTAACGCTATTAAAAGATAATCAGCTCGATTACACCAATACCTTTGATGCGCTTACTGAATCCTTAAAAGGAGAAAAAAGCGTACCTGAGTCGCTAATTGAATGGAGAGCTAAGTGGGTAAGTTTAACTGACGATAATAGTTATGAAGTAATGAGAGCGGCAAATCCTCGTGTTATACCGCGTAATCATGTGATCGAAGAAATAATTGCACAATATAACGCTACAGGATCCAGCGAGTTACTACAGCGCTTTATAAAAATAGCCGGTAATCCATACTCTTACGGTGAAAAGTTATCAGAGTTTTGCTCTCCACCGACGAATGATAATGACTACCAGACTTTTTGTGGTACTTAATACTTAACTTTAAATATAACCGCATGATTAAAAAGAGTCATTTTTTAATCAAACATGCGCATATACCTAGGGGAATGCTAATTCTGGTGGTATTATGCGCACAATTAAAAGCAAGCAATATTTCTTTGCATTTATAAGTGCATTTAATTTAATTGCTCTTACATTCCTTGCTAAGTACTAATTTACAAAAAACTACTATATTTATTTTTCAATAAAGTTTTAATTTCGCCTATAGTAAGTGGATGTGTGTTGCGACAAGGCATAGAAAAAAGTAATAAACTTTATTTTTCGTTAAGTATTGATTAACAAAGGCTCAGTTAGTCTATATAAAACTGATTGAGCTAGTATCGATTAGCTACAATTTAAAATTGTTCAAATGGGAAGAAAACAATGAAATTAAAATCACTTACAATTGCAATCGCGTTGGCTGCAACTAGCGCATCTACATTCGCTGCTGATAAAGAAGAAGGTTTCTACATTGGCGCATTTGGCGACTACTATGACGCATCTTGGAAAAACATGCGTGACCAAGCCGGTCTTGATGTAAACGAATCAACTGGCTGGGGTGTTGAAGCAGGTTACCGTTTCAGTGATTACTGGAGCGCACGTCTTGAATATGCAGACATGGATTTTAATGCTTTTGATAAAGTTGCTGGCAACCGTAACAATATTGATGGCGAGCGTTACGGTATTGATGCTCTTTACCATTTAGACGGCGGTCCTTTCTATGGTCTTTTCGGTATTAAAGAAATTGACGTAGTTGATGACAACACATTCTTAAATGCAGGTGTTGGTTACCAACATTTCATTACAGATGGCTTATTTGTAAATGCTGAAACAGCTGTATACCAAGGTCTTGACCGTGGTTACACAGATGTTGGCGCTAAAATTGGTATTAACTACTTATTTGGCCAAAACTCTGCTCCTGTAGAGCCAGTAAAACCAGCTCCAGAGCCTAAAGTGGTTGAAGTAGCTGTAGCTCCTGTAGACAGCGACAACGATAACATTCTTGACGCAGATGATAAGTGTCCTAACACACCTATGACTGATGCTGTAGATGGTACTGGTTGTACTTTATATGAAGATAAAGAAGTAACAGTAAGCTTATTAGTGACTTTCCCTAACAATGCTTCTGCAGTATCTACTCAATACTTAAATGATATTGAAAAAGTATCTGCATTCTTAAAAGAGTACCCAGATACAACAGTACTATTAGAAGGTCACACTTCTGCTGTAGGTAAAGCAACTTACAATAAATGGTTATCTAAAAAACGTGCTGATGCTGTAGCTAAGCAACTTGTTGCTGATGGTATTGCTGAAGACCGTATTACTACAGTTGGTTTAGGTGAAGAGCGTCTTAAAAATGATGCAAACACTAAAGCTGCAAACGCAGAAAACCGTCGTGTAGAAGCGCATATCAAAACTATCAAAAACGTTAAAGTTTTACGTTAATTAAATAGTTTGTAATAAAGACCCAGCCAAGTGCTGGGTTTTTTTATGCCTGTAATAAATTAATATTAGTTAATGGTAATGATTCTTACTTAACAAGTATTCATGAAAATAGTTTTTACCACAACCACTATTCATAGTATTTATAATCGGTATAATCAGTTGCGCAACTGGATGGATTTTCATCTATCCATAAAAGCTTTATAATTACGCGTTAGAATACTATAAGTATTGGGTAACTTATTTGCGCCCAAAGCGCTACCGGATACTTTCACGTCACCAAGAGGGCAATATTGTGCTACAAGAATATCGTAAACACGTAGAAGAACGTGCCGCGTTAGGTATCGTACCAGCGCCATTAGATGCTCAGCAAACTGCTGATCTTATTGAATTAATAAAAAACCCACCTGCAGGTGAAGAAGAATTCATTTTAGATTTGTTCATTCAGCGTATACCAGCTGGTGTTGATGATGCTGCCTATATTAAAGCGGGATTTTTAGCAGCTGTAGCTAAAGGTGAAGCTAATTCTCCACTTGTTTCTAAAGAAAAAGCGGCAGAATTATTAGGTACAATGCTGGGCGGTTACAATATCGCGCCAATGATTGACCTACTTGATGACGAAACACTTGCACCAATCGTAGTTAAAGGCCTTTCAAATACATTACTTATGTTTGATGCGTTCTACGATGTTGAAGAAAAAGCAAAAGCGGGTAATACATTCGCTAAGCAAATTATTGAGTCTTGGGCAAATGCAGAATGGTTTACTAATAAGCCAGCTGTTGCTGAAAAGATCTCAGTTACTGTATTTAAAGTAACTGGCGAGACAAATACTGATGACTTATCACCAGCACCAGATGCATGGTCTCGTCCAGATATCCCACTTCATGCTTTAGCAATGCTAAAAATTGAACGTGATGGAATTACACCAGACAAGCCAGGCGAAGTAGGTCCAATCTCTCAGCTTGAAGAATTAAAAACTAAAGGCTTACCACTTGCATATGTAGGTGACGTTGTTGGTACTGGTTCTTCTCGTAAGTCTGCAACTAACTCTGTACTTTGGTTCATGGGCGATGATATCCCATTCGTACCAAACAAGCGTGTTGGCGGTGTATGTCTAGGTAATAAAATTGCTCCAATCTTCTTCAATACAATGGAAGATTCAGGTGCATTACCAATTGAATTAAATGTTGATGAGCTTAACATGGGTGAGCAAATCGATATTTACCCGTACGAAGGTGTTGTTAAGAGCCACGGTACTGACAAAGTAATCTCAACTTTTGAACTTAAATCTGATGTAATTTTAGATGAAGTTCGTGCTGGTGGTCGTATACCACTTATCATTGGTCGTGGTTTAACTGATAAAGCACGTACATCACTTGGCTTAGGTCCAACTGATGTGTTTAAAGTACCAACAGTGACAGAAGTGTCTGAAAAAGGCTTCACACTAGCGCAAAAAATGGTTGGTAAAGCGTGTAACGTTCCAGGTATTCGCCCAGGCCAATACTGTGAACCTAAAATGACAACTGTTGGCTCGCAAGATACAACAGGTCCTATGACACGTGACGAACTTAAAGACTTAGCATGTTTAGGTTTTTCTGCAGATTTAACAATGCAGTCTTTCTGTCATACGTCGGCTTACCCTAAACCAATCGATGTAAACACTCACCATACGCTTCCTGATTTCATCATGAACCGTGGCGGTGTGTCACTTCGCCCAGGTGATGGTGTAATTCACTCATGGTTAAACCGTATGTTATTACCAGATACTGTAGGTACTGGTGGTGATTCACATACACGTTTCCCATTAGGTATTTCATTCCCAGCAGGTTCGGGTGCAGTAGCATTCGCAGCAGCTACAGGTGTTATGCCTCTTGATATGCCTGAGTCAATTTTGGTTCGCTTTAAAGGTGAAATGCAACCAGGTATCACTTTACGTGACCTTGTACATGCAATCCCTTACTTCGGTATTAAAGAAGGTTTATTAACAGTTGAGAAAAAAGGTAAAATTAACGAATTCTCTGGTCGTGTACTAGAAATTGAAGGCGTTGAACACCTAACTGTTGAGCAAGCGTTTGAACTATCAGATGCATCTGCAGAGCGTTCTGCAGCAGGTTGTGCGGTTAAACTTTCTAAAGAGTCTATCGCAGAATACCTAGAATCAAACATTGTTATGCTTAAATGGATGATCTCTGAAGGTTACGGCGATGTACGTACTATTGAGCGTCGTATTACTGCAATGCAAGATTGGTTAGCTAACCCAGAACTAATGGAAGCTGACGCTGATGCAGAGTACAAACATGTACTTGAAATCGATTTAGCAGATATCAAAGAGCCAATCCTTTGTGCTCCAAATGACCCAGATGATGCACGTTTATTATCTGATGTTACTGGCGAGAAAATCGACGAAGTATTCATCGGTTCTTGTATGACTAACATCGGTCACTTCCGCGCAGCAGGTAAGTTACTAGATGGCTTTAAAGGTCGTATCCCAACTCAGCTTTGGGTTGCCCCGCCAACTAAGATGGATAAAGATCAGCTTACAGACGAAGGTTACTACGGTATCTTTGGTCGTGTAGGTGCACGTATCGAAACTCCAGGTTGTTCACTATGTATGGGTAACCAAGCACGTGTTGCAGACAAAGCAACGGTTGTGTCTACCTCTACACGTAACTTCCCTAACCGTTTAGGTAATGGCGCGAACGTATTCTTAGCTTCAGCAGAACTTGCTGCAGTAGCGGCTATTTTAGGTAAACTACCTACTCCAGCTGAGTACCAAGAATACGCAGCGAAGATTAATGCAACGGCTGCAGATACTTACCGTTACTTAAACTTCCATCGTATGCCTGCTTACACTAAAAAAGCAGACAACGTGATTATTCAACAAGCTGTATAACTTTTATAGTTTGTTTAAAAACCCGCTTCGGCGGGTTTTTTATTGGCTAAAACAAATATTAGATAGTTCATGCTTCTTTTTTTGTATTATTGTATTAACTCTAGTCTTAAATTGCTTTTAAAGTAATTAATCGCGCAAAAATTCCTATCAAAATGCATTAAAATCCTTATCAATATTCTCATTATTTTAGGCGAGATTTTATGACAGCATTAAACAACCAGAATTTATTGCAACTACGTTTTGTTAACCAAGCAAATATTGATTTGGTTAAACCTTCTTTTGATAACCTTCCTGCAAACCTTTATGCAGATGGTGCCTTTCGTAAACGTCGCTATTCAGTAGTAAAAATGCAAAATGGTGAAATAAAGCTACAGCAAGCCAAAGCATTTGTTCAAGATGATTCAATTAATACTTTTCAAGGTAATGTAGAGCGTACTTACGAAAATTTAGAGCAAAGTTTACTTGAGTCAGAGGGCATGAAAAGCATTGTAAATGAGTTTCGCCAACTTACCGGTATTGATGAGCAGCGTGATATTGAAATTCATCAGTTCCGTATGCTTGCGATTGATAGCGATACACCTGCAGCGCCAGAAGGCGTGCATCAAGATGGTTTTGACCATGTATGTATATGCGGTGTTTCTCACGAGAACTTAGAAGGTGGCGAACTGCTTGTATACGAAAACAAGCAAGCTGAGCCTTGTTTTAAAATGGAAATAAAAGACGGCATGTTTGCATTAATAAACGACCGTCAAGTGTGGCATAACGCAACACCTATGAACAAAATTGATGCTAGCAAACCAGGTTACCTGGATTGTTTTGTATTAACGTCTTAAGGAAGTTAGGCATGAACATAACGCAATTACGTGAGCAGTTTCCAGCATTAATGCAGAACGTTGATGGTAAATCGCCAATATTTTTAGACGGACCAGGTGGCTCGCAGGTACCAACATCGGTGCTTACTGCGATGACAGCTTATTTAGGTCATTATAATTCGAACTTAGGTGGCGCGTTTTTTTCAAGTGATAAAACGGTTGAGTTGATGGCGAATGCGCGCCAAGCCGCTGCTGATTTACTTAATGCACCTAGCTCACAACAAATTGTGTTTGGTCCAAACATGACCAGCCTTACGTTTAGTTTTAGCCGTGCAATTTCACGCGACTGGCAGGCTGGCGATGAAATAATTGTAACCAATGCCGATCACTTCTCGAATGTATCGTCGTGGCAACAAGCTGCAGAAGATAAAGGCGTTAAAGTCAATACGGCTTTAATTAACGAAGCTGATTGCAGCTTAGATATGGTGCAATTTGAAAGCTTATTAAACAGCAACACTAAGCTTGTAGCGGTCACTTATGCTTCAAATACCACAGGTTCAATTAATAATATTAAACGTATTGTTGAGCTTGCTCACGATGTAGGTGCACTTGTTTATGTTGATGCCGTACATTATGCACCGCACGAACTTGTTGACGTGCAAGCACTTGATTGCGACTTCTTAGCGTGCTCTGCGTATAAGTTTTTTGGCCCGCATTTAGGTATGGTTTACGGTAAAAAAGAACATTTAGACGGGTTTACGCCTTACAAGGTTGAGCCAGCTAAAGACGTAGCACCAGGTCGCTGGGAAACCGGCACGCAAAGCTTTGAAGCAATGGCTGGTTTTATCGCAGCTGTTGATTACATTGCGGCGATTAGCGAACTTGATGATAGCCATTCACGCCGCGAAAAGTTAAGCGTTGCTTTTGCTAAAACTAAGCAGCACGAAATGGCGCTTAGCGAACACTTTTTAACGCGCTTAGTTAATTATCCACGTATTAAGTTATTTGGTATTGATGATTTTGATCGCCTTAATGAGCGTACACCTACTTTTGCTTTAATTTTTGAAGGGCTTGAGCCACGCGCCGTTTCAGAATTTCTAGGTAAGCAGCATATTTGCGTGTGGGATGGTAATTTTTACGCGCAAGGGTTGTGCAAGCAATTAGATGTGCTTGATAAAGGCGGTGTAGTGCGCATTGGTTGTATGCACTACAACACCATTGAAGAGCTAGATCAGTTGTTTAATTTATTTGATGAACTGCTTGGTTAAATAATACTGATTTTTGGTGCGCTAACTCTTAGGTGCACCATATATTTGTTCTGCACGGTTAAACAATACCCACGAGGTTAAAATATACTTATCGTTTGATACTGGCTTATTGCCTCTATGAGTATGTGTAAAGTAGCCAGGTGCTATTACCATAGTGCCTTTTTGAGGGGCTATTTTACGGTTTTGATAATAAAACTCTGTTTCACCACCTTCCTCTACATCGTTTAAGTAAAACATAAATAACAACACGCGATGCAAAGCTTCATTGTGCTGTAGCTGCGGATAAACTTCACTATGCCAGTAAGGATAGCCACCTTTGTTTACTTCGTATTTTTGCGCTTGAATATTACCAAGTCTAAAAATTTGCTGAACTAGCAAAGGTAATTGCGGTTTACCCACTTCTTCAAAATTTTCTTGGGTTAAATCGACTACTTCGCCTGTTTTTGGATGATAAACCTTTAAGCCAAACGCCCCAATCATCATAAAAATATGCTCTTCAACATACTTAAAAACATGCTGTGCAGTCGTTTGTTGTATATGTTTTAATTGTTGTGCATATTCGGGGTGATTATTTAAGTGTAGGTCGTGGCTGTCTTTTTTCTTTAAGTCGACACCGCCCGATGTTACCCCTTGTCTTACATGCGGGCTTTGCGCGAATGTGGAAATAAATTCATCGCAAAACTCATCGCTTAATGCGTTATCAATAACGCGTATAAAGTCCGTCATGGTTTACCTTTATATAATTATTATTGGATTTTTATGTTTATTGAAAAAGTGATGCCGCGCTTTAGCGAAACAGATGCACTCGGACACATTAACAATACCGTACTCCCTGTATGGTTTGAAGTTGCGCGTGGACCTATTTTTAAGTTTTTTACACCAGACTTAAATCCACATGATTGGAAATTGATTATCGCCAAAGTTGAAGTGTCGTTTGTAGGCGAATTATTTTATGGCCACGAAGTGACAGTTAAAACCTCTGTAGAGCATATAGGCACTAGCTCTTTTACACTTAGGCAAGAAGCATGGCAACACGATAAATGCTGCGCAATAGGCAAAGCTGTGATGGTGAGGTACGATTTTATTGCTAAATCAAAGCAAGCGCTTAGCATTGACGAAAAAACGGCGCTTAACGAGCATATTTACCAAAGCAGTTAACTTTACGAGGCTTATATTTTACATAAGCCCATACTGAGCTGAATTATTGTAAATATATGATGGCAGCTGTAAATTTTTGTCGTGATTTTTTAACGCATTTAGATTGAGTTACAGGCTTCAATTATATACTATTTATATTATATATTGTTGCGCCGTTATAACAGGAAATGTTAATTCGGTAATTTGATTGGAGAATGCGTGTGACATCTATTGCCAATAACCAACCTTTACAAGTTATTCAGCTCAGTGATGGTCAAAATTTAACAGCTGAAATTTTGCCATTTGGCGCAATAATAAAAAGCATTAAATTCAAAAAACATGAAATGACGCTTAGCGTTGACGACCCGCAATACTATCTTGAAAACCCATTTTACTTAGGCGCAACTGTCGGTAGATATGCTAACCGCATTGCTGGTGGACGTTTTAGTCTATCGGGTACTGAATATCAGTTAGATACTAATAACGGACCTAATAGCCTGCACGGCGGCGTTAAAGGCTTTAATAAAGTACTTTGGCAAGTAAGTAAACAAACTGAAAGTGAAGTTGAGCTTTATTATTGCTCGCCCGACGGAGAACAAGGTTTCCCCGGGGAGTTGCAGGTTTGGCAAACGATTAGCGCTAAAAACGGCGAGCTTACTCTGCACTTTAAAGCGATAACGAATAAAGAAACGCTCGTTAACTTTACTAACCATTGCTACTTTAATCTTGATGGCAGTGAATCAATTAATGAGCACCTTGTTCAAATTAATACCGATCGTTACCTCCCTATTGATACAACTAGTATTCCACTTAATGAACCCGCTTTAGCTACAGGCACCTGCTTTGATTTTACTAAGCCAGCTCAAGTTGGTGAGGCCTTAAGCGCCGTTCACCCTCAGCTAGAAGCTGGTAATGGCTTTGATCACTGCTATATTTTCAATGATGACAGCAGTTTAAAAACGATGGCTACATTAACTTCGCCACACACGAACGTTAGTTTAACCCTTAAAAGTACGCAGCCAGGCATGCAACTTTATACCGCAAACTTTGTAGGTGCGCCTTTTAAAGCACGGCAAGCTTTGTGTTTTGAAGCGCAAAATTGGCCAGATGCGCCAAACCGGACAAATTTTCCAAAAGCTAATTTATTGCCGGGAGAGGATTACGAACAGGTTATTATTTACTCTTTTTCTGAGTGAATACAGCTCTTTAATGTTAATTTAAAGAAAATTAAAAGCAAAAATATAGTGATTAAATGCTATCCATAATTCAGGAAAAGGTTGCACTTTTTGCTGGTTTAAAGTATTTATAATATAAATAGTATTTGAAACTATATGCACTACCACAACGACACAACGACTACACACAATCAGGAGTTTTTAAAAAATGATAATTAACAATAAGTTATCGTTCAACAAGAAAACCGCGCTCAGTATTGCTATCACTGGTATATTGGCAAGCGGAAGCGTTGCAGCTCAAGGCGCTGAAGGCAATACGCCTACAGTAGTAAATGAAGATGTTGAAGTTATCGCAGTAACGGGTATCCGCAGCAGCTTACGTTCATCAATGTTAGATAAAAAAGCATCTAATGTTGTTACAGACGGGATTAAAGCAGAAGATCTTGGTAAATTTCCTGATTTAAACGTAGCAGAGTCTCTGCAACGTATTACAGGTGTAGCAATTGACCGTAGTGGTGGTGAAGGCCAAGCGGTAACTATTCGTGGTTTTGGTCCACAATTTAATACTGTACTTGTTAACGGCCGTCAAATTGCGACAGACAGTGCAGGTCGTGAATTTAATTTTGATGTATTAGCGGCAGATCAAATCACCGGTGCTGATATTTATAAAAGTAATACAGCAACGCTTCAAGAAGGCGGCATTGGTGGTACGGTTAACGTAACTACTGCTCGTCCTTTTGACTTTGGCGGTTTACATGTTTTAGGCTCTGTTAAAGGCATGTACGAAAGCTTATCTGAAGAAGTATCTCCATCAGCATCATTTTTAATAAGTAATACGTTTAACGATGACAAGCTAGGTGTGCTTTTTGCCATCACTAATCAACAACGTAAGCTTCAAAATAACCAAATTTTAACGGCAGGTTGGCGCGGCGGCCAAACAATTTCTAACCCTACTGATGGTGTACTGTTTGAAAATGCATACATTCCACGTAACTGGGATCAAGTCGTTGATGAGCAAGATCGTGAACGTACAAACGCAAGTTTAGTGCTTCAATATGCACCATCTGACGATGTTACAATTACTGTTGATGGAATGATTTCAAAATTTGAAGTTGATTCGTCAGTGCGTGATTTAGCATCTTGGTTTGAACCAGACCGTGTAGGCAGTGCAACAATTGATGCTGAAACAGGTACGCTTTTAACTTTCTCTCAAGATGTAGGCCTAGGCGCACCAAGTGGCGACCCTGCAAGTGACTTTGTATCGCATACACGTAACTCACGTGATGTAACTAACAAAGCATTTGGTATCAATGTTGATTGGCAAGTAAACGAGTCACTAAAAGCAAAATTTGATGTATCTCGCTCAACAGCTGAAAACGACCGTGCAGGTAATGATCGCTTTAACGTTGTAGGTATGATTAACAGCTACAGCTTTGACGGTACAGGCAGTATTCCTACCGTACAGCATGATGGCTTTGAAAATGGGTCATTGCCAGATCCAAGCCTAGCGCGTCTTCACTACAATGAAATTGGTAACCAATTTACTGATGAAGATGAAATCACTGAAGTAAAAGCCGACTTTGAATACGTACCAGATAAAGGTCCAGTAGAGCGTATTAACTTTGGTGCTTATCGCCAAGAGCGTGAAAAATCTAGCTTCCAAATTTTTGGTAGCCAATGTCAATTTTGTGGTTACGGTACACAAGCACCGCTTGATGAAATTGATTTTGAAGCATACACAGCGAGTAATTACTTCCCTGGTTTAATCGATACATTTTATAGCTACGATGGCGATAAGATGCTTGATTACTTAGCCGATCAAGGTTTTCCAGTAGAGCCAACACTACAAAATAACCGTTACACAATTAACGAAGACATCACTAGCTTATACATGGACTTTACGCTTGGTTTTGACCTAGCAGATATGCCAGTAACCGTTAATATGGGTGCTCGTTATTCTGAAACTGATATTGAAGTTGCTGCAATACAAAGCTTTATTAGCGATGTAGTTCCAACGTCAGATGCGACATTGTTTGCTAATGTATTTGGCCCTGCGACTAATATTGAACAAGGTACTAGCTACTCAAACTTACTACCGTCTTTCAACGTTAAGCTTGAGCTACAAGATAATATGATTTTACGTTTTGCCGCGTACGATAGTATTACTCGTCCAACTATGTCTCAGTTATCTCCAGCAACAAACTTTAACGAGCCACGTCGTCAAAACTTAACAGCAAGTGGTGGTAACCCAGCGCTAAAACCATTCCAATCAGAAAACTGGGATATCTCTTACGAGTGGTACTATAACGATGCTAACTTATTTAGCTTTGCTGTATTTAGTAAAGAAGTTGACGACTTTATTGTTACGTTAACAGGTGCTGAAACATACGAAATGTCTGACCGTTCGGGCCCTGATTTTGCGTGTACTACATGTACAGACCAAACAGATGATGAGCTTATTGGTAGCTCAGAAGTTTACACTGTAAGCCGTCCTCAAAATGGTGAGTCTGCAACTGTAACCGGCTTCGAAGTGGGTGTTACTCACATGTTTGAAAATGGCTTTGGTTTTATCGCTAATGCGACCGTTGTGAATAGCGACATTAGTGTAGGTGATGATACAACTCAAACATTTGCACTTGAAGGTTTGGGCGATTCACAAAACTTAGTATTGTTTTATGAGCAAGACAACTGGCAAGCACGTGTTGCATTTAACAACCGTGAAGGCTTTTTACGCTTAGTTGATAACGGCTTCAATGGTGAACCAGTGAACGTAGAAACGTACGGCCAGTGGGATATTAGTGCAAGCTACGATATTAACGAAAACTTCACTATTTTTGCAGAAGGCATCAATATCACTGAGGAAGAGTTAGTACAAACAGGTCGTTTTGCTAACCAAATTTATTCAGTGGAAGATAATGGCTCACGTTACGCGTTTGGTATTCGCGGATCGTTTTAATTAATGTTTGAGGCGAATTTCTCGCCTCTTGTTTCATTGCAGCACATTAGTGCTAATACCAATTAGGTTAATTTAACAGTAGTGTATATTAGTTAACCTAATTGGCTAAAATGAAACCACATTAAATCCAAATGCCCTACCGGGCATTTGTTGTATAAAACGTTATCAAAGATACTCAAAGAGTAGTCCATTATGAATAAAACAATAAAAACAATCGCAGTAATTGGTGGCGGCACAGCAGGATGGTTGAGCGCTGCAATTATAGCTTCGTATCACCAAGGTAAAAATGGTGATGGCTTAAAAGTGATGTTGGTTGAATCGTCAGATATTCCAACAATTGGTGTAGGTGAAGGTACCTGGCCCACGATGAAAAACACACTTCAGCAAATAGGTTTGCGTGAAGTTGATGTATTTAAAGCCTGTAACGCTACCTTTAAGCAAGGTGGTAAATTTGTAAATTGGACGCACGGCAACAACGACTTTTACTACCATCCATTTACTGTACCGCTAGGCTACGGCCGCATAGATTTAGCCCCTTATTTAGATAATGTTGAAGACTTTGCACAGCAAACTAATTTTCAACATGATATTTGCGAAGCAAGCTTAGCCCCAAGAGGTATAGCTCAGGGTGAATATCAAGGTAACTGTAATTACGCTTATCACTTAGATGCCGGCGCTTTTGCAGAAATGCTTAAACAGCATTGTAAAAGTAAGCTTGGCGTAGAGCATATTGTTGGTACTGTTGATCAGGTAAAACTTGATGACGATGGTGCAATAAATGAGCTTACTCTAAAAGATCAAACCCGCATTATAAGCGCCGATTTATTCATAGACTGTACTGGTTTTTCATCATTGTTATTAGGCCAAGCGCTCAACGTAGCGTTTAAAAAAATGGACCACGTGCTATTTAACGACAGCGCACTGGCGATGCAAGTCCCTTACGATGAAAACGATGACTCCTTAGCCAGCCATACCATAGCAACAGCGCAAAATGCTGGATGGATTTGGGATATAGGTTTAACGCATCGCCGTGGTGTAGGGCATGTTTATTCAAGCAAATTTTTATCAGACGATGAAGCAGAGCAAAACTTACGAAACTATTTAGGCGATGCAGCAAACGGTTTAACTGCCCGTAAAATTAGCTTTGAGTCGGGCTACCGTGAGAAGTTTTGGCATAAAAACTGTGTTGCAGTGGGTATGTCAGCAGGGTTTGTAGAGCCGCTTGAAGCAACCGCTATTATGCTTGTTGAAATTTCAGCACGCTTTGTAGCAGAGCATATGCCAGCAGATACACAAGTAATGCCTATTGTAGCTAAACGCTTTAACGAGCAAATGGACTACCGCTGGCAGCGCATTATCGACTTTTTAAAGCTCCATTACATGCTAACCAAGCGTCCAGAACCTTACTGGCAAGCGCATGTACATCCGGACACTATTCCACAAACCCTGCAAGAAGATTTACTGCTTTGGGGAAGCCGTGGCCCGCTTATTCAAGATTTTCATGGCGCATTAGAGTTATTCCCAGCCGCCAGCTACCAGTACGTTTTATATGGTATGGGCTTCAAACCAGACTTTACTAAACAGGCTTATTTGTATTCACAAGACGCTCAAGCCAAACAAATAATTGAACGTAACAGCCAGCTTACACAGCAGATGTTGCAAACTTTGCCGCCACACCGCGCTTATATTGAGCAGTGGTTAGCGGCTAACCCAGTTTAAGGATGTGTAACTATGGCTATTAGTGAACTAGTAAACACCAAACACCAAACATTAAAAATTAACCCTAATGCAGGTGTTGAATATGCAAAAACGCAGCATTTAGTTAATTTAAGAGCTAACGAAGTGGCAAAAGCTGCATGCGACTTACCTATATTTTTAGCGCGAAATGCGCAAAACGGCAGTTATACCGTATCGGGTTTAACAAGCTTTAGTGCTGGGCAAAGTTTATTGGTTAATAACAACCAGTGGCAGGCGCTTTACACACCGGTATGTATACAAACTCACCCTCTTTATTTAATGACCCGTGAAGCAAATAACAGCGACTACTTTATTGCGATTGATGATCAAAGCTCAGCCGTAAATACGCAGCAAGGCGAGGCACTATTTGATGCTAAAGGTAAGCCAAGCTTATTTTTGAATTCACAGCAAAAGCTACTTGAGAGCGATTTAAAAAATGATTATCAAACGTATCAATTTACCCAAGAAGTAGCGCGCTTAGGGCTTATTAAAAACATAGATATTGTATTGCAGTTTGAACAAGGCGAAACCCAAACTATTCAAGGTTTGAGCACCGTTGATGAAGACAAACTGCAAACTTTAGATAGCGATACCGTTGCAAACTTACTCAAGCAAGGTTACCTAAGTGTGCTTAACAGTATGCTTATTGCTCTGTTTCAGTTAAATGCATTGGTAAAGCTGCACAACCAACGTCCCGAACTTATGCCTTTAAAGCAAATTAAGTTAGAACTAAGTCGAGATGCGCACGCGCTGTAGCGTGCACTTTTTTATTACACAGACATTGCGCGTAACGCGTAGGAGACACACACATGTCAGATAACATTTTACAGCTGGTGGTTTTTGTTTTTGTCACCGCTTTAATCGGTGGCCTTACTTATTGGAAATGCCGAGGCCAAAATCGTAATAACGGACAAAGCCAAACCAAAGAGTATTTTTTAGCGGGCGGTGGCCTTACTTGGATGTTTGTTGCAGGTTCAATCACATTAACTAATTTAAGTACTGATCAGCTTGTAGGTATGAATGGCAACCAAATGGCTTTGCTTGTTTGGTGGGAGCTTGCAGCGATTATTGGCTTAATTATTTTAGCTAAAGTCTTCATTCCTGTTTATTACAAATACAATTGTACTACCACCACAGAGCTTTTAGAAAAGCGCTATAACAACAAACATATTCGCGCTGTTATTGGGGGATTATTCTTTTTAGGTAATGCACTTATTTACATGCCAGCGGTAATTTACTCAGGTGCGCTATTTATGCAAACCATGTTTAAGGTTGATATTCCGCTAATGTATATTGCCACCGCATTTGCCATTGTAGGTGCTATTTATGCGTTTTTTGGTGGTCTACGTGCAGTTGCAGTGTCTGATACATACAACGGTTTACTGGTACTGGGTATGGCTGTTTTAGTGGTGTTTTTAGCACTTAATGCGATTAATTATGACTTTACGGGTATTCCTGAGGAGCGCTTAACACTCATAGGCGATGCTGACTCACCTATTCCGTGGCCAACACTTTTAACCGGTATGATCTTTATTCAAATGTATTACTGGGGTACTAACCAAACAATTACGCAACGAGCCATGGCAGCACCTAATGTTAAAGAAGCGCAAAAAGGTATATTTGCCGCAGCGGGAATTCGTTTTTTAATCGTCCCTGCCATTGTGGTATTACCGGGTATTATTTCATTTAAACTTTACGGCGATATTGGCGACGCTGCTTATGGTCGAATTGTAGGTGATGTAATGCCAGCATGGTTAACTGGTGTGTTTGCAGCGGCAATGGCAGCGGCAGTGCTGTCTACTTACAACAGCTTATTAAATTCAGCTACAGCACTATATGTATGTGACATTCACGAAGCTTACTTTAATAAAGAGCCAAGTGTTGTAAAGCTAAGTGGTTACGTAACATTGCTACTAACAAGCTTAACACTGGTACTTGTACCAATTTACCAGCAAGCAGACAGTATTATTAACTTGCTACAGCAATTAAATGGCTTATTAAGTATGCCTATATTCTCAATTTTTGTAGTGGGCTTATTATTTAAAAATGTTGATGCACGTGCAGGTATTGCAGCAGTAATTTTAGGTGTTGTAATGTACGGCATGCTTACGTTTGCAAACTCCCCACTACATACTGACATTCATTACATTCACTTAATGCCAATTACACTGATTGTATGTGTAGCTTTTGCATTGATAGTAAATAAAGTGGTATTTGGTTTGAATGCGCAGTGGGCAGGTAAAACACCGGCACTTGATGACGCAGGACAAGTACAAGTACAAAAATAGATTGTAAATAGTTTAAGCTGACAAAATCGGTCATGGGGCAACTCTGGCCGATTTTTTATATATATTAAAAGCAATAACAGAGCTTTAAAGTAAAGGTTAGTTTAATACCTTTTATTACAGTGGTACTTCCAGTGAGTTTATCTGACTATTTGCGATGTAAAGACTATCAAAACCTAATTTGTATGATATATACTATTATTATTGAGTGTCACCATCTGATAGATTGTGGCTCAAGCAAAGAGATACATTTAGTAAATAGTGTAGCTTACTAATTTTCGTTATATTTATAACTCACACAATGAACAAGAGGATAGGAAAATCATGGCCGACACTAAATCATTTTATCGATTAGACAGTGTAAACAGCACCGTTATTTTCGACTGCCAGAGCAAAACACCGGCGTTACTGTACTTTGGTAAGCGCCTATCTGAGCAAACAACAGAAACAATGCTTACTCAGCTTGCTACCCGTCAAGAAGTAAAATGTGCCGTGGTTGAAGAAGCGCCTATTTCTCTATCTCCTTTATTAGGCGAAGGCTTTACTGGCGCGCCAGGGCTTGAGCTAGTAAATGATTCAATTGCATGGTCAGTTGGGCCAGAGCTTCAAGAAGTGCGTCAGCCTTCAAGTGCGACTGTTGAGTTTGTAAGTGTAGATAAGCTTCGTGGTATTGAAGTCGTGCACAGCATTACGCTTGACAACAACAGTGACGTACTAAGTGCACATACTGTATTAACTAATTTAGGTGACTCACCACTGAGCGTTAATTTTTGCGCCGCGCCAACATTTCAATTGCCAGACAGCGTAAGTAAAATAGTGAGCTTTGAAGGTCGTTGGTCAAACGAATTCCAGCGTCAATCTGTTGATTTAGTGCTTGGCAGCTTTGTACGTGAAAACCGTAAAGGCAAAACATCACACGATGTGTTTCCTGGTTTATTAGTGCATAACGAAAATGCAGGCGAGCACCACGGCGAATGTTACGGCTTTCATTTAGGTTGGAGCGGCAACAATAAACTACGCGCAGAGCTTCTAGCTGAAGGTCGTCGTTATGTACAAATGGGTGAGCTATTACTTCCTGGTGAGCTTACGCTTGCTAAAGGTCAAACGTATCAAAGCCCGAGCATTTATGGCTCGTTTTCAAGTGAAGGTTTTAGCGCACTTTCTCGTAATTTTCATCGTTTTGTTAAAGCTAATTTACTTAGCCAAGCTCAACGTGAAAAAGCGCGCCCTGTGCATTACAACACGTGGGAAGGTATTTACTTTGATCACGACGTAGACACGCTTAAGCAGTTAGCCGACAAAGTAGCGCCGTTAGGTATTGAGCGTTTTGTACTTGATGATGGCTGGTTTAAAGGCCGCCGTGGCGACAATGCAGGCTTAGGTGATTGGACAGTAGATTACAAAATTTACCCAGATGGCTTATCGCCAGTCATTGATCATGTTAATAGCTTAGGTATGGAGTTTGGTATTTGGTTTGAACCAGAAATGGTCAACCCAGATAGCGATTTATACCGCGCGCATCCTGATTGGGTTTTAGGCTCAGAAAATAACGAGCAGTTAAGCTTTAGAAATCAGCTCGTACTTGATTTAACGCGCTCTGAGGTTGTTGAGTACCTATACAAAGCGATTGACGATATTTTAGTTGAATACCCAACTATTAAGTACATTAAATGGGATATGAACCGCGATATTAACCATGCGGGTAATTTTGATGGCAAGCCTGCTGTTCATCAGCAAACATTGGCACTTTATCGTTTAATTGACCGTATTAAAGCGGCGCACCCTGGTCTTGAAATAGAAAGCTGTTCGTCAGGTGGTGCACGTGTAGATTACGGCGTACTTGCACACACAGACCGTGTATGGACGTCAGATTCAAATGATGCGCTTGATCGCCTTGAAATACAGCGTGGATGTTCGTTCTTTTTCCCATCGTCGGTAATGGGCGCTCACGTAGGCCCACGCGATTGTCATATTACAGGGCGTAATGTAAGTATTGAAATGCGTGTTGCGGTATCAATGTTTGGCCACATGGGAATCGAAATGGACCCACGTGAGCTGACCGATCACGAATACAATGCACTTAAAGCGGCAATAGCACTTCACAAAGAGCATCGTGAGTTTATTCATGCTGCCGATTTATACCGCCTAGATAGCGACGATTTATCTATTAACTTTGGTTTAATCGATGAGCAAAAAACAAAAGCGTTATTCGCCTATAACAGCGTTCGCGAAACACCGCGTACAGCGCCTAATAAGCTTCGTTTTGTTGGCCTAGATGCCGATGCGCAGTACACACTTAATTTAGTGTGGCCGGTAAAATTTGAAGAGTATCGTCCATCTTCTATTGCTGCGGTAAATGGTCAAACATTTACCGGTGAAGCGTTAATGCAGTTTGGTTTACAAATGCCAATTTCATTCCCGCAAACATCGCTTATATTTGAGCTTAACAAAGCTTAAATTTAACTAAGAGCAGTAAAGGGCGAAAATCGCTTTTATGCTGCTCTATTGAGATATCAGTAGTCAGCTTTATATTGTTTAGAGCTGACTTTTTTATATCTTTAGTAAGCTAATTTAGTAAATTAACTTAGTAAACTCAAAAGTATAAAATAGAGTGGTTACGCTTGCGCGTAATTTTGCTTGTTACCCAACCAACGTTGAATTAGTGGGTCAACAACCTCTGGATGTTGCTTAAGCATTTGCTGTGCAATTGGCCTTACTTGATTAAGTATGTGCTTATCGCGGGTAAGATCGGCAATTTTAAACTCGGCTAACCCTGTTTGTTTTGTACCGAGTACTTCACCAGGGCCACGAATTTCTAAATCGCGCTCTGCTATCACAAAGCCATCGTTACTATCGCGTAGTACACCTAATCGCTTTTGAGCAGTATGAGACAGTGGTGCGTGGTATAAAAGCACGCAATGCGATGCAGTAGCGCCACGGCCAACCCGCCCACGTAACTGATGCAGCTGTGCTAAGCCTAAGCGCTCGGGGTTTTCTATAATGATTAAGCTCGCATTAGGGACATCTACACCAACTTCAATAACCGTAGTGGCTACTAATACGTGTATATTACCTGCTTTAAACTCGCTCATAATGGCTTGTTTTTCAGCTGATTTCATTCGCCCATGTACTAAGCCTACGTTTAGCTCTGGTAATGCTTCTTTTAACTGCAGTGCACTATCTTCAGCTGCTTGGCATTGCAGTACTTCAGATTCATCAATAAGTGTACATACCCAGTAAACTTGGCGGCCTTGCTCGTTGCACGCTAATTTAACGCGGGCAATAATATCGTCTCTGCGAGTATCAGGAAGTGCCACTGTTGTGATTGGCGTACGCCCAGGTGGCAGCTCGTCAATCACAGAGGTTTCTAAGTCGGCATAGGCGGTCATGGCGAGTGTACGTGGAATGGGTGTTGCGGTCATGACTAGTTGATGAGGGTAACAATCACCAAATTTACCTTTTTCACGCAGTGATAAACGCTGGTGGACACCAAAGCGGTGTTGTTCATCAATAACGATAAGCACTAAGTTATTAAACTTAACTTCATTTTGAAATAAAGCGTGAGTACCTACAATCATTTGCGCCTCACCGGAGGCTATTTTTTCAAGTGTTGCTACGCGCTCTTTGCCTTTTGTTTTACCGCCAAGCCAAGCAACGGTTATACCTAGTTGATTAAACCACGTTGTAAAATTAACACCATGTTGCTCTGATAAAATTTCAGTAGGAGCCATTAAAGCGACTTGAAAGCCCTGCGCAATGGCTGTTAGTGCACTAAGTGCTGCTACTAAGGTTTTACCAGAGCCTACATCGCCTTGTACTAAACGCATCATGGGATACGCGTGTTGCATGTCACCTTTAATCTCAGCAACTACGCGGCTTTGCGCATTTGTGGGGGCAAAAGGAAGTTGCTCTAAAAACTGGCTTTCTAATGTGTTTACCGGATTTAATGCCACGGCTTTAACTTGTTGCCCTTGCTCTCGTACTTTTAATAAGCTGAGGTTTTGAGCAAGTAACTCCTCAAATACAAGGCGCTGTTGAGCAGGGTGAGTACCTTGCTCTAATGCAGTTACATCAACATCATTTGGTGGGCGGTGCAGTAATAATAAGGCGTCACTTAGCGGCATATTTGATGGCTGCCACTGTGAAGGCAGTAGTTCTTCTACTGAGTATTTATTTAGTAAATCAATAGCCTGTTCGCTTAAAGCTCTAATCGATAGTTGCTTTAAGCCTTCGGTTGTTGAATAAACGGGCGTTAATGTTGTCGCTACCGGCTGCTCGTTAGAGGTATCGCTGATGCTGTATTCAGGATGACTCATTTCAAAGCCAACACGGCCACGGCGCACTTCACCAAAACAACGTATTATTTTACCAGCGCTAAATGCGTTTTTTTGTGCGGCGGTAAAATTAAAAAATCGTAGTGTTAGCCTGCCAGTACCATCATTGATTTGGCAAACAAGCATGCGCCTTTTTCCAAACGTGATTTGGCTTGTTTCAATTGTTGCTTCAACACTCACGTGGCTATGTAGTGACAACTCATTAATCGCGTATAAGCGAGTGCGATCTTCATAGCGAAGTGGCAAATGAAAAAGCATATCTTGCACAGTTAAAATACCTAGCTTTAACAAACGCTCAGCCATTTTTGGGCCGACCCCTTTGAGCTCTGTAATTGGGTATTGATTTAAGCTAGGTTTAGACAAATTATATCAATCTTATTATTTGTGAATAAGTTAAGTGTACTTACAGAGCTTTAGTCCATCAAGTATGTTTTAAAGCTTGCCAAAATTGCTCGTCAGCGACTATTTCGCCGTTTTCATCAAGTGCAGGATAAGGTAATTTTTTTTGTTTACACTGCCTTGCGATAATAGGGTGGCAGCCTTCAAAGTAGAGTGGATGTTTAACTTCGGCGCTCAACATATCTCTATTATATAAACCAGCCAGCTCACGTTGGCGCTGTGCTTCAAACAATATTAGCGCAGCAGCAACTGAAACATTTAGCGATTGCACCATGCCTTGCATTGGAATAATAATATTTTGATCGGCATATTCTAGGGCTTTTTCTGAGATCCCTGTTTTTTCTTGTCCAACAATAATAGCCGTTGGCTTGGTGTAATCTACTTCTCTAAAATCAACGGCATCTTCTGATAAGTGAGTCGCGAGTATTTGTATTTCTGGATTGCGTTCACGCATTGCAGTAACAGCATCATCAATATTTCTATGTAAGTGCGTCTCTAGCCAGTTTTTACTGCCACCTGAGGTGTTATTAGTTAGCCATTTTTGCTTTTCAGGCCATACAGCATGTACGTGATGACAACCAACCGCATCAGCACTTCGTACTATTGCAGATAAGTTATGGTGTTTGTGCACGTCTTCTAAGCACACGGTTAAGTCTGTTTGACGGCGCGAAAGTACGTCTTCGATTCTTTGGTAGCGAGTTTGCTGCATGGTTATCCTCTTTTTTCGGCAATTATACGAGATTTTTACAGTTAAGGCATTACCGTACGGCTAATTGGATTTTGTAGAGAAATCAGTGTTTCTGTTGATTGAATGGCTTCTATTGCTTGTATCTTATTAATCAGCACATCTTGTAAGTGATCAATGGACTTTGTCATTACCTTTATAAATATACTGTAGTTACCTGTTGTGTAATAAGCCTCTACCACTTCCTCCAATGCTTCTAGCTTTATAAGTGTTTGTGGGTAATCACGTGCGTTATTTAAATTAATACCTATAAAGCAACACACATCGTAGCCTAACTGTTTAGTATTAATCGTTAATTGGGTGCCTGTAATGATCCCTGCTTGCTTCATTTTTTCAATTCTTACGTGAATTGTCCCTGCGCTTACATTAAATCTTTTTGCTAATTCGGCGTACGCAGTACGGGCATTTTCCATTAATGCATGAAGTATCTGTTTATCGAGATTATCGATTAAATAATTTTCCATTATATTTTTCTCATAAAATTATCGAATATATGATTTTTATACCACTTAATTGATGGTTTTAATATGTTAAAGCTATTTTTGTTATGGGATATTGAATTAATTAATCAAATCGTTACATTAACCTCATTAAAGGCGCTCATTAGGGCGCTTTTTATCAATTAAGCAAGTAACAATAACTGGGAATGAGGCCAATTATTATGAGTTCACACTATGTGCAGCAACAGCAGCAAATAAGTAAAGTTAAGCAATTTTTTTCACAGCAACTAGAAACCCAACTTGGGCTGGTTGAGGTTCAAGCCCCTATTTTGGCTAAAGTAGGTGACGGCACGCAAGATAACTTAAGCGGCCATGAAAACGCAGTTGCTGTAAATGTAAAAGCGATTACAGATAGCCGCTACGAAGTGGTGCATTCACTGGCTAAGTGGAAACGTAAAACACTCGCAACTTATGGCTTTGGTGTTGGTGAGGGTATTTACACTCAAATGAAAGCTTTGCGCCCAGATGAAGATTCATTAAGTCCTATTCATTCTGTATATGTTGATCAATGGGATTGGGAAAAAGTAATTAACGAAACCACAGAGCGTTCGCTGGCAACACTAAAGCAAACTGTTCAATCTATTTATAAAGGGATAAAAGAGACGGAAGCTTTTGTAAGTGAGTCTTATGGTTTGACGCCTTTTTTACCGGACGACATTAAGTTTGTGCACAGTGAAGAGCTACGTAAAATGTACCCTGACTTTAGCGCTAAACAACGCGAAAAAGCCATTGCACAAGAGTATGGTGCTGTATTTTTAATTGGTATTGGTGGCGCGCTTGGTGATGGCAAAATCCATGATGTAAGAGCCCCTGATTACGATGATTGGTCTACGCCGACATGCGAGCAATACATGGGTTTAAATGGTGATATTTTAGTATGGAACCCAGTACTTGAAGACGCCTTTGAAATTTCATCAATGGGTATACGTGTAAGTCCTGAAGTTTTAAAAGCGCAGTTAAGGGTTACTGGAGATGAAGACCGCTTAGAGTTTGATTGGCATAAAGCGCTACTACAAAGTAAATTTCCGCAAACAATTGGCGGTGGAATAGGGCAGTCGCGCTTGGCTATGCTCTTGCTACAAAAGCAGCATATTGGTCAAGTACAAGTGGGTGTATGGCCGCAGCAAACACATGCTGAGGTAAGCGGTCTACTTTAAATGTGAATAAATTTGAGTGCTCAATAGAGCACTCTGTTATTAGCTTGTTTTGAACTCTATTTCAATTTTGTTATTCAAAAGTTTAACGTTGCACGGAGGGTAATTGCGGATTGTTTTGAGTACTTTATCAAAAATATGAATCTCTACACCTGAATGCAAAACAGAATTTACCGCTAAATTAGCGTCGTTAAGTAAATCGTGTAAGTCGTGATCTAAGTTTGAAAGACGTTTTTCTAATTGCTCTGCCTGCTCACAATAATGCTTTTGAGTAGCACCAATTTTAGTAATTAATAGTTTTTTCTTTTCGGCATCTTTCACTAAATCAGTTTTTTCTAGTGCTGCTTGCAACGTGTCTAGCTGTGCATCTGTTTTAGCTAAGTCTTTAAAGCAATTATCAGTATCAGCGGTTATTTCGGCGCCAGAAGCCGCTAGGTTAATAATCATTTTAGCGCCTGATTCATTCCCTATTTCGCCAGCAATGAGGGTCGTTGCATCGAGTATTTCGCCACCAAATATTTTACCCTTAGGTAAGTCGGATTGACCAACTTGCAGTAAGCGTTTAGCTTTCATTACACAGTGGCTTGTTTGGCGATCAATAAAAATATTATTTGCTTCTAGGTAGCAATACTGTGAATGGGATACGTGAATATCACCTCGTGCAATAAGCTTACAAGACAGTGATTGTTCGTCGGCTTTTTGATGGCCAATAATGCCTTGTTTAACGGTGATGTTTCCGCCTGCGGTAAGCTCTCCTGATTCAACAGTGCCAAATATAGTAATATCGCCTTTGGCTGTTACTTTCATTCCAGGGTCTATATTACGGGTAACAATAACACTGCCTTGAAAGTCAATGTGGCCGCTTTTTACGTTTACATCTGAAATGGTAAAAATATCGTCGACACGCATACCATTATTAATTTCAACCGGAACACCTGCAATAGTAGAGACTAGTTCAAGCGGATTTAGCTTTGATATTTCGGTGCCTTCGCCTGCCACTAATTGTTTATTTTCTCCGGGTTTTGCGGGCAGTATGTCACCTATTACGGTGAAGCCTTCTTTACCAGGGGTTGCTGGTTGTTGGCGAATAAGCACAGAGCCTGGCTCTACGCTTGCAAGCTTGCCAAAGTCGCGCATATCCACGCTGCCATCTTCTTTGAGCTTGGGGGTTTTTAAACGGTCTTTTAAAGTCTCTACGGTTGTTATTAGTTTGGTGGCCAAACCATCACTTGGTAGCCTACCTTTAGCTAATACTCCCTTAACGACAGAACCCGCTGTATGCTCAAACTGTTTTTGCAGTAGCAACTCTAAAAATGCTTGCTTATAGCCACGCACAATTCCTGCTTTAACGAGTTGTTTTTTTGCATCTTCTAAACTTAATAATTTTCCGCCTTGGGCAAGGGTTAGCTCGCCAATGGCCAGCATTTTATCGTCGCTAATTGTTACATTTAAAGTGGCATTGTGTTTTGTTGCTACAACCAGAGTGTGTTGTGTGTTTTCGTTTTTAAAAAAATCATTAATAGCGTCATGATCTATTTTGCAGTCGCAAAAAGCTGACTTTTCGAGAGCCTCTAAAATAAATGCAGCGCTGGGAGGAATATGTTCTTTTACATCAAGTAAAACATTTCCATTGTTGGCAAGCTTAAACACGAGTTAATCCTTTTTTACTACTTAAGTTAAGTTTGTTTTTTAAAACACAACTACAGATTGCTAGAAATTTACATTTGAGTCAAGAAGTCACAGAGAACGAAGTGCTAAGAGGGAAAGAAAGGCTATAGAGAGGCTCTATAGCCTGTAATACTTAATTGGTAGAAGGAAGTTCCATTATTCCATCTATTTCAACTTGTGCACCTTTTGGAAGTGCACGAACACCTAATGCAGCTCTCGCTGGGTAAGGTTGCTTAAAGTATTGGCTCATAACTTCATTTACAGTGGCGAAGTTAGATAAATCAGTTAGATAAATATTTATTTTCACTAAATCGTGAATTTTTCCGCCAGCTTCTTCACATACCGCAGTGATATTTTTAAATACCTGATGCGTTTGCTCACTAAAGTCTTCTGAAATCATTTCCATCGTTTCTGGCACTAATGGAATTTGACCAGATAAATAAACAGCGGTGCCTACTTTAACTGCTTGGCTGTAAGTGCCAATGGCAGCAGGTGCTTTGTCGGTAGAGATAAATGCTTTATTCATGTGTTTCCTATTTTACTTTTTACGATAGACTTTTTGTACATCAGGCATAACGCGAATGCGGCGCATAATGTTAGCAACGTGGATACGGTTTTTAACGGTAACCCCTAAATCTATCACGTATAAATTACTTTCTTTTTCATCGGTGGTAATTTCTACAATATTGGCTTGGGTTGTAGTAACAACATTGGTTAATTTAGCCAGAGCCCCCTGATGATTAATAATTTCAACTCTCAGAGCTGCAATATATTCTTTCTCTGGGTTGTCGTCCCATTTTACAACTAAGTATTTAGAGCGCTCATTTTCCCAGCCACGGATGTTTTTACATTCTTGGCGGTGAACGGTCAGGCCCTTACCTTGGCTTACATGAGCTGTAATAGCATCGCCAGGTACAGGTCGGCAACACTTAGAGTAATTAACTAGCATGCCCTCAGTACCAATAATGGTCGCTTTGGCTTGGCTGGTAATATCAGTTAAGTCGTCACTGTCATTTTGTAATAGGCGTTTGGCAATTAACATGCTCATTAGGTTACCAGAGCCAATTTCTACAAGTAATTCAAGAAGCGTTGTTAGTTCGTGCTCCTCAAGTACTCTTGCTATATTTTCATCAGCAATGCTATCTAGTTTGTTTTCACCTAATGCTGAATCAAGTAAGCGGCGCCCTAAAAGCATAGCTTCTTCATGATGCTGGCTTCTAAGGTAGTTACGAACGCCCAAACGCGCTTTACCAGTAACAATAAAGTTTAGCCATGTTGCATTAGGGTGAGCACCTGAGCTTGTTATTATCTCTATCGTTTGCCCTGTATCTAAGGGCCTACTTAAAGGGTGCGGCTTGCGATTAACGCGCGCGCCTACGCAGGTGTTGCCTACATCTGTATGCACGGCATAAGCAAAATCGACTGCGGTAGCACCCATCGGTAGCTCAACAATACGCCCATCTGGTGTAAATACGTAAATTTCTTCTGGGAATAGCTCAGTTTTTACATTTTCAATAAATTCAAATGATGAACCCGCACTTTGCTGAAGCTCTAATAAGCTCTGCATCCACTGGCGAGCACGTTGCTGCGAAGTATTACCTGCACCATCACCTGCTTTTTTATACATCCAATGCGCCGCTACACCTTTGTCGGCCATATGATCCATATCGTGAGTACGAATTTGAATTTCAACAGGTATACCGTGTGGACCAACTAATGAAGTATGAAGCGATTGGTAACCGTTTGTTTTTGGTACTGCAATATAATCTTTAAAGCGTGTTTCAATAGGTTTATAAAGACTATGAGCTACACCTAATACACGATAACACGTATCCATAGAGTCAACTGCAATTCTAAACGCGTAAATATCCATAACCTCGTTAAATAGCAGTTCTTTATTAAGCATTTTTTTATAAATACTATATAAATGTTTTTCACGGCCTGACACAGTTGCTTTAATGCCTGACTCTTCAAGACGTGCTTCTATTTCATGCTGGATATTAGTAATAACTTCTTTGCGATTACCGCGTGCTTTAGCAACTTCCGATTTAAGTGCGCGATGACGCATAGGATATAAAGCTTGAAAACCTAAGTCTTCAAGTTCATTTTTAATATCGTGAATACCTAAGCGGTTTGCAATTGGTGCGTAAATTTCTAGTGTTTCACGCGCTATTCTGCGGCGCTTATCTGGCCGCAATGCGCCTAAAGTACGCATATTGTGTGTTCTATCAGCAAGCTTGATTAAAATGACTCGAATATCCTGGGTCATTGCCATAATCATTTTGCGGTAGTTTTCAGCTTGGAATTCTTTTTTATCTTTAAAGCTAAGCTTATCGAGCTTACTCACACCTTCAACTAGCTCTGCAACAGTTTCGCCAAATATCTCGGCTAAATCTTGTTGACTAAAATCAGTATCTTCAATTACATCATGCATTAGCGCGGCCATGAGTGTTTCATGGTCAAGATGCATGCCTGCAAGAATTTGGGTTACTTCTACTGGGTGCGTTATGTAAGGTTCGCCACTCGAGCGAGTTTGTCCTTCATGGGCCTCTCGGGCTACCACGTAAGATTTTTGAACCAGCTCTACATCAGCAGCGGGCAAGTATTCTGAGATTTTCTTTTTAAGACCTTCAAAAAGATACATTCACACTCCAATGTTCTAGTGAAGCAAATTAGGTAAGTTACGAATATACGATGAAAAGAGAGGATTGCCAACGGCTATAGTAGAAATACTGCGCCGTTGGCTAAATCAGACCGGGAGGTCGATTATTGGTTGCCACCAACAATAGCAGCAACAGCAGCTAATTCAGCTGCTTCTTGGTGTTGTTGTTCTTCACGGTCAATTAAGTCCATTGAAGAGCTATCAACTAAACCTAGTTCAATTTCACGTAAAGCAACTACCGTTGGCTTATCGTTTTCAGGGTCTACTAGTGGAGTTTTACCACCAACAGCAATTTGGCGGGCACGACGAGCCGCAACTAAAATTAAGTCAAAACGATTACCAACTGCATCTACTGCATCTTCAACTGTTACGCGGGCCATCACAGCACTCCAAAAATAATTTAAATCAAAGACGTAGTTTACTGCAAGCAGCCACTTTCGCCAATAGCCAGTGTTCAATTTTTATCAGTTTTACTTGTCTAAGCCTGATTTAAATAGACTTAAATTATTTAAGCAGGCTATTTAGTAAAACTTGATGGCGTTCTTCTTGCGCTTTTAGGGTTAAGCGCTGAGCCATTACAATCATTTCTATGTCGCCAAGCGCGCTCTCAAAGTCATCATTAACAATTACATAGTCGTATTCGTTATAATGTGATGTTTCAGATTGTGCTTTTGCCATACGAGAGGCAATAACCTCAGCCGAATCTTGGCCACGATTATTTAAGCGTTGCTCTAACTCTTCTTTTGAAGGAGGTAGTATAAAAATAGTTTTCACGCTTGGCATTATTTCGCGCACTTGTTGCGCGCCTTGCCAATCAATATCTAAAAACACATCAATACCCGCATCAAGTTGCGACTCAATAGCCTGCTTTGATGTGCCGTAGTAATTGTCAAACACTTGGGCCCATTCAAAAAAGTCATCTTTGGCAATAAGCGCTTTAAACTCATCTGTAGATGCAAAGTGATAATGCACACCATTTTCTTCGCCTGGGCGAGGGGCGCGAGTTGTATGTGATACAGATACTTTCATATCAGCGTGTTTTTTTAATAACGCATTGATTAAGCTTGATTTACCAGCACCTGAAGGGGCTGATAAAATAAATAAGTTACCGCGAGTTTGTGCCATGCTTTTCTCTACCTAAAATAAACAGGCTTGGATTACAAGTAAACCAAGCCTTTAATTAACTGCATTGTACTTTAATTAGCTCACCTTGCTCAAGTTAGACGTGCTCAAGTGAGCCATGCTTAAATTGAAGTGGCAGTGTTAGACTTTAAATAAAATTGCAATTTAAAATTGCCAACAGAACTAGCCGCTAGATATAAGTATTTGATAAGGTGAACTATCACCTATTAAAGGAGCCTTTATGCTTAATAAAACCTTATTTACCGCACAACAAGTAAGAGATAATGAAGCTTTAGCGGCTAAAAATAGTCATTGCGATTTATTTACCCTAATGCAGCGGGCAGGAGAGGCTGTATATAAGCAATGGCAGTTATTTGATGCGCAGCATACATTAGTCATTGTTGGCCATGGTAACAATGCTGGAGACGGTTACGTTGTAGCTAGGCTTATTATGCAATCAGGTAAAAAGGTAACAGTATGCGCTGCTGAACCCGAAAAAACATTAAAAGGTGATGCTGCAAAAGCGCAGCAGCTATGGATAGAAGCGGGTGGGGTGGTTTCTCATTTTACAAAAGATGCTCTTAATGAGTGCGATATCGTTATTGATGCGCTCCTTGGTACTGGGCTTAATAGCGCCGTGCGCGATAATTTTGCGAATATAATTAACGCTGTAAATAACAGTGGTAAGCCCGTAATAAGCATTGATATTCCATCAGGCATTGAAGCAAATACAGGACAGCCTTTAGGGTGCGCAGTACAAGCTACTTCAACCGTTACTTTTGTAGGTATAAAGCAAGGGCTCACAACGACGGCAGGTAAACAACATAGCGGTAAGTTAGTTTTTGATGATTTAGCAATTGGCGATGCGTTTACTTGTATAGCTCAATCATCAGGTACCTTGATAAATATTAATAGCTTTAAAGGAATTGCCACGCGGGCAATCAATAGTCACAAAGGCAGCCATGGCAAGCTTTTATGTGTTGGTGGCAATCAAGGTACTGCAGGTGCAATTAGGTTAAGTAGTGAAGCAGCTCTTAGAACGGGTGCTGGTATGGTAAGGGTGTATACACACGAAAGCTCAATAACACCTATTAGTATTGGCAGACCAGAACTTATGGTAAGCAGTAATAACTTACATCAAGCGCTAGAGTGGGCAAGCTGCGTTGTTATTGGCCCAGGGCTTGGGCAAGACGAGTGGGCACAACAAACATTCGATGAAGTAATGCAATATTGCCAAAACAATAAAATGCCATTGGTTATAGATGCAGACGCCCTTAATTTACTCGCTAAGCAAGCTTCATCGTATATGTTAGAGCAATGCGTACTTACGCCACATCCAGGCGAAGCTTCGCGTCTGCTAAGTGTTAGTACTAGCGACATAGAATCAGACCGTTTTAATTATGCCCGCCTTTGCGCCAAGCGCTATAACGCGACTTGTGTATTAAAAGGCGCTGGAACATTAATAGATAATGCCCAGCACACGTGGGTATGTGAAGATGGCAACCCAGCACTGGCAGTTGGCGGCAGTGGCGATGTACTCACTGGTATTATTGGGGCATTACTTGCTCAAGGTTTAACTATTGATGAAGCAGCACGCTATGGTGTAACACTGCACGCTAAAGCCGGTGATATCGCAAGTGAGCGAGACGGGCAAAGAGGAATGCTACCCAGTGATTTATTCCCAGTTGTAAGAGAGTTAGTTAATAAAGTGACGTGAGTTCAAGCGTCACTTTACATAACTAATTATTAAGCTGCAGTAAATCCCATTTTGTACCATATAGGTCTTCAAAAACCACTACGGTGCCATAGGGTTCTACTCTAGGCTCTTCGTTAAATGTAACGCCTTTAGAAAGCATTAAATTATAATCTCGCCAGAAATCATTAGTATGCAAAAATAAAAACACGCGACCACCCGTTTGATTACCAATAGCGCTAATTTGTTCGGGCGTTGTGGCTTTAGCAAGCTGTAGATTAGTCCTGCTCGAATTAGTCCCATTTGAACAAGCCCCGTTTGAATTTGGTGGTGAAATTAACACCCAGCGTTTACCCTCTCCTAAGTTAGTATCCTCGACTAACTTAAAGTTGAGCTTTTGAGTATAAAACTCAATGGCATCGTCGTAGTCCTTAACAACTAATGCAATGCTGCCGATATGCTGTTGAACGTTAGCCATGTTTAGCTCACTCCGTACTATTAAATAAATGTGCTTTTTATCATATTTAGTAAACGATCAAGTAAGGTATATGCTCGCAGTATGTAGCTTATTTATAGGTATAAATTAAACAGTAACAATCTGGTTTATAATAAAAAGCAAAACCCAGCCGAGGCTGGGTTTACTTTAAGTCGAGTTTTAGCGTTAAATGCATAAAATGTTTATCTGTGTAATTCGCCAGCACGTTCTGGTTGATAGGTTACTTCTTTTATTTTTACCTTTATTAAGCCGCCACTCGGTTTAGGCCACTCAATTTCGTCGCCTTGGTTTAGTCCAAGTAATGCGCTACCAACGGGGGATAATATCGATATTTTATCGCCGCTAGAGTCACTGTTTTTTGGGTACACTAAGGTTAACGTAAATTCTTCTTTAGAAGACTCAACAATAAAGTTTACAGTTGAGTTCATTGTTACAACTGACGATGGCATATCTTTAGGTTCGACTATTGTCGCTCGTGCCAGTTCAGCTTCCAATTCTTCTTTATTAGCAAAGCTACCTGCAGGCAATGATTCCATTAAGTCATACAATCTATCTGCATCGAGTGATGAGATGATTAGTTCAGGTTTTTTATTCATCTTAATATCCTTAATAATTTTTAATAAATAAAATTAACTCTGAGTATGGCTTGGCATGCATTTAAGAAGCAAAGGGATACGCGAAGTCATTTTATTAATTAGCCACACCTGTGGCTTTTACTTTATTTGTGCCCAATAGCTAAAAACCCAGCCGAAGCTGGGTTTTTATTTGAGCTAGGTGTTTAGGGGATGATTACATCATGCCGCCCATACCACCCATTCCACCCATGCCGCCCATATCAGGTGCACCAGCAGATTCGTCTTTAGGGATTTCAGCTACCATTGCTTCAGTAGTGATCATTAGACCCGCAATAGACCCTGCAAACTGTAGCGCAGAGCGTGTTACTTTAGTAGGATCTAGGATACCCATTTCAATCATGTCGTTGTATTCGCCAGTTGCTGCGTTGTAACCGTAGTTACCATCGCCGCCTTTAACTGCGTTAATTACAACTGATGCTTCGTCGCCTGCGTTAGTTACGATTTGACGAAGTGGTGCTTCCATCGCACGAAGTGCAACTTTAATACCGTGGTTTTGATCTTCGTTGTCGCCAACTAAATCAACTAGCTTGCTAGCAGCACGTACAAGTGCAACACCGCCGCCAGGTACTACGCCTTCTTCAACCGCTGCACGAGTTGCATTTAATGCATCTTCAACGCGGTCTTTTTTCTCTTTCATTTCGATTTCAGTAGCAGCACCTACTTTGATTACTGCAACACCGCCAGCTAGTTTAGCCATGCGCTCTTGAAGTTTTTCTTTATCGTAATCAGATGTAGCTTCTTCAATTTGTGCTTTAATTTGAGAAACACGACCAGTAATACCTGCTTCTTCACCAGCACCATCAATGATAGTTGTATCATCTTTAGTGATAATTACGCGTTTAGCTGTACCTAGGTCTTCAACTGTTGCTTTTTCAAGCTCTAAGCCGATTTCTTCAGAAATAACAGTACCGCCAGTTAATACAGCGATATCTTGTAGCATTGCTTTACGACGATCGCCAAAGCCAGGTGCTTTAACAGCTGATACTTTAACAATACCGCGCATGTTATTAACTACTAATGTAGCTAGTGCTTCGCCTTCAAGGTCTTCTGCGATGATTAGTAGTGGTTTACTTGCTTTAGCAACCGCTTCTAATGTTGGTAACAATTCGCGGATGTTAGATATTTTTTTATCTACAAGTAGAATAAATGGGTTATCTAGTTCAACAGTGCCTTTTTCTGGGCTGTTGATAAAGTAAGGAGATAAGTAACCACGGTCAAACTGCATGCCTTCAACAACATCTAGTTCGTTTTCAAGTGATTGACCTTCTTCTACAGTAATAACACCACTGTTGCGGCCTACTTTTTCCATTGCTTGAGCAATGATATTACCAATCTCTTGATCAGAGTTAGCTGAAATAGTACCTACTTGTGCAATTGCTTTAGTATCAGAACAAGGAACAGATAACGCTTTAAGCTCTGCAACAGCAGCAATAACTGCTTTGTCGATGCCGCGCTTAAGATCCATTGGATTCATGCCTGCTGCAACAGCTTTAAGGCCTTCATTAACAATAGACTGTGCAAGTACTGTAGCGGTAGTTGTACCATCGCCGGCTGCATCATTTGCTTTAGATGCAACTTCTTTAACCATTTGTGCGCCCATGTTCTCAAACTTGTCTTCAAGTTCGATTTCTTTTGCTACAGATACACCATCTTTAGTAATAACTGGAGAGCCAAATGATTTGTCTAGTACAACGTTACGGCCTTTAGGACCTAATGTAACTTTTACTGCGTTTGCCAGGATGTTTACGCCAGTTAGCATTTTAGCGCGTGCGTCACCTGCAAAAAGTACTTCTTTTGCTGCCATGTTTTAAATTCCTCTAAATTCTTAAATGTTTATAAACGAAAAGTAGGTTTAGCCTACAATGCCTAAAATATTATCTTCACGCATGATCAGGTACTCTTGACCTTCGATCTTTTCAACTTTTTCAACATATGAGCCAAATAACACAGTGTCACCGGCTTTAACTTCTAACGCTCTCACGTCACCGTTATCTAAAACGCGACCATTACCTACGGCTACAACTTCTCCGCGAGTTGATTTTTCAGCTGCAGAGCCAGTTAATACAATACCGCCAGCAGATTTTGTTTCTTCTTCTAGACGTTTAACGATTACGCGATCTTGTAAAGGACGAATGTTCATGTTTTTTAGTTCTCCTAACAGTTTCTGAACAGTACAGAAAAAAGCTTTTCTAATTTGCATTCATTAATGGGGGTAGAGTGTAAAATTCCAAGAGAAAAAATGATAAATTTTTAATCTTTTCGCTCATATTCGCCATCAATAGTCGTTGGTCGTTCCATTTGCCCTTGCTCTCGTTCAGCATGTTGCTGCCCAGCAAACGGCGATGGCCCTTGTTGCCTACCTGCGCTCATTCTAACAGTTGCTTGGCTAGCAAGGCCTGCGGCCAGTTTGTTACGAATTGCAGGCGTTAATAATAGTAATCCAAACACGTCGGTCATAATGCCAGGGGTAAGTAATAATACCCCTGCAATTACAACGCATATTCCGGTAAATAATTCTTTGGCTGGCATTTGCCCTTGCGCCATTTGCGCTTGTACGTTTTGCAGCGCACCCATACCTTGTGTTTTAACCATTTTGGCACCTAAAATCGCGGTAATAACAACAAGTGCAATTGTTGCAAATCCGCCAATCACATCGCTTACTTGAATCAGTAAGGCGATTTCGATAATAGGGATGATGATAAACAACACAAATAAAAATCTAAACATAGCGCTCTCTAAATAATGACACTCAAAAGAGTTGATGAAATATAAATGAGGGTGACTAGGTCTCTTTTCAAGGTTAGGGCATAGGTATAGTCATTTTACTGATATTTAAGCGTCTACACATTGTATCGGCTATCAGATACTATGAAGCTAGACACTGTCCAATAAGTATAGGTTCATAATGACTACGCATTTTAAAATGATTTTTACGACCTGCAAAGATGAAGCAGAAGCACGCAGCCTAGCAAGGGCGTTGGTAGAAAAAAAGCTAGCAGCTTGTGTAAATATTTTACCTAACATGGGCTCTATTTATATGTGGGAGGGCGAAGTAGCAGAAGCAACTGAAGCCAAGCTACTTATAAAAACAAAAGCAGATAAAATGAACGATGTGTTTTTAACAATAAAAGAGCTACATAGCTACGAAGTGCCGGAGATTCAGGTTGTAGAAGTTTCAACTGGTAATTTGGCGTATTTTAATTGGATGGACGAGGTACTGAATTAATGCGTTTTTTCTTTTTATTGTTGGTTACATTATTAACTGTACCCGTAAAGGCTGCGACTAATAATGTGCTTGGTGATCTACTTGGGCCTCCGCAACAGACTTTTTTACCTGTAGACCAAGCGTTTGTTTTTGATTTTGACCAACAAGGCAGTACCTTGTTTGTAGGTTGGGATATAGCGCCAGACTATTATTTATATAAAAAGAAAATAGAAATTATCGCCAAAGGTGCAAACATTCAAGTAGGCGACTCTGGCAGTGGCGAAATTATTGAAGATGAATTTTTTGGTAAAACAGAGGTTTTTTTTAATTCCGCGAGTGTTATTAGTAAGCTAAGTAATGTAACCGAAGGCGCCGTGGTTAAAGTTCGTTACCAAGGCTGTGCAAAAGCAGGGCTTTGCTATCCACCAGAAGTAATTAGCATCCCACTTAGTGTTATTAGTGGCGCACAGATTAAAAATGTAGACCAAAATAACACTACAGATGAAGCAGCAACTGCGCAAAGTACATTTGCAGCACTTAGCGAGCCAGCTACTGAACCTACAACAAATTCTGATGATACCGAAAAAGAGCTTACTTTTACTGAACAGTTAGCAAGTCAGGGCTTAATAACTAATTTACTTATATTTTTTGTTGTTGGTGTAGGCCTTGCTTTTACGCCCTGCGTATTCCCTATGTTTCCTATTTTGTCGAGCTTAATTGCGGGTCAGCAAAACCTTTCAACTAAAAAAGCGTTTGCGTTGTCGTTTGTATATATACAAGGTATGGCAGTTACCTATGCAGCACTTGGTTTAGTTGTTGCGGCGCTTGGTGGGCAAGTGCAGGGGTATTTACAGCATCCATTTGTATTAGTTAGCTTTAGTTTACTATTTGTATTATTGGCTATGTCGATGTTTGGTTGGTACGAAATAAAACTGCCAAGCAGTATGATGAGCAAGCTAACTCAAGTAAGTAACAATCAAAAAGGCGGCAACTACGTTGGCGTATTTTTAATGGGTGTACTGTCGGGATTAATAGCATCACCGTGTACTACTGCGCCACTGTCGGCAGCGCTCTTATTTGTAGCGCAAAGTGGTGATTACTTAGTAGGTGGTTTAACGCTATACGTGCTTAGTTTAGGTATGGGGTTACCACTTTTATTACTTGGTACATCTGGTGGTAAATTACTGCCTAAAGCCGGTGGTTGGATGGAGCAAGTTAAAACCTTGTTTGGCTTTGTAATGCTTGTTGTGCCGCTTATATTACTTGAGCGACTAGTAAGCGCCGACATTATATTATTAATGGCCGGTGTGCTTGCATTAGCAACGGCACTTTACCTACATCACTGGCAAAGTAGCCAAACACAAAGCAAGTTAAAAACTGCATTATGGTTTGCTGCAACGCTATTAGTTATGACAGGGTTTACGTTAACTAAAAACTACTTTTGGCCAGTACAAGCTGTGCAAGTAAGCTCACAAAGTAATGAGTTTAAAAAGGTGGCGGATTTAGCTGAGCTAAAAGAGGCCGTAGCGCAAGCGAGTAATGAAGGTCGAATGGTTATGGTCGACTTATATGCTGACTGGTGTGTGGCGTGTAAAGAGTTTGAGCATTACACGTTTCCAGATGCCAAAGTGCAAAGTGAATTTAGCCATTATCAGTTAATTCAAGTTGATTTAACTAACAGTGACAATAAAACAATTGAGCTAATGGAAGAGTACACCGTGTTTGGTTTACCTAGTATTTTGTTTTTTAACAGCCAAGGTAAAGAGCTAACTACACAACGTGTAACCGGCTTTTTAAACGCAGACGATTTTGCTAAACACCTTGCTACAGTGCGCGCCAGCGCACAATAATAGTGCAATAGAGCCACTTGGATATACCAAGTGGCTTACGACTCCCTCCTAGTTATCCGTTCCCAAAACAGAGATTGGACCAGTATTTTGCTGCTATTTACATCGAAATCACTATAATAGTTGGTTAACGTGAGAATTTGTTGCTACATTACTTTTTTCTGCTTGCTTAAAAGCGAAAAACTACTTAGCAACCGCTTAACTCATTACTTATAGGATATATCGCGTATTATGGCTGCAAAATTTAACCTTTTAGTTATAAATGGTCCAAATTTGAACATGCTTGGCAAGCGTGAACCGGATAAATACGGTTTTAAAACGCTAAGTGAAATTATGAGCGAACTAACCAGTGCCGCTGATAGTCTAGATGTTGAGTTAGCACATTTTCAAAGTAATAGTGAGCAAGCCCTCATTGAGCGAATACACAGTGCTTGGCAAGCGGTTGATTACATAATAATTAACCCTGCTGCATTTACGCATACAAGCGTTGCATTACGTGATGCATTGCTAAGTGTTGATATTCCGTTTTTTGAAGTGCACTTAAGTAATGTGCACGCACGTGAAGCCTTTCGTCATCATTCGTATTTTTCTGATGTGGCACAAGGCGTGATATGTGGATTAGGTGCAATGGGTTACCACGCAGCATTAAATGCCGCTGTGAGCCGGTTGAAAAACTCGATTTAATTTTAAATTAACACACAAACAAACAGGCGGGTCGTGTAATGGATATTCGCAAGATAAAGAAGCTTATCGAATTAGTAGAAGAATCAGGTATTGCTGAGCTAGAAATCACTGAAGGTGAAGAATCAGTACGTATTAACCGTAACAACATGAGCGCAGGCCCTGGTTACCCGCAATTTGCTCCACAGCAATATGCACCAGCGCCAGCAGCCCCAGCTCCAGTTGCAGCAGCTCCTGTAGCAGTTGAAGCAGCAGCTCCAGCAGAACCTACTGGCCATCAAGTTAAATCACCAATGGTTGGATCTTTCTATGCAGCAGCGTCTCCTGAAGCTCCAGCGTATGTAGAAGTTGGTCAGCAAGTTAAAGTTGGCGATACGCTTTGTATTATCGAAGCTATGAAAATGATGAACCAAATTGAGTCAGATAAAGCCGGTACAGTAAGAGCTATCTTAGCTGAAAATGGCGAGCCAATAGAATTTGATCAACCTCTATTCATCATTGAATAATAGCGTAACCTAAAAGGCCAACTCTAATGTTAGATAAAGTAGTCATTGCAAACCGAGGTGAAATTGCACTTCGTATATTGCGCGCCTGCAAAGAGCTTGGGATCAAAACGGTTGCTGTGCATTCAACGGCGGATCGCGATCTTAAGCATGTATTGCTTGCAGATGAAACCATCTGTATTGGTAGACCATCAGCAACTGAAAGTTATTTAGATATCCCGCGCATTATTGCTGCGGCTGAAATAACTGACGCTGTAGCGATTCATCCAGGTTACGGTTTCCTTGCAGAAAACGCTGATTTTGCCGACCAAGTTGAGCAAAGTGGTTTTGTATTTATTGGTCCAAAAGGTGACACTATTCGCCTTATGGGTGATAAAGTTTCTGCTATTTCAGCAATGCGTAAAGCAGGCGTTCCATGTGTACCAGGGTCTGATGGTCCGGTATCAGATGATAAAGAACGTAACATGCAAATCGCTAAACGAATCGGTTACCCGGTAATCATCAAAGCCGCTGGTGGCGGTGGTGGTCGTGGTATGCGTGTTGTTCGTAGCGAATCTGAACTTATTGATTCAATTGCATTAACACAGCAAGAAGCTAAGCAGTTCTTTGGTAATAGCATGGTTTACATGGAGAAATTCCTTGAAAACCCACGCCATATCGAAGTTCAAGTATTAGCAGATGGCCAAGGTAATGCAGTACATTTAGGTGAACGTGATTGTTCTATGCAACGTCGTCACCAAAAAGTAGTTGAAGAAGCACCAGCGCCAGGTATTACTGCAGAAACACGTAAGTTTATTGGTGAGCGCTGTACACGTGCATGTATCGAAATCGGTTACCGCGGTGCAGGTACGTTTGAGTTTTTATACGAAAACGGCGAGTTTTACTTCATAGAAATGAATACACGTATTCAGGTTGAACACCCTGTAACTGAAATGGTTACTGGTATTGATTTAATCAAAGAGCAGTTAAAAATTGCTGCGGGTCAGCCATTATCATTCACGCAAGACGACGTTGTTATTCGTGGTCATGCTATTGAGTGTCGTATTAATGCTGAAGACCCTGAAACGTTTATCCCTTCACCGGGTAAAATTACACGTTTCCATCCTGCTGGTGGTTTAGGTATTCGTTGGGACAGCCATATTTACGCTGACTACACGGTTCCACCACATTACGATTCAATGGTTGGAAAGTTAATTACTTACGGTGAAAACCGTGACGTAGCTATTGCCCGCGCGCGCAATGCACTTAACGAGCTAGTAATTGACGGAATTAAAACTAATACTCCTTTGCATAAAAGAATTCTTGCAGATGAAAACTTCCAAAATGGTGGTACTAACATCCACTATCTTGAGAAGAAATTAGGATTGTAATTCTAGCCTGTAAAAAGGCGTTTTATCTTAGTTAATAACCCGAGTTATTAAGCTGATTTAAATAATTAAAAATCCGATATCAGGAGACTGATATCGGATTTTTTAATGCCTGTAATTTAAGTTTTATAGGCAATAAAAAAGTCCATAAAATATACTGCAAAGAGTAAATTCGATGGACTCAATATTTATATAATATGTTGAACTAACATTACACTAATTTAGATTCAATTAACTGTAGTGCTTCTTCTAAAATTGTTTCTACTGCTTTTTTAGCGCGCTCAGGGTCGCGTGACTTTATGGTCTCTAAAATATCAGCGTGCTTAGCAACATCTGCGCCCGGTACACCTTTAATGTGGTTTGTATAACGAATACTTACTCTAAGGGCTGTACTAATAAACTCAGTTAACTGCACAAAAAAGCGATTGTTACTGGCCACTAATATGCTGGTATGAAAAGCAATGTCGGCTTCTAGTGGGTCGTCTAAGCCTTCGTCTGCTTCAGCCATACGGGCTAAGGCACTATCTATATCAGCGAGTTGTTCTGCGGTTGCATTTAGTGCTGCAAGAGCGGCCGCTTGTGGTTCAAGGGCTACGCGTACTTGAGTAAACTCTTTTAATAACGACAGTGATGGTTTGCTGCTTAAAATCCAACGTAGTACGTCGGTATCAAACATGTTCCAGCTACTTTCAGGTAATACACGAATACCTTGCTTAGGACGCGATGAAATTAATCCTTTAGCAGAGAGCATTTTTACCGCTTCGCGGGTAGCGCTGCGACTTACATCATACTTTATACATAAATCGGCTTCAGAAGGCAGGCCTTCGCTTACAGGGTAAACACCACGCACAATAGCAAAACCCAAATCGTGGGTTAATTGTTGTGTTAAATTTTGACGGGGTTGGCTTTTCATTGCGCAGGATTCCGAGTTGATATATTGCTTTATTATATATCATATATCATATTAATGTACTTAAGGATATGATATAAACTTTTAATTAGTTAAATATTTTAGCACAGCACTAACAACTTAGTTTGGCTCTTTATACTGTAAATGTAAGTTTATAAAGGGTTTAATTAAAATGGAAAATGCGCTGTATGGAGAGTTGAATTTGAACACCCTAGCTCAATATCATAGTCTTTCTGGTAAAGTTATTTTTATTACAGGCGGTGCATCAGGCATTGGTAGAGCAATGGTTAAATCCTTTGTAAACCAAAATGCAAAAGTGGCATTTATAGATATTGATGATAAGGCAGCGCAATCGCTTATTCGTGATTTACCTAATGCAAAACTATGGTATAGGCAAGTTGATGTAACTGACTCTCATGCACTTCAGCAATCACTTGTGGATGCATGCGCCGCTTTTGGTGCTATTAATGTACTAGTTAATAATGTAGCGAACGATCGCCGTCAAGCAAGCGAAGACGTTACAGTGCAAGACTGGGATCAGTGCTTACAAATAAACTTAAACCCTGCATTTTTTGCCTCTCAAGTTGCTATGTCTTTTATGAAGAGCGATGGAGCGGGCAGTATCATTAACTTTAGTTCTATTAACGCTATTATGGGACAACCTCAAATGGCAGGCTATGTAACCGCAAAAGCAGGCCTAATAGGTATGACTAAGGCACTGGCTCGCGATTACGGCGAGTTTGGTATTCGCGTTAACGCTATTTTACCAGGGTGGGTGGCTACCGACCGTCAACTAGCAAGCTGGTTTACCGAAGAAGAGCAAGTTAAGTGGATGGAAGCCATGGCGCTTAAAAAATTAGTAACTCCTGAAGATGTTGCTAATTTGGCACTCTTTTTAGCCGCCGATGAAAGCAGTATGATCACCGGGCAAAGTATTAAAATTGACGGTGGGAGGCTTTAAAGCTTGGCTACTTCATCTCTTTTTATTGCTGTTGACTGGGGCACGAGCCATTTACGCGCTTATTTGTGCGAAGTACGAGCGCAATCAACACTTAAACTATTAGCACAACGTGATGGCCCTGGCGTTGTTAAAGCAAATCAAAATTTTGAGCAAACCCTAATCGACACCATTGCAGTGTGGATGCAAGAATATGGCAGCTTACCTATATATATTGCAGGACAAATTACCTCAAGCATCGGCTGGCACGAAACGCCTTATTTAGAATGCCCAATTAATCCCGAAGGGCTACTTAATGCTGCGGTTAGCTTTGATTGCGATGGACATATTATTAAAGCGCTACCTGGCACAAAGTGTACGCTGCAAAATGGCTTGTTTGATGTAATGCGCGGCGAAGAGCTGCAAATTTTAGGGTTTTTAAAGCAAAACCCAGAGTATCAACAAGGTAAAATATTACTCTGTTTGCCTGGCACACATACCAAATGGGTGCTCATAAACAATGGCGAAATCATTTGCTTTAAAACAGCCATGACCGGTGAGTTATATGATTTGTTATGTCATCAAAGTGTTTTAATTCCTAACGACTGCGCAGAGGGTGAGTTTGACTTTAAAGCATTTGAGCAAGGCTGTGAGCTAACTTTAGGTAGTGATAGCGGTAACTTGGCACATGGTATTTTTAGTGTGCGTACCCGCCAGCTTTCAAAGGAGTTAACGCCAGTACAAGCCAAAGCCTATTTATCGGGTGTATTAATTGGCAGCGATGTACGAGCAGCTCGCCACGCTAGCGAATGGCAATTATTAAGTGATACACAAGTTGTGGTGATTGGCACAAAGCAGCTCAATAAGTGTTTTACTACGGCGCTTAACCAAATAGGTGTGAAGTGTGTTGAGTTTGATATTAAAACAGCGACGCTTAGTGGCTTTAATTATTTATTTAATTTAGAGTCAAAAAAATAAACCCCTTTATAGCGGTTAAATTATGAAGGGGTTAACAGGAAGCTATTATAACTTGATAGTTAAGCGCTTTTAGCTGCTTGGTTATGCTCAATATAATCATTAAGCGCAGCAACTTGCGCCTCATTAAAACGTAGTCCTAATTTGCTGCGGCGCCATAAAATATTGTATGCGTTTTCTGCCCACTCTTCATTTAGCAAGTAATCTACTTCTGCTGCAAATAAACCATGGCCAAAATCTTGGCCTAAATCACTCAACCCAGTTGCACTACCTAAAATATGTTTAGCACGAGTACCATAAGTGCGTACAAAGCGTTTAAGTGTTATTTCAGGTAGCCATTCGTATTTTGCTTTTAGCTCTGATTTAAGTGCTTCTACAGAGCTAAAATCACCACCAGGGAGCGGACTATGTTTGGTCCACGCTTTGCTCATTTGTGGGTAAAAGTCTTCAAGCTTATTAACCGCAGCTTCGGCAAGTTTGCGATAAGTTGTAATTTTTCCGCCAAACACACTCAGTAGAGGTGTTTGCTTAGCATCACTCGAAAGCTCTAATTTATAATCGCGAGTAACGGCTTGTGCATTAACTGATTCGTCATCAAGTAATGGGCGTACACCAGAAAAGGTATGTACTATGTCTTCGCGTTTAATCGGTTGTTTAAAGTAGGTATTAGTAATATCAATTAAGTAATCAATTTCTTCATCACTAATTTTAACGTCTTGTGCTTCACCTTTGTGCTCTACATCGGTTGTGCCAATAAGTGAGAAGTCATCTTCAAACGGAATAACAAACACAATACGCTGATCTTTATTTTGTAAAATATAAGCTTGTTTTTCATCGTGAATGCGAGGCACTACAATGTGGCTACCTTTTACAAGGCGAATATTTTGTGGTGATTTTTCTGTTAGTGCTTCGTCAAATAATTTAGCTACCCAAGGACCCGCAGCATTAACAATCCCTTTGGCAGAAATGGTGTATTTAGCTTTGCTCTTTTGCTGCTCAAGGGTTACCTGCCATTTATCTTGCTCACGTTTAGCATTTACACACTTAGTTTGCGTGGTAATAACGGCGCCTTTTTGCTGCGCTGCTAGGGCGTTTAAAACGACTAGGCGAGAGTCATCAACCCAGCCATCTGAGTATTCAAAACCTTTAGTAATAGAGGGTTCTAAAACGCTATTTTCACCAAATTTAATGCTTCGAGAACCCGCTAGTGTTTCGCGTTTTGCTAGGTTGTCATACATAAACAAGCCAATACGAATCATCCAAGCTGGGCGCAGGTGTTTTTGATGCGGCAATCTAAAGGTTAGCGGCCACATAATATGAGGTGCGTTTTTAAGTAGCACTTCACGCTCTGCTAGCGCTTCTTTTACTAATCTAAATTCGTAATGCTCAAGGTAGCGCAGACCGCCGTGGATCAGCTTAGAACTGTTTGAAGATGTTGCACAGGCAAGGTCTGATTGTTCGCACAATAGAACTTTTAACCCTCTGCCAGCTGCATCAGCTGCTATTCCAGTGCCGTTTACACCGCCACCGATGACTAGTAAGTCATATTCGTTATCTGCTAATTCCACCGAGCTAACCTTTTTATTTGTAATATAAATAAGACATAAGCATCATAAAGCTGCTGTTTTCATTTGACAATAGAAAACCCAGTTTTTTATTCGTTAATTTTGACGCCAATCCATTTTCAATTTTAAGCAGTAAAGCATGCCTTTTAAATCTAGCATTTAGCTAAGTTAAAAAAGCAAAGTGGCTAAAGTACTGGCCTTAGCCACTTGGTATTTACTGCGGGCAGTTTTTATTCGTTAAGCAGACTTGAGCTACGCAGTGCTGCCATTTTGCGTATAGATCGTTACGCTCGTCGGCACTCATGGTGGGCTCAAAGCGACGGTCGCATGTCCACATTTTAGATAACTGTTCAGTCGACTCGTACACACCTGCTTGCAAGCCTGCTAAATAAGCGACCCCTAAAGAAGTGGTTTCGGTCACTGTTGGGCGCTCAACTGTTGCACCTAAAATATTTGATAAAAAGGTCATAACCCAATTATTTTTTACCATACCGCCATCTACACGAAGCACACTTGGGCGAAGGCCATCACGCTCCATCGCTTTTTGTAAATCTTTGGTCTGGTAGCCAACTGATTGCAGCGCTGCAGCAACAATAGTGCTAATACCAGAGTCGCGTGTTAGCCCTAAAATAGCGCCACGTGCATTAGGGTCCCAGTAAGGAGCGCCTAAACCCGTAAACGAAGGCACTAAAAATACACCATGGTCGAGCGGTACATCTTTAACCATCGACTCACTTTCGCCAGCATGGCTAAGTAGCTTTAAGCCTTCAACAATCCACTGCATAGTTGCGCCAGCCATAAATATACTGCCTTCAATGGCGTAAGTTGGCTTGCCGTTTAATCTATAGGCAACAGTGGTCAATAAGCGGTTTTCTGAGGTCAGTGCTTTTTCGCCAGTGTTAAGCATTAAAAAACAGCCAGTACCGTAAGTACTTTTAGCCATGCCTTGTTCAAAACATGCGTGTCCTACAAGCGCAGCTTGTTGATCGCCTGCAATACCACATACGCGAATTGGCGCGCCAAAAATATCAGCGCTGGTTGAACCAAACTCGTCAGCTGAATCCATTACTTCTGGCAGCATAGATTCTGGAATATCGAATAACTCTAGAAGCTCTTGATCCCACTGCTGGGTATGAATATTAAATAACATGGTGCGCGATGCATTGGTTGCATCGGTGCGGTGCTCTTTGCCGCCTGTTAGCTGCCAAAGTAGGTAAGTGTCAACCGTACCGAAGGCGAGCTCACCTGCAAGGGCCTGTTCGCGTGCGCCTTCAACGTTATCTAAAATCCAACGAATTTTAGTGGCCGAAAAATAAGGGTCGAGCAGTAAGCCTGTTTTATCGCTTATTGTTTGGCAAAGCTCATCAGTTGTTAGGCTTTCGCAATAGTCACTGGTGCGACGGTCTTGCCATACAATAGCGTTATAAATTGTTTTGCCTGTTTTTTTGTTCCATACCAAAGTGGTTTCGCGCTGATTGGTGATACCAATGGCAATAATTTCTTCAGGCTTTACATCGTTTTTAGTTAAGACTTCGCGACTAGTGCTAAGCACTGTTTGCCAAATATCGTTAGGGTCGTGTTCTACCCAACCATTTTGTGGAAAGTGCTGCGAAAACTCTTGTTGTGCTGTACCAAAAACGTCTGCATCTTTTGTAAACAAGATGGCCCGAGAGCTTGTGGTTCCTTGATCAATTGAGAGTATGTATTTGGACATGATATTTATGTTATTTATCTTATCTTATATATGACTAGATTGCCTTTAACCGAAGTTAATGGCAATGGTTTTTTCTTAAAATAGCAGATTAAAAAATAAACACGCTAATATTTGCTGGTAACTCTTTTATATAAAAGGCGTTTTATTTTTGCATTATTTTAAGGGCGTATGCGGCTATTGATTAAAACAACCGCTTAAAGTTTATTATTGCTTGGTGTGAGGTTTAGCTTGTTGCCAATCCATACCGGTAGAAAAGCGATTATCAAACCCGCGCCACTGTGGCAGCGGTTTACCGTCAACAACAGCTTGGTCGCCGTTTTGTGGTAAATCTAAGTATTTACACTCGCGGTCTATGCCTTTTACGTGGCAATCCATCATGGCAAGTACAAAGTGTTTGTTGGTCTCGTTTAGTGTGCGCATAGACCACGAAGGCTCATAGTAATGGCCTATATCTAGCTCACTGCTGCTTTGTGCAATAGCAGGGGCTGGGTGTGGTGCTATATTATGGCGTGCATTTTTGTAAGTAAGCATGTACTTATCTTTGCTGCCTGTTTGTTCATAAAGACTTTTAATGCCTTCATAGCCTGAAATGTCATCTAAGTCACCGGCCACATAAAGCGAAGGTACTTTAATATTTTCCATTGCTTTGGCATCAAATATAGCGTGCTGTCCGCCCCACGGTGCAAAGGCCACCATGGCTTTTATACGAGGGTCTACTTTTGGATTTTGGTATTGTCCACCAGCGCAGCTGTTTAGTAATTGCTGTACTTTTTTAATTTGAGCTGGGTCTTTCATACCCGTAAACATAGCCGTAGTTTGCTCATTGAAAGCGAAACAACCACCTATTGTATTTACCGCGCCATAGCCACCCATTGAGTAACCAATTACACCTGCGCTTTTGTTATCTACCTGCTTGCTGGCAAAGTTGTTTTGCTCATTAAAGTAATTAATTACAAACTGCTGATCGCGTGAGCGATTTATAAGCGTGCTAAAAAAGCCAGAGAACGGTGCGTTTTTAAAATCAACATCGGCATTGGTTGAGTCAGTATGGTCAATAGCTACCACAATGTAACCGTGCGACGCTAAATGCTCGCCAAGGTAGTACATAATTGTACGGTAACCGGTATAACCGTGCGAAAGCACAATGACAGGGTAGTGCTCTTTATTATTAATGGCGACATCACGCATTGCATCGGCTTGCAAAGTAAACTCTTTACCTGAGCGAGTTTCATCTGTGTAGCTGGTAAGTGGCGCTTTTGCTGTATTTGCAGCCGGATACCATACCTCTACTTTTAAAGGACGATCTTTACGGCCTTGTGTAGCGGGGTCAAATTGCGCAGGGTTAACTAAATTAAGTGTTTGCACACCTACATTGTAGCTACCTTTAGCTGCAAGCTCTGGCAGTACTTCGCTAGTGATTGGCGGGTATAGCTGCTCTGGTTTATTAGATTCAGCAACAGCTACACTGGCAGATAAACTGCACGTTGCAAGTAATATGGCTTTTGAAAGCGCCTTGAGTGTGTGTGTCATTGTGTGTCCTTGTTGTGTATTTTTATTTTTTAATTTGTCAGTTCAGCCGACTCGACGACATTGCTATATTGCAGCAACCACTGTGCTCGCAAGGTATCCATTATGTTCATAACTCGTAAGCTAGTACCGAGGGGCAACGCGCTGCTTTGGGTTTGTTTTTGTAATATACACTGCGTGACATGTGCAATTTCAAACTTAAAGTTTTCATCGTCACTAAAGTTGTATTCAAAGTACTGAGGGTCTTGGTCGTTTATGTGTAGCTCTAGTGTTTTTGCACCTACAAACTGAGGTATTCGAATATAGCCAAGCTCACCATTAATACATGCTTCTGTTGGGCCATTTTGCTGCAGTGCGCTGGCAAGAGATGCAAATTGCCCGTTACCGTAATCAACTATAGCAGTGCTTCGCTCATCAACGCCGGTTGTGCTTTTATGTACAAAGGATTTGATGTGTTCAGGGGCTTTATTAAATACCACATCAGCAATCGAAATAGGGTAAATACCTAAATCGAGCAGGGCACCACCCGCTGTTACAGGGTTCATTAATCGGTGAGTGTCGGCAAAGCTGCCAGGTAAACTAAAGTTGGCATTAACACTGTGCACATTACCAATAACACCTTCACTTAGGAGCTGTTGTAATTTTACTATGGCTGGTAAAAACCGCATCCAAACGCCTTCCATTAAAAAGCAGTTTTGTTGTTTTGCAAGCTCAGTGAGGCTTTGTAACTGCTCAGCATTAACGGTAATTGGTTTTTCGCTTAGCACGTGCTTATTGTGTGTTAAGCATTGGGCGATAGTTTTAAAGTGTTGATCGTGCGTATTGGCAATATAAATAGCGTCTATATTTGGGCACTGCATAAGAGCTTGATAGCTCTCGTAGCCTTGAATATTGTACGGTGTTGCAAATTCTTTAGCGCGCTGCATACTCGTTGAAGCTGCGCCAATAAGCTGTGCATCACTACAATGCGCAATGCTTTTAGCAAAGGTGTGAGCTATATTGCCACACCCAATAATTCCCCAATTAACCTTTGCCATGCTTATTCCTTAAGTTTATTTAAAAAGACGTAATTTGTAATCCTGAACCCGCTGAACATACGTAAATATCAGCATTTAAATTAAAGCGTTCAAAGTAATGCTTTTCTACCGCTGCTTTAATAAGAGGTACTTCAGCATCACGACACAAACATACAATTGCGCCACCAAAGCCGCCACCCGTCATACGTACTGCGCCGCGATCGCCCATCGCTTCCTTACAAATTTCTACTAGGCCATCGGTTGCAGGTACGGTTACTTCAAAGTCGTGTTTAAGAGATTGATGCGATGCAGCCATTAGCGTACGAAGTGCATCCATATCGTTATTTTGTAGTGCAGTAGTTGCTGCAATTACACGGTCGTTTTCGCTAATTACGTGGTGTGCACGTTTATATTCGTTTTCGCTTAATGTCGCTTTTACTGCTTGCAGGCCAGCCATGGTGGCTTGGCGAAGTGTTTCTACACCCATTTTTACAGCAGCTTGTTCGCAGTCAATGCGGCGCTGGTTGTATTCGCTATCAACCAACTTACGCGGGTAGTTTGAATTAACAATAACAATATTTAAATCATCAGGAACTTTAACTGATTTAGTTGCGAGGTTTTCACAGTCGATTAATAGTGCATGACCGTTCTCGCCTTTAGCTGAAATAAGCTGATCCATAATGCCGCATTGGCAATGCATAAAGTCGTTTTCGGCTTCTTGACCAAATAGCGCAATTTGCTCTGGCGGTAAACCAAGCTGTGCAATATGGTTAAACATACCGCCAACTGCAACTTCTAGTGCGGCCGATGACGACAAGCCACTACCTTGCGGTAAGTTGCTGTCAATTAGTAGGTCGGCACCACGCAGTGTGTAGCCCGCTCTTTTAAGAACATAAGTAACAGCACGAATGTAGTTACCCCACTGCGACTGGCCTTCAGTGATTTCTTCATCAACACTAAAGCTGTCTTTTTCGCCTGGGTAATTTAAAGAATGCACAGTAATAATATTGTCGTCGCGTTCTTTAAACATCACTTGGGTTCGAAACTCTAACGAACACGGTAAAACAAAACCGTCGTTGTAGTCGGTAAATTCGCCAATAAGGTTTACACGCCCCGGTGCTGCAGCAATACCTTGAGCAGGCGCGCCATACAGTGACAAAAATTGTTGTTGGAATTCGTTAAGCTTCATCTGTGTGTCCTGCTGTATCTTTATAGTGTGTTGTACTGGCTGCTTTTAAAATAGAAGCAGCGGTTTCTGCGCTTAAATCGCGTTGGCTTTCGCCTAGCATTTCGTAGCCTACCATGTGTTTTTTAACAGTAGCAGAGCGAAGTAGCGGCGGATAAAAGTGTGCATGTAAGCGCCAATGTTGCTCATCAGAGCCTCTGTTAGCGGGTGCATTGTGCCATCCCATTGAGTATGGGAAGCTGCAATTAAATACGTTGTCGTACTTAGTGGTTAATACTTTAAGTGCCTGTGCTAAAGCGTCTGTTTGCGCATCGTTTAACTGGCTAAAGTTTTGAATATTATCTTTAGTTACTAGCATTGTTTCAAACGGCCACGCTGCCCAAAATGGCACCACAACAAGCCAATGTTCGTTTTCAAATACAACACGTGTTTGATCCGCTTGCTCTTTTTGTGCGTAATCGGCAAGCATAGCTGTGCCATGCTTTTTATAATAAGCAAGCTGCTGGGTATCTTCGGCTTCTATTTCGGTTGATAAATGCGAGTGAGCCCATACTTGGCCGTGAGGATGAGGTTGCGAACAACCCATGATCTCGCCTTTATTTTCAAAAACTTGTACACATTCGTACTGCTGTGCAAGCTCTGTGTAATTTTGTTTCCAGGTTTTCACTACTTCGTGCAATGCATCGTGCTCAAGCTCTGGAAGTGTTTTATTATGCTCTGGAGAAAAACAAATTACGCGGCATTCGCCACTGGCTTCGTCGGCAATAAATAAATCGCTGTCTGATTCTAAGCTTTGTAATTGCTCGCTGGCATTAGGCGTTAATGCACCAAAGTCATTTCTAAATACGTGTGTGTATTTATAATCAGGGTTACTGTCGCCATTTGCACGGGTATTAGTTGGGCAAAGTGGGCAGTTTTCATCGTGTTTTGGTAATACGTTTTCGTTAACGGCTTCTGTTGCGCCTAACCATGGGCGGTTATTACGATGTGGTGACACTAATACCCAACGACCCGTTAGCGGATTTTTACGTCTGTGAGTACTTTCTAATAAAGCCATGTTAACTCTCCAACCCACTTGGGTAATTAGTTTGCCAGCGCCATGTGTCGTTTGTCATGTCGCTAAGTGTTAGTTCTGCGTGCCAGTTAAGTGTGTTTTGCGCTTTTGTGGCATCGGCGTAGTTACAGGCAATATCACCTGCTCGGCGCGGCGCAATCTTATACGGAATATCTTTATTGGCTGATGCGCTAAATGCGTTGATCATATCAAGCACAGAATAACCTTGCCCTGTGCCTAAGTTGTAAGCATGAAATGCGGTATCTGTTTTATGCTGCATAAATGCCGCAACATGACCTTTAGCTAAATCTAAAACATGAATATAGTCGCGCACACCTGTGCCATCTTCGGTGTCGTAGTCGTCACCAAAAATATTAACCACGTCACGTTTACCTACTGCAGTTTGGGCAATAAATGGCATTAAGTTATTAGGAATACCATTAGGACTTTCACCTAATAAACCACTTGGGTGTGCACCTACTGGGTTAAAGTAACGAAGCGCAATACCCATAAATTGTCTGTTGGCATTACATACGTCTTGCATGGCTTGTTCAACCATGACTTTAGTCCAACCATAAGGATTAGTTGCGCGTATAGGATGCTTTTCGTCAATAGGGAGGTAGTCTGGCTCGCCATATACTGTAGCCGATGAGCTAAATATAATATGGTTAACGCCTTCATCTTGCATGTTTTGTAGCATGCTTAATGTGCCCGACACGTTATTTTGATAATAACGCAGCGGTTGCTCGGTAGATTCGCCAACGGCTTTTAAAGCTGCAAAGTGAAAAACAGCTTCGGCTTTAGTGTGTTTTAGAGCGAGCTTAAACTGTTGCTCGTCTTGTATGTCGCCCAAAATAAACTCAAACCGAGTACCTGTAATCTTTTCGAGTTGGTCAAGTACCCGCGCACTTGCATTAGACAAGTTATCATAAATAACAGGCGTAATACCTGCTTCATGCAATGCAATACATGTGTGGCTACCTATGTAACCCATGCCGCCAGTAATTAAAACTTTCATGTTATTTCTCGAAAAGTGTATTTATATGATAAATACTACTATTAAGGTGGTTTAAAAACAATAGTTATGATTGCTGAGTAATTCAAATAAAAGCATAAAAAATATTCAGCTTAAACACTCATCTGCCTTTTAAAGGAATGCTTTTATATTAACTAACATAGGCTTAGCTTTATCAATTAATTCTATAAACTGATTCAACTATTGGCCTAATTATCAGCAGTAAGTCGGGGTGCTAATATAGCGAAAATAAAGTAAGGAGAGATCAACATGAACAAAACAATTTTACTTACCGGCGCAACCGATGGCATTGGGCTAGAAACTGCAAAGATGTTATTAGCACAATGTCACACCGTATTATTACATGGCCGCAGCCAAGCAAAGCTCAATGCGCTACAAGTAGCTTTAACCGAGCAATATCCAAATGCAAGTACACATACTTATATTGCTGATTTAAGCGATATGAGCCAAGTTCAAACTTTGGCAAAAAATGTATTAGCCGATTTGGCCGAAAATAATAACCAGCTTGACGTACTTATTAATAATGCAGGCGTTTATCAATTAGTTGATGCTACAACAATTGATGGCCTTGATGCTCGCTTTGTTGTAAACACGATTGCGCCATATCTTCTTACAAAACTATTGTTACCTGTTCTTGGTCATGATTCGCGAGTGGTTAATGTGTCATCAGCTGCGCAATCAAGCGTTAACTTAAATGCACTTATGGGTAACACTGAACTTTCTGATAGTGCGGCTTATGCACAAAGTAAATTGGCTATTACTATGTGGTCGCGTCATTTAGGGCTTGAGCTTAAAGATACTGGGCCATTAGTTGTATCGGTAAACCCTAAATCTTTACTGGGAAGCAAAATGGTAAAAGACGCTTACGGTATAGATGGTGGGGATTTAAAAATTGGCGCAGATATTTTTTGTCGCGCAGCGCTTAGTGATGAATTTAAAGATGCCGCAGGCCTGTATTTTGATAACGATACAGGACGCTTCGCGCCTCCTCATGTTGATGCACTTAATAATGCGAAAAATCAACAACTGGTAGATACGTTAGACAGTATTTTAGCACAGCTTAAATTAGGTAAAGCATAATGAAAAATCATGTTACCTGGACAGTACAAGGCCAAATTAAAGAAGGTAAATACGATGAGTTTTTACTGGTAATGGCACGATTAGTTACTTTGGCTAAAAGTGAAGCGGGCACTTTAATGTATGAGTGGACAGTAAGTGAAGACAAGCGCAATGTACATATTTATGAGCGTTACCAAGATGAAGATGCTGCTAAAGCGCATCTTGCTGGTTGGGGCGAAAGTGGCCCACTATTTTTAAGCGTAGTTGATATGGATAAAGTAAGGGTATTTAGTCAATTATCAGAAGAGTTTGCACAAGCCTTTGCGGGCGCAAGCAGTGTATTTATGAAACCTGTGGGTGGCTTTGTAAAGTTTTAGAGAAAATACCCATTGTTGATCTAAAGAGCTCACCTCATCAGTGAGCTCTTTTTTTAGTTGCATTACTGCTCTTGCTGCAAGCGTTCGTATAGCCAATCTTTTAGTTCTGTACGTTCGTGTTTTAATAGATGCATTTGTTCATCGCTTATGGGCGCATCTTTGAGCTCTAACACTCTAATCTCTTTATCTAGCTTGTCGTACTTATCTGCTTTTTTTGCAAATTCAGTATCGCTTTCATTTAACTCGGCAATGGTCTTTAAGTACTCTGGAAAGTCATTTGTTAATGAGTGATCTTCGCCTAACATATTCGCTCCTTAGTAGGATATAAATGAGCTCACAAGTAAGTGAGTTGTATAAGTGGATTACTGCCTTTCATATAATACACTGGGGCTTACATAGATATAATTCAACCATCGAGCCGCTAATTTGATGTAGCACAAGCAATCCGTTTATTTTGCTCAGTAAGGCATTTCACCAAAGTATTTAATAGTGCGATCAATAAACGCACGTACTTTAGAGGTCAATAATTTATTGTTGGGGTATACAGCCTACGTAGGTGTATTAACTAATCGTAAAAAGCTTAGGGTTCGATATTATTGCTCAAGGTGCAAGGAATCTCTGGCTAGAGAAAATAAATTTAAATATCATCATGATTCAATACGTTAGTAAACCTCTTAACCAAAGTTTAGGTTAAGTAAACCAATACCCGCTAAAGGCTTTTAAGCATTTTAGCTAAAAGAGTTAATTTTTAACGCTTTTTGCTAATTTATGTTGGTTAATTAATAGTGGTAGAATGCAGCGCTTAGTACCACTTGTGTAAAGTAGTGGTCAATAATTTATAAGGTCTGTTGTGTAATGCTGTTGATGATCGACAACTACGATTCGTTTACTTACAACTTAGTGCAATATTTTCAGCGTTTAGATCAAGACGTTTTAGTAAAACGTAATGACGAGCTAAGTATTGCACAAATAAAACAGTTAAACCCGCAGCACATCGTGTTATCGCCAGGGCCATGCACCCCTAACGAAGCGGGTATTTCACTAAATGTTGTTGAGCAACTAAAAGGGCAATATCCTATTTTAGGGATTTGCTTGGGGCATCAAACTATCGCACAAGCTTTAGGTGGAGATGTAATTCGTGCTAAAAAAGTAATGCACGGTAAAACATCACCCATAGTTCATACTAATAAAGGGGTGTTTAAAGGCTTAGCTAATCCGTTAACGGTATGTCGTTATCATTCTTTAGTGGTTAAAGCGCAAACTCTGCCTAAAGAGCTTGAAGTAACCGCATGGACTCAAACTGAGCAAGGCGAGTTTGACGAAATTATGGGGTTGTTACACAATGAACTTGCTATCGAAGGTGTGCAGTTTCACCCCGAAGCTATTTTAACTGCTCAAGGCTTAGAACTGCTTGATAACTTTTTAACTCGCTTCTAATGTTGTAATACACATAGCATTTTATACTTTATTAATGGATGTCATGACTGAACTTTTAGCCCAGCAGCGTACTGCCAAAATACTAAGCCAACGAGCTCATGACTTATTGCTTGGGCATAGCTTTGCGCATCAGCAAATTGGTTTCATTCATACATTAGATATAGATTACGGCGAACCCATGAAGCAGCGTACCTTGCTGCAGGTTGAAGTGGCCGCACAGAATAAACGCCAGCAAAGCAGTACTGCACATCATAAGTACCGCGCTCAAGCCAGTGAGCAACTGCACAAAACAATTGAAACAGCTATATATAAGCAGCTCGAAGATATAGATGGCGTAATTCATAGCACCATAGGTATTGAAGATGGCATTGCCAATATACTCGATATATTAGCGGTAAAGTCAGCGTCGGTAGGGCGTTTAGAGCCATTGGTTAATGATATAAGCTGGTTGGGTAGGGAGTTAGTAACGCTCGTTAATTTACCTTACTATCGTAATCAACGTAGTAAAAACACGTCTGTAAAAGTAGATAAGCCATCGCTTGCCCTTCGTTATATTGGCCTTGATAACTTACAGCTAGTTATTCCTACATTTGCTGCTCGTCATTGGATGCCACATAGCACCGAACCATTTTCGTTATTAAAACGTCGTTTACGTGACAGTGCCATGGCAAACGCCATTGCTGCGCAAAAAATTGCACAAATTAATAATGTAAATGACGTTCATGCATTTACCCTTGGGATGCTTTTAGATGTAGGGCGAATTGCATTAGTGCGCTTGTACTTAAAAACGTTTGAGCAAATATGGCAACGTAAAGTACAGCTAGCCCGAAATGAAAACCAAAAAGATTTACACACCGCATTATTAGAGCTTCAGCCCGACCCGCTATTTTTAACTACTCTACTTAGCAATAAATCGATAGAAGTAAGCGCTAAGGTAATAGACAAAATGGCTTTTAAATATTTACCGTTTAAAGGGGTAATGCAGCAGCTAGTAAATGGGGTAGATAAGGGCGATACATTACTGCCATTAACAGAAGTAATGCTAAAGGCACGGTGCTATTCTCAATATCTTAATTTAAAAGAACATCAACTTATAGAACCTGATGAAGCTCTAAGCTGGTTTTCGCACTTTAAGTTCACTAAAACGGAACTAAAAACCCTCCAATCGAGTAATTTTACCAATTTAGCTATTCAAATTGACTAAAAATCTGAATTTTTTGTTAATTTTTTTGCGACTAACCATTCATTCTCATCTTATTGTTATATTACATATTTGCCGATTAAAGCGTGTGCGCCTCTGTACTCATGCGGTTAGTTGCCTAAAAATAAGCATAAATAGCTATGCAAATAGTTATTCACTATCTATGAAATAATATCTTTAGCCCTTTATTTTCAAGGGATACATGAAAGTTTTTAACGAGACAGATATAAGTAATTCTGAAATAATGTGCGTCTGAAAATTGAACCACAAAGCAATTTTGCGCAATTATCAGGTTACTGATCTTGCCTATAAAGTTGGTTACAAATATTAACCAAACACCTATTTTGATGTTTTGTGTTGCTCACAATTAAGAGGAAATAAAATGACAGTCAATCGCGAATTATTTGATCACGTAATGGTTCCTAACTACGCACCTTCAAGCGTAATTCCTGTTCGAGGCGAAGGCTCTCGCGTGTGGGATCAACAAGGTCGAGAGTTTATCGACTTTGCTGGTGGTATTGCAGTTAACTGTCTTGGCCATTGCCACCCTGCATTAGTAGGCGCATTAAAAGAGCAAGGCGAAAAAATCTGGCATCTATCTAACGTAATGACCAATGAGCCGGCACTTCGCCTAGCTAAAAAAATGGTTGATGCGACATTTGCTGAAAAAGTTTACTTTGCCAACTCTGGCGCAGAAGCAAATGAAGCCGCGCTTAAATTAGCGCGTCGTTTTGCACTTGATAAGTTTGGCGCAGAAAAATCACAAATTATCGCGTTCAACAAAGGTTTCCACGGTCGTACATTCTTTACCGTAACTGTTGGCGGCCAAGCTGCATATTCAGATGGTTTTGGCCCTAAGCCTGGCGACATTGTACATTGCGATTACAATGACCTTGCTGCTTTTGAAGCACTTATCAGCGATAAAACATGTGCCGTAATGATGGAACCTCTACAAGGTGAAGGCGGTATTGTTTCACCAACTGATGAGTTTGCTCAAGGTGTTCGCGATTTATGTACTAAACATAACGCACTGCTTATTTTTGATGAAGTTCAAACAGGTGTTGGCCGTACTGGCGATTTATATGCATACCAAGGCTTAAACGTAGTACCTGATATTTTAACTTCGGCTAAAGCACTTGGCGGCGGTTTTCCTATTGGCGCTATGATCACAACAACTGAAATTGCACAGCACCTTAAAGTAGGCACACATGGTTCTACTTATGGCGGTAACCCGCTTGCGTGTGCTGTTGCAGAAGCTGTATTTGATACAGTAAATACTCCAGAAGTACTGGCTGGCGTAAAAGAAAAAGCCGCATTATTTAATGAACTACTTAGCGCGGTTAACAAAAAATACAACGTATTTAGCGAAATCCGTGGCCAAGGTTTATTAATTGGTGCAGTAGTGAACGAGCAATACAAAGGTCGTGCAAAAGAGTTTTTAGTGGCGGGTACTGAGCAAGGCCTTATGTCACTAGTTGCCGGTGCAGACGTAGTACGTTTCACTCCATCTTTAGTAATTCCTGAAGCGGACATTCGCGAAGGTATGGCACGCTTCGAAAAAGCAGTAGCAAGCGTAGTAAGCGCATAAGCGACTTAAGCCAACCAATTAAGGGCAAGCACCGCTTGCCCTGCAATTCCTATTTACCGTTATTTATAAGGGAGCAAGCGGACTCATGATGATCCTTCGCCCAATCCAGCAAAATGATTACTCAGCATTACTGAAAATTGCCCACGAATCTGGGCATGGTTTTACGTCTTTGCCATTAAACGAAGAACTATTGCAAAAGAAAATAGACCATTCTGTAAGTTCATTTGCTAAGCAAACGTCACAACCCGGTGACGAAGGCTACCTGTTTGTTCTTGAAGATAGCGAAACCGGTGATGTTGTAGGTACGTCTGCAATTGAAGCTGCGGTAGGGCTTGATGATGCATTTTATCATTATCACTTAAGTAAAGTGATTCACTCTTCGCGCACATTAGACGTATACAAAGCGGTTGATATTTTAACGCTATGTAACGACTACACAGGCGCTACAGAGCTTTGCACATTGTTTTTAAAAGATGGCTATCGTAAAAATTGTAACGGTAAGCTACTTTCAAAAGCGCGCTTTATGTTTATAAAGCAGCATCAAGAGCGTTTTGCACAAACAGTGATTGCAGAAATGCGCGGTGTGTCTGACGAAAACGGCAGTAGCCCTTTTTGGCAGTGGCTTGAAGAGCACTTTTTCTCAATGGATTTTCCAACAGCCGATTACCTAACAGGTATTGGTCAAAAGGTTTTCATTGCTGAACTAATGCCTAAATACCCAATTTATGTAAATTTGCTAAGTAAAGATGCGCAAGCCGTAATAGGTAAAGTACACGACAACACACGCCCAGCAATCGAGTTATTAAAAAGCGAAGGCTTTACGTTTAATGGCTACGTAGACATTTTTGACGGCGGCCCAACGGTTGAAGCAAAAGTAGATAACATTGCGACGATTCGTAATGCAAATAACTTTAACGTTGAAATTGGCGAAATGACTGGCGACACCATGGTGTTACTAGCTAACGAAAAGCTTGAAGATTTTAGAGCAACCGTTGCACCAATGACATTTGACGAGCGCGCAAAAAGCCTTATTTTATCGCAAGAAGTAGCAGATGCATTGCATTTGCAAACTGGCGATATTGTTAGTGCAACCACGATTTAATTTAGGAGAAAGTATATGACTCATCCTGCACAATTTATTAATGGTCAATGGTCACAAGGCCAAGGCACAGAATTTAATTCAGTAAATCCTGCAAATAACGACGTTATTTGGCAGGCATCATCAGCAACTGCGGCGCAAGTAGACACCGCAGTAAATGCAGCGCGCGAAGCGTTTTATGCATGGGCTGATAAAAGCTTTACTGAGCGTTTAGAAATAATTAAAGCATTCGCAGCGCAATTAAAAGAAAACAGCGAAGAGCTCGCTATTACTATTGCACAAGAAACAGGTAAGCCACTGTGGGAAACGCGCACAGAAGCGGGTGCTATGGTTGGTAAAATTGCCATTTCTGAAAAAGCATTTTTAGAGCGCACTGGCGACGTAGAAAACGCAATGCCACTTGGGCGTGCGATGATTCGTCATAAGCCACATGGGGTTGTAGCCGTATTTGGTCCGTATAACTTTCCGGGTCACTTACCTAATGGCCACATTGTGCCAGCGCTTTTAGCAGGTAACACGGTTGTATTTAAACCGTCTGAGCTTACTCCTAAAGTTGCCGAGCTTACGCTTAAACTGTGGGAAAAAGCAGGCTTACCAGCTGGTGTAATTAACCTCGTTCAAGGTGAAGTAGAAACGGGTAAAGCCCTTGCTGCTCACAAAGGGATTGATGGCTTGTTCTTTACGGGTTCTTCGCGTACTGGTCATATTTTACATGAACAGTTTGCGGGTCAACCGGGTAAAATTTTAGCGCTAGAAATGGGTGGTAATAATCCACTTATTATTACTGACGTTGAAGACACTAAAGCAGTTGTTCACGATATTATTCAATCAGCGTTTATCTCAAGCGGCCAGCGTTGTACCTGTGCACGTAAATTGTTTTTACCTAAAGGTAGCAAAGGCGATGCAATTTTAGAGCGCCTTATCACTGCAACTAAAGCAATTAAAGTAGGCAACTACGATGATGCAGACCAGCCATTTATGGGCTCTATGATCTCATCAGCGGCAGCTGCAGGCATGGTTAAAGCGCAAAACGAGCTTGTCGAGCTTGGCGCTCAAGTATTAGTAGAGCTTGAGCACACAGCCAATACCGGTTTTGTAACACCAGGTATTATTGAGTGTACAAATATTAGTGATTTCCCAGATGAAGAACATTTTGGACCACTTTTAAAAGTATTCCGCTTTGATGACTTTGACCAAGCCATTGATAAAGCAAACGATACAACCTTTGGTTTATCGGCTGGTTTATTAAGTGATAGTGCAGCAGATTACGACCATTTTTTACGTCGTATTCGCGCTGGTATTGTTAACTGGAACCGCCCAATTACTGGCGCATCAAGCGCAGCACCATTTGGTGGTATTGGCGCATCGGGCAATCACAGAGCAAGCGCGTATTACGCAGCTGATTACTGTGCATACCCAGTTGCTTCAGTAGAGCTTGAAAAAGTAGCGATGCCAGCAACACTAAGCCCAGGCTTAAAAATAGATTAAGTAGTAATACTACTTAATTATTATAAAAGCAGCTTCGGCTGCTTTTTTTGTATTGCTATCGTACAAGGCTAGTAATTATCGACTCTTTCTGCTTAAATCAGCATAATTAAATATATTTAGGTGGTTCGCATAATGGTTTTAGATAGGCAAGGGTACGATGATTTGATCATGTATCTAACTCAAAATTTAGCATTGTTTGAGAAGCCAGGCGAAATAAAACCAGGCGCTCCAACAGTAATGGAATTAATCGAAGACGTTATTGCACAAAATGTGATGCTTATTTGCGAGCAGCACACAGACCTCAACACAGAGCAGCGTAGTCAAATTGTACGTGAAGTTGATGGCATAGTTTACGATTTAGAAGAAGTCCTCAGCAGCATCACCTCACAGCCTGTCACGGTTGAACAGCATGCCTTTATAGATGAATTTGCAGGTTTAGTGAAAAACCTCTTTGATAGCGCATTAGCACAACAATCTTAGCCATTTTATAGCCCTGCGTTGCATTTTCATTTGCAACTACGGCTAAGTTGCTTACAATCAAGAAAATATTTTTTTGAGATATAACAATGCAAGCAAATGTAAAATGGGTTGAAGGCGATACGTTTATTGGCCGTTCTAATTCTAACCACAATGTTGTGTTTGATGGCGGCAGCGATAGCGCAGCACCAAGCCCAATGGAAATGGTTTTAATGTCAGTTGGCTGTTGCTCATCAGTTGATGTGGTTAGTATTTTAAAAAAAGCTAAACAAGATTTTTCAGACGTACAAGTGCAACTCAGTGCAGAACGCGCCGAAACAGCACCGCGCGTGTTTACCAAAATCAACTTACACTTTGTTGTTAAAGGCAATAATGTGTCTGAAAAGCACCTTGCACGTGCAGTTTCACTCTCTGCTGAAAAGTATTGCTCGGTTGCATTAATGCTTGATAAAACAGTAGAAATTACGCATAGCCACGAAGTTGTGCAAGATCAAGCAAAATAACGCTTTTTCCACGAGGAAAATTCGTATAAAATCCGCGAACTTTTCATTCTGCAGGTGCAGAACCCACTAATTTATAGGTTGGTTTATTATGAACAAACCCTTCGATAAACTTAAACTTCATGGCTTTAACAATTTAACCAAAAGTTTAAGCTTTAGTATTTATGATATTTGTTACGCAAAGACCGAGCAACAACGTAAAGAATATATTGAATATATCGATGAGCAGTACAGTGCAGATAGACTAACCGATATTTTAGGTGAAGTTGTTGATATTATTGGTGCTAACATTTTAAATGTAGCGCGCCAAGATTATGAACCGCAAGGCGCAAGTGTAACTATTTTGGTTTCAGAAGAACCAGTAGAAGAGCAGCAAAATTACGATGCTGACGAAGCACCAGGCCCATTACCTGATTCAGTTGTTGCACACCTAGATAAAAGCCATATTTGTGTACACACATACCCAGAAGCTCACCCTGATGATGGTATTTGTACATTCCGTGCTGATATTGAAGTATCTACCTGTGGCATTATTTCGCCACTTAAAGCGTTAAACTTCTTAATTCATAGCCTTGAGTCAGACGTAGTAACAATAGACTACCGCGTTCGTGGTTTTACCCGCGACATAAACGGTGTTAAGCACTACATTGATCATGCTATTAGCTCGATTCAAAACTTCATGACAGAAGATACAAAAGAAGCGTACCAAATGATGGACGTGAACGTGTATCAAGAAAACCTGTTCCATACTAAAATGATGTTAAAAGAAACCGACTTAAATACCTATTTATTCGGCCTTTCTACTGATGAGTTATCGGATGAAGAAGAAGACGAGATCCGCTCTAAGCTGACTCGCGAAATGCAAGAAATATTCTATGGCCGTAACCTGCCAGATACAGAATAATAGCAACGAATTAAATTAAAAATGGCGCTCAGTGAGCGCCATTTTTTTATGCCTAAAAAAGCCCAGCTAATTAAATTAGCTGGGCTTTTGAATATATAGCGTATTAATTAATCATGCTGTAAATAAGTGCAAATACAGCAAGTGAGCCAACCGCTAATATAAATAGCGTGCTTAAACGGTTGCGGTATTTATGAAGTGCAGGCACTTTATAAACTGCAATCATTGGCATGATGAATAAAATCATTGCGATGATAGGGCCCGATAACTGATCCATCATGTCTAAAATACTTGGGTTTTTAACAGCGCAAAACCAAATAGCTAAAAACATAATTAACACACCAATTTTATCAGCCGCTTTTGCGCTTAAGCTTGTTTGTTTAGTTACTAAACCCGTAAAGCTCTCACGTGCCCCTAAAAAGTGACCCAAAAACGACGATGTAATAGCAATAAAGGCCACAAGCGGCCCAAGTGTGGCAATAAACGAGTTATCAGTAATATTAGCAAGGTAGGATAAAACCGATACGTTAGCGGCTTTAGCCGCTGCCATTTGCTCGCCTGTAAGCGACAGCACGCAAGAGAACACAAATAACAGTACAAAGGTAATAAGTAGTAAGCTAGTGCGCTTTAAAATCGCCTCAGACTTATGTGTAGCTTGTTCACCGTAGTGACCGCGTTGCACGTTTACAAAGCTTGAGATAGCCGCTGCGTGGCTAAACGAAAACACAATAATAGGAATCGATAACCACAATGTTTTTCCAAAGCTGCCCATTTCAGGCATTGTCATATCTGGCATTTGCCAGCTTGGGATTAAATAAAGTGATAAAAAGAACAATATACCCACAAGCGGGTAAACTAAAATAGCAAAGGCACGCAGCATTAAGCGCTCGCCGCCCATCATTAAGCTAATCATACCTGCAACTAATACACCCGAAAGCAACACGCGAGAAGGTGATTCCATCCCCATTTGATTAACCATAAAGCTATCAACGGTATTAGTTAAGCCCACACCGTAAATAAGCAAAATTGGGAATATAGATAAAAAGTATAATAAAGAAATTAACCGCCCCGCAGTCACACCAAAGTGCTCTTCAACTACATCGGTAAAATCGGCATCTTTATTTTTTGATGAAAGTACAAAACGCGCTAATCCACGGTGTGCACAAAAGGTCATTGGAAATGCTAAGCATGCCAAAATAATTAACGGCCAAAAACCGCCAATACCAATGTTAATAGGTAAAAATAAAATACCCGCACCAACGGCGGTACCAAAAAGGCTTAAAGTCCACTGCGTATCGTGCAGGTTCCATTTAGAAGTGGGTGTGTTTGAAGGTGTGTGTGCACCTGTTGTTGATGCATTTGAAAGCGTTGCATCTTGAGATGTTGTCATGTGTGTGTTTATCCATTATTTAAATAATAATCGCGCGCAAGAATATAGTTTTTAGCTAAAAATTTCATGTTTTGAGAGGATTTGTAGACTAATTAATTAGACCAAATTGAAGGGTAAGTGTCATGAATACGAAACAGCGGTGTAAAAGTGAGCAACCCCTTAAGCGGCAGCACCACATTATAATTTTAAAGTAGGTTGGTTAGAGCGCAGCGAAACCCAACACGCTATAGTGTCACGCGAGCAGCAAAGCGAGGTAGGCGGTTTTCATAACGTAAAAATAGGGGAAGGTCATTTTTATTGGTTTGCATTTAAAAATCAGAATCTGCACCGAAAAGCTGTTAAGTAGAAGCCATTGATCTGAACTTCATAAGAGATTTTTATTAAACTCCGTTATACTTCCTACAATTGAATATGCCAAACGAAGTAAATAGGCCACTAACTGTAATGAGCAAAGACATTCTTTTCCATACTACTTTTGCGCACGAAACCAGTAAAACATGGGTTGTATTTGTCCATGGAGCAGGTGGTAGTTCGGCAATTTGGTTTCGTCAGCTTAAAGCCTATAAAAAAGAATATAATGTGTTGTTACTAGATCTTCGTGGTCACGGTAAATCGAATAACTTAGTACAAAACTTTGTTGATAATAATTATTCATTTAATAATGTCTCTAAAGACATCATTGATGTGTTAGATCACAACAATATCACCAGCGCACACTTTGTTGGTATTTCATTGGGCACAATACTCATTCGAAATATTGCTGAAATTGCGCCGCAATATGTTTCTAGCATGGTGCTAGGTGGAGCGGTTACTCGTTTTAATACTCGCAGTAATACCTTGGTTTATTTAGGCAATACTTTTAAACACTTCTTGCCTTATATGTGGCTGTATCGCTTATTTGCTTTTATTATGATGCCTAAAAAGCGCCATAAAGAATCTCGACTTTTGTTTGTTCGTGAAGCAAAACGCTTGTGCCAAAAAGAGTTTATAAAATGGTTTAAATTAGCCATGGACGTAAATCCTTTAATGCAATACTTCAAAGAAAAAGACATTGATATTCCCATTCTTTACATTATGGGTAAGGAGGATCATATGTTCCTTGGCCCTGTTAAAGAAATGGTTAAGCGCCATAAAAACAGCGTACTGCAAACTATTCACCATTGCGGCCATGTTTGTAATGTGGAACGCCCTGACTTATTCAACCAGCACTCGCTTGCATTTATCGCCCAGCAAAATCGCTAAGGGTTGTAGAAGGAATAAGATCGGTACATTCTTTTTTGATTTTCGCCCTAAACTCAAAACAAGACCTAAAGGAATAAAACTCCATTTTTATATCAAAGCGTAGGTTGGGTAGAGCGAAGCGAAACCCAACAAGTCATAGCGCCATCCGAGTGTGAAGCCAAGATAGGCGGTTTTATTTATTAAACTTGCTTATTCAATAATGTTCAATTGATATAGACTGGTTAGGTAACGTATTGATAAGGATATTAAGTTGTCACAAGTTAAAACACTCCCCATTACAGCCAGACGCTGGCTTTCTCTTTTATTGTGCGCAATTACCGCCGCAACAATTACTGTATTTTTAAGCAAAGTCGGCTTTGTGCAAAAGGCATATTCAAGTTGGAGCGCTATTTTAAATGCCAATCCAATCCTGTATTACAGTAGCGCATTTTTAGCGGGTATTGGCATAAAGCTCCTGCTTGATAGGTTTTATATATCGCACCCCATACGCAGTGTTGTATTTAGCTGGCGATATCCGCCGGTGACAATGAGCTTATGGTTATCGGTAACTATTATAGGGGCGATTTTGTATTTCACTTCAAACCAAGAAGAGTTAATAGCTGCTACTTCTTGTTTTGAGTATTTCATCGTATTAATTTTAGGCTCTTCTATAATTACAGCTTATCAACAAAGCAATGAAAGAATTAGCCTTAATTTAGTTGTATGCTTCTCTCTTATCGCAGCGACTAGTACAGCTTTCATTTATTGGCATATCAGTCAGATAGGCTTTAGCTGGCCGCTTTTTATAACAGTGGATGTTTACATATTCTCTGCAATATTTTTGATAGGCAAATATGTAAATGAATGCATTAAAGCTAAATGGAATCGTAATCAAATAACTTTGAAGCGCACGAGAAGCCTTAGTTCAAATGATTTTAAAATATTAGATGAGTTTAAAGGCTGGTTTAAAGACGATTCAATCATTAAAGACACAGTGCAATTAGAACCAAATTTGCAGGCTTATACAAAGCGTATTACCGAGCGGTTGCTAACAGGTGGTGATAAGGAAGGATATGAGAAAAGAGGAGCGCAACATATCGCGCTGTGTGGGCCATTTGGATGTGGAAAAAGCAGTATAGTTGATTGCATTGCAAATGATTTAGCTAAAACCCCTAAGCAAAATGGGGTCTGGATCCACAGTGATATTTCAACATGGGGCACAACAAGCGGCAGTGTTGCACATGTAGTACTTAGCCATATTATTGATGATATCAGCCAGCATATCGATATGTGCGCATTTCGTGCGCTACCTAAACATTATACCGAAGCGCTAAAGTCAGGCGGCAGCATATTTCAATTTGCATCCACACTACTCGCAGGCCCAATTGATATTGAGCAAAGCTTTCAAAAGCTTAATGATGTTCTTGAGGCAACTAATCATAAATTACTGATCACCCTGCAAGATGTAGATCGCGGAACAAGCGATGAGAACGAAAAACGCTTAAATGATATAGCTGTGTTGCTTAATAGGTTAAAAAACAGGGGTTTAAGTAATATCAACTTTATTGCTGCAATGGCTAATGACAAGCTGGAATATGCTGTAGCTTTAAGTAAAGTTGCTGATCATATAGAGACAATAATATCCCAAGACTTCAAAAACATACTGTGTAATTGGGCAAAGTTATGCACAAGTAAAATATTCGATAATGATATGTTGTTAACACATTCATCAATAAGTAGCTCTGAACAATATTTTAAGCAAAAACCACTTGCTTTTCATGAGGCTTTTTATCGGCCAGCAATTATTTCTAATAACTTTATAGTTTCAATTCGAATGTTGAAACGAGTAATGCGGCGTATTAGTAAATGCTGGACTAAAGAAAAGTTATTGGGAGAGATCGATTTTGGCTCTTTATTATTACTCACTACATTACGTGAGGCGGAGCCTGCGTTATTTAATGCTTTTGTAAACTCGTACACAAGCTTAGTTAATGGTAAATCGTTACCAATAGCTAAGATAGAAGATGGCAAGCAAAAAACAATAAATGAAACCCTCTCTAATTTGATAGCTGACTTAACAAATAGTGGAACTGCGCATGTCTATAATGCATTATTTAAGGAATTATTGAATCTTAAGGAAGATATAACTGATAAAAGTAAAAACGACCTTAAAAGTAATAAAAATAGCGGTGAGCAACATTTAGGTATAAAGCCAAACACGGTTGATTATTTAAAGCGTTTTTTACTTGAAATTGTTCCTGAAAATGAGCTCAGGGATCAAATTGTTATTGATTCTATAAAATCTTTATCAACACAAGAATTAGCAAAAAGTATCTGCAGTGATTATCGTTTGCAAGAGGGATTTGATCGTTTTGGTAGGACACTTTTTTCAGATGATAAAAATCAAGATAGAGTAAAACAAATAGTTTTTGATGTTTTAGAGCATATTGGAAAAGATCCAAATGGTTTTTTAACTGAAGGCCTTTTTGAAGAGTATACAAAGCAAATTATCGATAGTGGTAATTTGGAAAGCGTTTTAAACAGGCTTGTAAATTTAGAAAGTGGAGAAAAGTTGCTTGAGTTACAACTGGAAAGGTTGCAACGAAATTTTGAGGAAAAAACCAAAATAATAGATGGGAATGGGCATTATAGGGACATTAAAGATGAAGCCCACAGAAGGGAAGCTGCAAGCTATAGTCATAAACTTTTTCAAGGCGTTAATATAGTTAATTTTTTAAGTGAAAACGCACATAAATTGTCTGAACAGTCTTTTTACCTGTGCCTAAGGTTTATAACTTTTGCGCAGTTAGCCGATGGTGAATTTAACTTTTTAAATAGGCTAATGAAAAATCTATTAGAAGTTGTAATCAAAAATAAAAATACACGGACTGTTGAGTTTTTAGTTAGAGCAGCATCATCTCAACATTTAACAATTGAACATTTGCAAGAGCATTTTTCAGAGCTTTCACCTGGGCAGAGAGAAAACATTTTACAGATACTTGCAGAGCTTAAAGATAATCAAGAAAATAAATCAGATATCGATTTGGCAATAAAAAACTTAAGTTTTTCTGAGGCGTTGTAATCGCTCTGTGCAGCGAAGCGCCTCGATGTTCTTGATGGTGAAATTATTTGCGGTATAGATTTTTGCGGTTTAAAGCCATCTCCTACGGAGCATGGGGCTAACGACTAGCGCTTAAATATTAAGCCTGTTGGGTTTCGTTCCATTCAACCCAACCTTGTATCTCTTCTTGATGAGTGTTTAGCTAGCACTTGTCACATCGGGAAGACAGTGAGCTCGTACCCAACCAGAGTGTGAAAATGCTGTGACGTAGATTGAGCCCTGACTTCCT
>NZ_JACJDW010000012.1:0-115496 GCF_014163745.1 Pseudoalteromonas sp. SR44-2 | reverse complement strand
ATAAAAATAAAAAACTTAAACTATTCTAATTATTAGATAAATAGAAGTTATGGACCTATAATAATAAAGAAATCAACATCTAAATAACAAATAGGAAATACATATGAAAAAGCTATCTGTAGCAGTAGCTGTATGTGCTGTACTTGCATCTAGCTATGCAAGCGCTGAAGTACGTATTAATGGTTTTGCATCTATAGTGGGTGGTAAAAGCCTAGACAGTGATCAAACCTTATACGGATATGACGATGATATCTCATTTAAAAATGAGAGTGTATTTGCATTACAATTATCTGCCGATCTTCAGGAAAAGCTCAGCGCAACAGCGCAAATTGTGGCTCGCGGCGAGAATGATTTTGATGCCGATTTTGAGTGGGCGTATTTAACTTATGAGTTTAGTGATGAATTACAACTCAGCGCTGGTAAAATGCGTGCGCCATTTTACAAATACTCTGACTTTCTAGATGTAGGTTACACTTATCGCTGGGTTCGCCCTCCTCAATCGGTTTATAATTTACCATTTTCTACTTACGAAGGGTTGAGCTTACTATATACCTCACAAATCGGTGATTGGGACTCAAGTCTTCAAGTCATATATGGTAGCTTTGAAGATAATATCTCAGTAGTGTCGGTCAATGGCGAAACTGAGCTTAATGATATCGCTGGTCTTAACTGGTCACTTAGTTACGATTGGTTTAGCGCACGTGTTGCCTATTTTGTAGCAGAGACCACCATTGACATTGAAAATGATACTGATGCAGGTATCGCCCTTAATGGCCTAGAGGCAACTCTTCGCAGCTCGGGTTTCACAGATCAAGCTGATAGCATTGCTGTAAATGAAGACGATGGGGCATTTTTCGCACTTGGCTTTTCAATTGACTACAACAATATTTTATTTGATGCAGAGTATACTCAGTTTGAAGTCGATAACAGCGCTTTAGCTGAGCAAACTCAATACTATACCTCTCTAGGCTATCGTATGGATGAGTGGCTTGTTCACGTTACCTATGAAAACAACGACGATAAACACGATAACAACCGTTATGATTCACTTACAGCTGTGCCGCAATTAAATGCAGGTATAAATTCAGCATTAGAAGGCTCTAAAGCAAAAAGTAATGTTTACACAATTGGCGCACGTTATGACTTCCACCCTTCAGCTGCATTTAAAATTGACTTTAGTCGATTTGATGATGACATCACTGACACTGAAACGGATATAGTCGCCGTTGGTGTTGATTTAGTATTTTAATTGGAGCGGAATATGAAAAAATTAATCCTAGCTAGTGCGCTTTCATTATGTTCTTTCGGTGCTTTGGCTGAAGTTGCAGTAATTGTAAATCCTGGTAATGCAAATGCACTTGATGCAGAGACTATTAAGAAAATTTACTTAGGAAAGGCCAAGTCGTTTGATAACGGCAATAAGGTCAACCCAGCAACTCAAAACGGTACCGCTATTGCTGATGAATTCAATTCTAAAGTGGTAGGTAAATCGAGCAGCCAATTAAATGCCTATTGGTCAAAACTTGTTTTTACAGGTAAAGGGACACCGCCTGAAAAGTTTGATTCAGATCAAGCTGTCATTGACTTTGTTGCCGCTAATGGTGATTCAATCGGCTATATAGATAGCAGTAAAGCAACTGATAAAGTTAAAGTAATTGCTACCTTTTAATTGCTATTATTAAATAAAAAAAACCACCTAATCGGTGGTTTTTTTATAACTTAACTTTAATAACAATACGCTCAATTAAGTGAGATATTTTGAAGGAGAAAAACGGTGTCGATAGCAAGGCAAAAAAATTCTTATTTAGTATTCTAAATAAGAAATTTTAACGCGGCTAGCGTCTGACCTGCCCTCTCAAATTGAATAAGCATTACTTCGAATTGATTTAGCTACGTTACTCAATTTTAAATTTAGCCGTGGCATCTAATAGGTTGTCTGAAAGGTAATGAAGGTTTTTAGCTACATCCCTCACAGCCGTTAGCGAGTCCATTGTATCTTCAAATGATACGTGCATATTTGTCACGTTTTCTACAACCATAGCAGCAACTGATGTTTGCTCTTCTGTGGCAGCAGCAATTTGTGAGTTCATTCCATTTATTTCTAACATTTGCTCTGCAATTTTCTCTATAGAAATACCCGTTTTTTCTGCTGCAGTTGCATTATCTGTAGCCATATCTCTTGCAGTCGTCATTGCAGTAACTGATTCGTTAGCCGCTTCAGTTAAAGTAGTCAACAGCTCTCGAATCTCATTTGTAGAATGAGCAGTTCGCGATGCAAGCTCTCTAACTTCATCAGCGACAACAGCAAAGCCTCGGCCATGCTCACCAGCACGGGCAGCCTCAATGGCAGCATTAAGTGCAAGTAAATTTGTTTGCTCCGCTATTGATGTAATAACATTTAATATTTGCGACACATTTTTTGTATCGTCTGCTAATTTATTGATAGTTGTAGCAGCGTGATTAATCTCATCACTTAACGTACGAGAAGCGGTTACTGATGTTTGTACTTGAGTTCTACTTTGCTCAACTTCTTTCTCTGCCGTTTGCGCTGCATGAGAAGCACTTGCAGCTGATTGAGAGATATCTCCTACACTCTGTTTCATTTCTTCCATTGATTGCTTTACAATCTCAGCATCAGTGGTTTGTTTAGTCGTTGCACGCTCCGCTTGTTCCATCCCCTGCACTAAACGAGTAGAGTTTTCCATTAACGGTTCGCAAACTGCTATAATTTCTAACACCGTTTTTTTCAATATGCCAATAAAAGAGTTGAAATTTATAGATACTTGACCTATTTCATCTTCAGAGTTAACTGTCAATTTAGTGCTTAGCGAGCCTTTACCGCTTGCTAATAAGCTTAAATTATTTGCCGCATCACTTGCCGAAGAAGCAATTCGCTTAGCTATCCAAATAGCCATAAAGAGTAATAAAATAAGCGATACAATAGAAACAGCTAACATTAACGTAAGGGCGTAATCAGAACGGTCCTTTGTGCTTGCAACAAGTTCAAAAAAGCGATCGTCAGCTTTTACTTGTGCTGCCTTAAACTTTTCTAAGACATCGGTATAAAGCGCTGTTTTCCTCTGTGCTTGTTGTTGAATTTTACTAAAATCTGCTGTTCCATTTACCATGCCATTTGCGATAGTCGCTGATATTTTTTCGTAATTTGCGAGCTGCTCTTTAGTGTCACTGTGAATGTAAGAGGCATTTATTTTTTCTATCGCAATAATATTCAACTCAAGTTGCTTGTATGTGTCAGATGCTTTCTCGACTAAATCTTGCTCACCAAATGTTACGGCTTGGGTGTAAAGTTCGTCCAGCTTCTCTAAAATGCCAACATTAGCAGATGTTAACTTAACAACTTTGTAGGATGATTTTTCCATTTCATCAAGTGCAATTCTATTATCATTCATAGCAAAATAGTTGATCAGAACAATCACTAAAAATGCAACGACAGCAATACTCGTAATCGCATGTATTTTTTTACTTATGCTGAGATTTTGAAAAGTGAAGCCTGAAGCCATTGTGAATACCTTATTTTATTGTCTAAATCTATTATCGGCTTATTACTCATAAGTGTTAACTAAATTTGTAAAATTTCTAGTTTTTTTACAAACAATTCAAAATTCTACATAACTAATTGCCCTTTAAAAAAAGAAAGTACAAATAACATTCAATTTAAATCGCAGGCACAAAAAAACCAGTAACATTTCTGTTACTGGTTTCTAAATTTGGTGCGGATGGGGGGACTTGAACCCCCACGCCCGAAAGCACCACCCCCTCAAGGTGGCGTGTCTACCAATTCCACCACATCCGCATTTTTAAGCTTTCGCTTATTTGTTAAACATATGATTTATTTGAGGAGTATAAATCGTTTAACGATAGCATTACGCTAAATTAGTTCGGTACGTCAGAGCTTTGCTCTTTCGTAGAAGTTACCGGAACATCTTCTTCAACAGGAAATACAGTTTCCACTGCAGGAGCTGCTTCTAGGTTTTCCCACTCGTCAGTCTTTTTAATTTGACCTGCAGTTAGGTTACCTAGCACAATGCTTAAAACAAAAAATACTGTTGCTAAGCTTGTGGTTGTTTTTGTCATAAAGTTACCAGCACCTGATGAACCAAAAACCGTGCCTGATGCACCAGCGCCAAATGAAGAACCCATATCTGCGCCTTTACCTTGTTGAATTAAAACCATTCCAACTAGAGCTAAAGCCACAACTAAATAAACTACTAATAAAATTTCGTACATCTTATACAGTCCCTTTTGCACTGTTACAGATTGCAGAAAAAGATTCTGCTTTTAGACTTGCGCCGCCAATTAAGCCGCCATCTATATCTGTTTGTGCAAATAATAATTCGCTATTTTTTTCATTAACGCTACCACCATATAAGATGGTAAGCCCTTGTGCTAAAGTGCTATCAAGTGCAGCAATTTTATCACGGATAAATTTATGAACAGTTTGTGCCTGCTCTGGCGATGCAGTCTTACCTGTGCCTATGGCCCAAACGGGCTCGTATGCTATCACAGAATCTTTCAGTGCTGCTACACCTAATTTTTCAATTACTGCATCAATTTGTGCAGCAACTACTTGTTCGGTTTGACCGTTTTCTTGCTCACTTTCACTTTCGCCAACACATAAAATTGGTGTTAACCCAACTTCTTGTGCTCTAGCAAACTTTTCAGCGACAGTTTCATTACTTTCGTTATAAATACTGCGGCGTTCAGAGTGACCAACGAGTACGTAAGTTGCACCTAAATCTTTTAGAAGCTGTCCATCTACTTCACCGGTAAACGCACCAGGTGTATTTTCAGAAACAGTTTGAGCGCCTGTAGAAACACCACTAGCTATCATCGCTGGTACAAGTGGGAATGGAGGAAATAAAACAATGTCCGTCTCTTGTGATTTTACATCGTTAATAGCATCAGACATTTGTTTAACTAGCTCTAACGAACCATTCATTTTCCAGTTGCCTGCGACCATCGCCTTGCGTATTGCCATTTTCCACTCCACATTAGAAAGCGGGCGAGATATTAACTTTTCTCGCCCAAAGTTACAAGAGGTTATTGTTATTAATCAGTCTGTTTGCTCATAGATTCTACAACAGCTGCAATTTTTTGAGCGCTGTCTATTACAATTTTTTCTTGCTCGGCTTCAACCATAACACGAACAACAGGTTCTGTGCCTGATTTGCGCAGTAAAACTCGGCCTTTGTCGCCTAAAGCAAGCTCAACTTCTGCTACAGCTGAAAGTACCTCTGGCGCTTTTGTCGGTTCTGTTCCAGCGGTATAGCGCACGTTAATCATTTTCATTGGATATTTAGTAAAACCAGCACCCAAATCTTGTAGTGTACGGTTTTGTGCAACCATAGCTGCAAGTACTTGCAAACTTGATATAATGCCATCACCCGTGCTAATTAAATCTAAATTTAATACATGGCCTGAGCTTTCACCGCCAATTTTCCAGCCTTTTTGCTGTAGTAATTCCATTACATAGCGGTCACCCACTTTACTGCGAGCAAACTCGATACCTTTCGCTTTTAAAGCATTTTCAAGACCCATGTTAGACATTACAGTGCCAACTACACCTCCACCCAACATATCATCTTCGGCAGCTTGGCAAGCAATAATATAAACTAAATCGTCACCATCAAATACACGACCATTATGATCAACCATCATTACACGATCGCCATCCCCATCGTATGCAATACCTACGTCAGCTTTAAATTCAAGCACTTTGCGTTTAAGGGTATCTACATGAGTAGCGCCACATTCATGATTTATATTAACGCCATTAGGCTCGCATGCATGTGTTATAACTTCAGCGCCAAGTTCGCGCATGACAGAAGGAGCTATATGGTATGTAGCGCCATTTGCGCAATCGACAACAATTTTAAGCCCTTCTAAAGATAACCCTTGGGGGAACTGGCTCTTACAAAACTCTATATAACGGCCGTCTGCACTAACTAAACGCGAAGCTTTACCTAGTTTATCTGAAGCAACACATGTCATTTGCTCATCAAGCATCGCTTCAATTTGAAGCTCTACTTCATCGTCAAGCTTTAGACCCTGCCCATTGAAAAACTTAATACCGTTATCGTAATAAGGGTTATGTGAGGCACTAATTACTATACCTGCCTCTGCACGAAATGTTTGCGCTAAATACGCAACTGCAGGTGTCGGCATTGGACCCAGTAATACAACATCAATACCAGCGGCAATTAAACCAGCCTCAAGTGCGGTTTCAAGCATGTAGCCCGAAATACGCGTATCTTTACCTATAATTACTTTTTTAGTGCCACTTTGTGATAATACGCGTCCCGCAGCCCAACCCAACTTCATTGCAAACTCAGGATTAATAGGTGGCGTTCCTACTAGACCACGTACGCCATCAGTACCAAAATATTTTCTTTCTTTCATTATGCAATTCCTTTCTCGCAGGCTTGATATACACCAAGTACATCTGCGGTTTCTTTAACGTCATGTACACGAATAATTTTTGCGCCATTTTGCGCCGCGATTAACGCACCCGCTAAGCTGCCCGCTAATCGCTCATTTGTTTCTCTATTTAATAGATTACCTATCATCGACTTACGAGATAATCCAGCCAATAATGGCAAACCTAACTTGTTAAAATCATCAAACTTAGCCAATATTTGATAGTTATGGCTAAGTGTTTTTCCAAATCCAAAACCAGGGTCTAGAATAAGTCGTTCAAACTTAATCCCTGCTGTTTCACATGCTTTAATACGTTCACTAAAAAACATATTTATATCTGCAAACAGATTGTCGTAATGAGGTGCGCACTGCATACTGCGAGGTTGCCCTTGCATATGCATTAAACAAATTGCTACATCTTCATACTGCGCAACCGTTTCTAAGGCGTTTATTTCTTGTAGAGCTCTTACATCATTGACTATATCTGCCCCAGCGAGTATTGCTTGCTCCATAACTTGCGCTTTACTAGTATCAATTGAAATAACGCAATCACTGTACTCACGTATCGCTTTAATAGCGGGGATTACTCGGGCAAGTTCATCTTTCAAACTCACATCTGGCGCGCCGGGGCGGGTAGACTCCCCCCCGATATCTAAAATTTGCGCACCATCCTCTAATAATTGCATTGCGCGTTTTAGCGCTATTTTGGGGTCTAAAAACTGCCCGCCGTCAGAAAATGAGTCTGGCGTTACATTCAATATTCCCATAATAACAGGCTTTTCAATATTGAGCGTACGTCCTCTGGGAAGCTTTAATATATTAGTCATTGCCAACCTTTATTCTTTTTCTAAATAGCTGATACAAAAAAGCCCCGAAATTCGGGGCTTTCACTAGCTATTTTAACGATTATTCAGCTTTATCATCAAGGTTTGTTTCATCTTTTTTCGATGAATCATCAGTCTTTTGACTTTCATGGGCAACTGGTTCTTGAGGTTCTTGCTCTTTTACCGGTTTAGCTTCATGACGGTCATGAGCATCGCGCGGCTCACGCACTGGTTGGCGCGCCATTAAATCATCAATTTGCTTAGCGTCGATTGTTTCGTATTTCATTAACGCGTCTTTCATTGAGTGAAGAATATCAATATTTTCTTTTAATATTTCTTCTGCTCTTTGGTAGTTACGATCTGAAAACAAGCGTACTTCAGCATCAATTACTTTAGCAGTATCATCCGACATACTAGATGCACGGCTTCCGCCACCACCCATATACATCTCGTTTTGATCTTCAGCGTAAAGCAATGGACCTAGCTTTTCACTTAAACCCCAATGTGTAACCATTTTACGTGCAATATCAGTTGCGCGCTCAATATCGTTACTTGCACCCGTTGTTACTTTGTCAGCACCATAAATAAGCGCTTCAGCAATACGGCCACCATAAAGGCTTGAAATCATTGATTCTAAAAGCTCTTTTGAATGACTAACACGGTCTTGTTCAGGCAAGTACATTGTTACACCTAGCGCACGGCCACGTGGAATAATAGATACTTTGTAAACCGGATCATGTTCAGGAACCATACGGCCCACAATTGCGTGGCCTGCTTCGTGATATGCTGTCATTTCTTTTTCTTGCTCGCTCATCACCATGGTTTTGCGCTCTGCGCCCATCATGATTTTATCTTTAGCAGCGTCAAATTCAGCCATACTTACAACACGTTTATTACCACGTGCAGCATAAAGTGCAGCTTCGTTTACTAAGTTCGCTAAATCAGCGCCAGAAAAACCGGGTGTTCCACGTGCTATAAGAGCCGCCTCTACGTTATCGCCTAATGGCACTTTACGCATGTGTACTTTAAGTATTTGCTCACGACCACGTATATCAGGTAAACCTACTTCAACTTGACGGTCAAAACGACCTGGACGAAGTAATGCAGGGTCGAGAACATCTGGTCGGTTAGTTGCCGCAATAACGATAATACCTTCGTTACCACCAAAACCATCCATTTCTACTAGCATTTGGTTGAGTGTTTGCTCACGTTCATCGTTACCGCCGCCCATACCTGCGCCACGTTTACGACCAACCGCATCAATCTCATCTATAAAGATAATACAAGGTGCCGCTTTTTTAGCTTGTTCAAACATATCACGTACACGTGACGCACCAACACCGACAAACATTTCAACAAAATCTGAACCAGAAATTGTAAAAAACGGTACTTTCGCTTCACCCGCAACAGCCTTTGCAAGTAACGTTTTACCAGTACCAGGAGGACCAACCATTAGTACGCCTTTAGGAATACTACCGCCAAGCTTTTGAAACTTAGAAGGGTCACGTAAAAAGTCTACCAATTCGGTAACATCTTCTTTCGCTTCATCACAACCAGCAACATCTGCAAACGTTGTTTTAATTTGATCTTCGCTCATTAAACGAGCTTTACTCTTACCAAATGACATAGCGCCTTTACCGCCGCCGCCTTGCATTTGACGCATGAAGAATATCCATACACCAATAAGCAGTATCATCGGGAACCAAGAAATAAATATACTTGCTAAGAATGATTGTTCTTCAGGTTGTACACCCTTCACATTTACATCATTTTTAAGTAAATCATTTATTAAGTCTTCATCGTACATTGGCATCGTTGTTTGAAAACGCTCACCACTGCTTTTAGTACCAGTAATATTTCCTGTACCGCGGTCGATAATAACTTCTTGTAAAGAGCCACTGCGGACATCTTTAACAAATTGAGTGTAACTTGTTTGACGATCAACTTGCTCGCCACCATTAAAGCTCTGAAAGACTGACATCAGCACAACTGCAATCACCAGCCATAGTATTAAATTTTTCGCCATATCGCTCAAGGGGTTAACCTCTTGTATCCAATTAATTTAAATTCAACTAAACGCCAAGCAACTGTACTACAGTTTGTATCCAGTCGCTACTATATATACTTCCCGAGAACGGGCACGTGAGGCATCAGGTTTGCGTATTTTCACTGCTTTAAAACTATTACGTACATCTTGCAAGTATTGATCAAAGCCTTCACCTTGGAAAACCTTAACAATAAATGCGCCATTTTTCTTTAGTACTTGACTACACATATCCAGCGCAAGTTCTACCAAATACATACTACCCGCTTGATCTACTGAGTTATTACCACTCATATTTGGTGCCATGTCAGAGAGTACCACATCAACATTTTTACCATCAATACGTTTTAGCAACGCATTTAACACAGCTTCTTCACGAAAGTCACCTTGTAAAAAGTCAACACCCGCAAGTGAGTCCATAGGTAATATGTCACAGGCAATTACTTGACCTTTGTCACCTACTTTTTCTGCCAAATACTGTGACCAGCTTCCTGGAGCTGCTCCTAAATCAACAACGGTCATACCAGGGCGAAGTAACTTATCTCTATTTTGTACTTCATCTAATTTAAAAACCGCTCGTGAACGCCAGCCTTTTTTTTGCGCTTCTTGAACATATTTATCATCAAAATGTTCTTTCAGCCATCGCTGTGAACTGGCTGACTGTTTTTTATTTGTCATAAATTAACACGCAACTAATTAGTAATATTCTCTAGATGGCGTTAGAATACCCTTAATTCAAGCCATATTCAGCAAAATTTGTATAAACATGACATTATCAAACAAACAAAAGCAGTTTTTAAAAGGTCAGGCACATAGCCTCAAGCCTGTAGTTTTACTAGGTTCTAACGGTTTAACCGAAGGCGTAGTAGTCGAAATTCAAAGTGCATTAGAAATTCACGAATTAATCAAAGTTAAAGTTCCAACTGATGATCGTGAAACAAAAGCACTTATTTTTGAAGCAATCGTACGTGAAACTGGTGCGACTAAGCTACAAACGATAGGTCACACTATTGTGCTTTATCGTCAAAGTGTTGAGAAAAAAATACATTTACCACGTAACTAATTAATCCTATTTAAAGGATTTAGTACGTTTAAATTAAAAAACCAGCTTAATGCTGGTTTTTTGTTATATAACACTTTTTAATTTAAAAGCTCATTGTATGGTGCGTTACATCATAATCAGTGCCATTACTTCTGGGCTTATTATGCAATATAAAATACTGAGTAAATTGTGTCTCACTCATAGCTGGCACTTTTTCATTGGAGAGTAGTTCAGCCAGTTGCGGCGTCGTATTACTGTGCCCAATAACAACAACTACACCCTTTAGTTTGAGTAACTCATTTTTTAAATCACCTAGCTCACCTGCGTTATACACATTTAATTTGGTATTAAAATGTGCCTGCAAAGGTGCGGCTGTTTGCAACGTGCGTTTATAGTTGCTGCTAAAAAGATGTATATTTTGATGTTCTTTAAACAAAGTAACTAAATTATTTGCACGTGCCTTCCCCTCTTCTGAGAGCGCTGGGTTTTTCCCCGTTAACTTTTCGCTATGACGAAACAAATATACCTCGTCAGGGGCGGCAAATGCCAAACTACAATTAAATGACAAGGCTAAAAAAGTGATTGCTAATATTATTTTATTCATATTTTTTTACCTCGTTTGTATTCTAATAGCCTGTCGATAAATTCAGTTGTTAATTCATTTATTACGCCGGTTTCAGCATTAACGATTAAACTAAAACCAACATTTAAGTGGGGAAACACAACCACATCGCTTCTATATCCTTGCACCCAGCCACTATGATAGTAAAGCGTTTCGTCAGCGTAATTATAAACCCGCCAACCTAGTCCGTAATAAGCCTCATTAAGGTGTTTTTTCCACACCCTGCGATGCATTTCTTTTTTTGTATGTGTATAAGGACGCGTTTGCTTTGCTAGAGTATCCAATGACAAAACATCTGGGTATTGCCCTAGCTGGGCTTTTAACCAAATGGCCATGTCACTTGCACTTGCGTTTACACCCGCTGCAGGTCCCACTTTATAATAATTTTTTTTAAGCTTAGCGCTATACCAACGTTTTGTACCGCGCACGTGTGGTAATGCGTAATTTTCATCCTGAACCATAGATTCATAACCTAAGCTGGCATCACTCATTTTTAAAGGCGCAAAAATAGTTTCCCGTAACCACTGCGCGTAACTTTTACCACTGCTTTGTAATATCACATTACCTATAAGGCTAAACATAACATTTTGATAACCATAACATTCGCCTGGTTTGCAAATAGGTTTAACACTAAGTAATTTTTCAACAATACTGGGGTAATCCATACGAGACTCTATCAAATTATCGTACGCATTAGGCACTAACCCACTTGCATGACTTAGAAGGTGAAATACCTTTAAATCATCTTGATAAACAGTCCCTTTGAACTCAGTTATGTAATCGCTAACAGCTTTATCTAATTTAAGTAAACCCTCATTGGCTAATTTAGCAGATAACGAGCCTGCAAATGTTTTAGAAACAGACGCGAGCCTAAACCGGGTATGCTTATCTACTTTTTGTCCATTTCGGGTTTTAGTTACACCCATCGTATGGATGTAGTCTGAGTTGTTTGTACTTACAATCGAAAGTGCAGCGCCTGGTATACCTTTATTTTTCAGTTTTTTTTGCGCATAACGGCCGTACTTTTTTACAAATGCATCCCAATCAGGATCTGCTTTTGCTGCAAAACTCACAGAGCTAAACAACAAACACAAAGCAGGTAGGCTATACAATAAAGATTTGAGATACTTCATTTTTATAAATTTTATCTTTTTAACTACATCTATGTAGATAATATCATGAAGTTTTGTTTGGACTAACGTACAATACGACGATTATTTGGTTTTTAGTGAGTGTTTAGTACTTATGCGTTTTTTAGTTGTGTCACTTTTTGTTATATTATCAACTGGTTGTACTCTTACAAAGCAGCCGGCCGAGCCACTGGCTATGCCATTAAAGCCAACATTAAAAAGTCAGACCTACCAGCTTGAGTACACCACAGAACACTCATCCCCAAAAGTTAAATCCGTTCAACTTCCTGCACATAAGGTAGTTAGAAACCAAACAGTAAAAATTATTACCGATAAGGCAAGTGTAACCGATAAACTTTTATCACAAATTAGCCAAGCACTTAACGATAAACAGCTAAAAGTAACCACTAAAAATAACAGCGACTACACACTAACTATTCAGCAACTTGATTTAACTTTCACTGACGATGTTAAGTACGCAATAAAGCAACCTGAGAACCCTTTTACATTATATTCAGATATTGCTCAGCAATACCCAACTCAGGAATGTGCTGCAATATTTGCACAAGTAAGTATGCGCCTCACACACAAAGCATCAGGTGATGTTGTTTGGTTTGCTAAATCTTCTATTGATAGTGCAAGTTTTCATCGTGAGCCACTAGTTTATAGTTTCACCGAAGAGCAAAAAATAACTAATGAGCTTGAGGTTGTCGCTTTTGTCCATCAGCAAAACACTGATGAAGCTCGCATGGAAAGACTTGGAAAAGACATTCAAATTCCTCAGTACAAAACATTGTCAAAGTTATCTAGCCTTGCCAAGCTTAGTGGTCCATGTAACAGAACAGAAGTAAGCGCATTAACGCCTATGATGCAGTTTTACTTAAGCAGTATATTAATCGATAAAATTAAAGTTCAGTAAATTAGGGTCTGTTGATCTTTACGGATTAAAATTTGTTCAAACTAGGGGCTATTTAATCGCGGCGCTCGGTTTTTACTTATTCTTACATCCATGTAAGAATAAGTAAAAACCGAGCAACAAAGCGTAAATAGCCCTTAGGAAGAACCCATTGGGCAGCGCCTGTTTGGCATTAATGATACGTTATCGCCCATTTATGGGGAATAGCCACACTGCATAGGCTCTGCCTTGCCTATATACCAAACAGAATGCTGAAAATTTAACCTTGAAAGTTCAACAGACCTAACACTTACTACATTTTTTTACAGATTAAAGGACCGAATTAACAATATACTACGCTTAATAACAAATAATAATTAGGCCCCATAGGGATGAGAAACACTTTGCTTAACCATACTTTAGTTAGCATAACATTGCTTTTTTGCTTTATTTTTAGCACCACAAGTATGGCAAGTAATCGCTATTATGCAGACAATACGTTAGAGCCAACCCAAGGCTTTGCCTGGGATTGGAGTGCAGGTGCGGGCTTTTATATTGAAGATTCTTACCTAATCGGTATCGAATCTTACGATAAGGGCGTTGAGCTTGATTTAAGTCTTGCTGTTTCTTACGATAAATTTTATCTTGATTTTGATCACAATCAACTCAGCGGTGGTCTTGTAATTGGTTACAGCCTTATAGATAAATTTGATTGGGGCTTAGATATACTTGGCACAAATACTCAAGCCGGGTTTGACGAAAAAGGCCTCGGGTTTTATAACCATGGTGTTATAAAAGAACTCCAAGGTATTAAAAAACGTAATTACGATTTTGATGTTGGTCTTAGGCTCTCGCGCCGATTTGAAAACTCACAATTCTCCTTTGAATACCTTCATGACATATCTGGTGCCCATAATGGTTGGGTTATAAATAGCTTTTTTAGCCACATTTTGCCATGGCGAAACTGGGAGTTTAGGTCTGGTGTTGGTTTAAGCGCCTACTCTGCTGACTTTACCAATTATTACTTTGGCATTGATAGCGATGAAGCCACCAGCCTTCGCCCGATTTATAACAGCAATGCCAGTACTAGTATTATCTTTGAGTTCCATGCTGAATATCCAATAAGCCAAGATTGGGTGTTTTTATCCGGTTGGCTTACTACATGGTTTTCAAAAGAAATTGACGACAGCCCAATTATTTCCCAAGGATATCAACATAAAGCCAAGGTAGGCCTACGTTATGTATTTTAGATGGATCTGGGTATTACTGATCTTTCCCAGTACCTTTACTGTTAAAGCGCAGGACCCCCCTGAAGCACTCATAGCACTACCCGACACTTGTGTTGCACTGCGCGAAGGGCGTAATTGCTATGCCGATGTCACACTTACGTGGGAGCAACCTATCATTGGCAATTACTGCCTACGCGATGCAACTTCAAAGTACATTATGCAATGTTGGCTAAAGCAACAAAGTGGTACTTTTAATTATGCTTTTGACTCACAGAGAAGCATTTCATTTGAACTATTTGATAGCAATACATCCAAAGTCATCAGTACAGCAGAAGTAAAACTACAATGGGTTTATCAAAACAGACAAAAAAAACGCCGCTGGCGACTATTTTAATACCAATCGCATTAGGGATATTTTATGGATAACTACGGCACTATTTTACTTGTTGAAGACGATGCATCACTAGCGCAATGGGTTGCTGAATATTTAACAGAGCAAGGCTATACAACGCATGTTTGTCATCGTGGTGACGAAGTTGTTAGCAAGGTCAAAACGTTAAACCCAAATATTGTGCTCCTTGATATTATGCTCCCGGGGCAAGATGGTATCAGCGTATGTAGAGAGCTTCGTAGCTTTTATAATTCGCCTATTATAATGCTCACCGCACGCGATGAAGAGATGGATGAAGTTATTGGTTTAGAAGTTGGCGCAAGTGACTACATAATGAAACCGGTGCGTCCACGTGCATTGCTAGCGCGCATAAAAGCAGCACTGCGTCAAAACAATGAGCCAAATAAGCCACAGGTTAGCCAAAGCGTTATTCAAGTTGGTGCACTTAGTATTAATACCGAATCTAGAAATGTGACCCTTAACGAGCAAGATATAAACATATCAAGCGCCGAATATCTATTATTACACTACCTAGCGAGCAATGCAGGTCAAGTTGTCTCACGCGATGCCGTATTTAAAGCAACGAAAGGTAGAGAGTACGACGGGCTTGATAGAAGTGTTGATGTACTTATTTCTGCACTTCGTAAAAAATTTAATGATGATCCACAAAACCCTGAGAAAATTAAAACTATTTGGGGCCGTGGATATTTACTTGTTTCTACCGCGTGGTAATAGAGCGATGAATAAATAAATGAAAAAGTTTTATATATCGCTTCTAGGCAGTGCACTTTTATCTATTGTGGTATTGGGCTGGCTTATTGATGCTTTTAGTCAACAAGCGCATACCCCACAAGATGAGTTTAGTCAGCAAAGTAAAATGATCATGGGTTTTAATAAGCAGTTAGCTAACATACCTACATCTGAGCGCAGCGATTATGTAAAACAACTAGCCCGAGAGTTTGATGTATTAATTGACTACAAGCCAAATGAGTCACTCGCTTTACCACCTTCACTATTGTTACAAATGCACACGCCAGGTGGGCTGATTTTAGAGGATCAGCAAGGCTTTTATATGCTCTATAGTAGCGACGTTTTAAATCCTTTTCACTTATCAATGCGTTTAGATAAAATCTTTGATAGCGAGCAGCATAACGACATTATATTAACCCTACTATTTTACGCAGGCTTGTGTGTATTTATGGGGTTTATTATCGCGCCCTTAGCTAAACGGCTGACTGTCTTAAACGAAGCCGCTAAAAAGTTTGCCTCTGGTAATGTTCAAGCCCGAATAAAGGTATCGCACTTTACCTATATAAAAGACGTAGAACTCACCTTTAATCGCATGGCTAGCCAAATAGAGAAACTTGTCGCCGAAAACAAACTAATGGCCTCAAGCTTGTCTCACGACATACGTACCCCTATCGCGTGCCTGCGATTTGGTTTAGATGCGGCATTAGATAGCCATGATGAGCAAAAAGTAAAACAGTATTTAACCCGTATGGAGAACGATTTAGATCATATGGAATCGATGCTTAGTAGCTATTTAGCATTTGCTACTTTAGAGCAAAACGCGAACAAACTGACCTATTCATCAACCAATATTAAATCCTACCTTGAAGATATTTTAGTTCAACTTGCACCAAAACTTGAAATGCAAATGCTCAACGTACAACTCAATAGTACAGATAAAATAATAAATGCAGATCTTCACTGGTTGGCTCGTGCAATTACTAATTTATTAACTAACGCATGTGATTTTGCAAACCAACATATTTACCTCAGTGCAAGGTTACACGAGCAACAGCTTATAATAACGGTAGAAGACGACGGCCCAGGTATCGCACAAGAAAACTTTAGTAACGTATTTAGCCCATTTTTTAGAGAGGAAGATCACCGTAACAGAGCCGATAAAAGTTACGGCCTTGGCTTAGCCATTGTTACCAAAGTAGCTGATTGGCATCATGGCAGCGTTAAAGTAACTAAAAGCACCCAGCTAGGTGGTGCGTGCTTTACTCTCACTATTGCACAGCACCATAATCCGTAAAGCAATAGTTACAGACTGTAATTAACAATTATTAAACAAAATCAACTCGTTATTTTAAACGACTTAATAACAACAATTAAAATCGATGGTTATAACATACACTTTACTTATTAATTTGTGCTAGATCAGCAAATAAGCACTTTTTATTTTTTTACATTTCCAGTAGATTGTCACCGCCGTCACACAATAGAGAAGTACAATAATATGAGCGCAGTTAGAGGCGAGTTTAGCTCTCGCTTTGGTTTTATTATGGCCGCCGCGGGTTCTGCCGTTGGTTTGGGCAATATTTGGGGATTCCCTACACAAACAGCCAGTAATGGCGGTGCTGCATTTTTAGTCGCATATTTAGTGCTTGCGTTCTTTTTAGCCTACCCCGCTTTAATGGCTGAACTTATGATTGGACGTCATGGCCAAGCAAACGCAGTGTCATCTCTTCAAAAAATATCTAATAAGCCATGGCAAAAACACTTTGCCTTTGCTGTTGGTTTTGGCGGTATTTTATGCGCTGGCTTTATACTAAGCTTTTACGCCATTGTTGCCGGTTGGATGCTCAGCGCCACAGCTGAACCAATAGCCACTTTAGTTGGTGCCAACACAGCATCTACATGGTTAAGCGAGCAATCACTTACTCGAAATATTATATTCACCATGATCTTTATCGTTCTAACTGTCGCCATTATAAGTAGAGGCGTTGAAAACGGTATTGAGAAGTGGTCTAAGCGTTTAATGCCTGCACTTTTAGGCATTTTATTTGCACTTATTGCTTACGTAATGACGCAAGATGGTGCTATGGAAGGCTTAAAAGCCTACTTAGTCCCTGACTTTTCATCTATTTTTGACGCAAAACTATTAGTAAGTGCATTAGGGCAAGCTTTCTTCTCATTATCGCTTGGCACTAGCGTAATGATTATTTACGGCTCGTACATTAGTAAAAAAGAAAACCTCGTTTCTTTAGGCGCGTATGTAACCCTTATTGACGTATTTATTGCTTTTGTTGCAGGCTTACTGATCATCCCAGCAATGTACGTAGCACAAGCACAAGGCGTTGAAATATTCTCGGCCACAACGGGTAAGCTACTCTCTGAAGATACATTAGTGTTTCAGGTACTCCCCGCTTTATTTGATGGAATGGGCGACGTAGGTCTGTTTGTGGGTTTTTCATTTTTTGCGTTAATGAGTATTGCCGCTTTAACATCATCTATTTCAATGTTAGAGGCGCCAGTATCATACACCGTAGAGCGCTTTGGGATGAAACGCGTTCAAGCAACGTGGTTAATTGGGGCGCTAATCGCTGTCGTCAGCATTACAATTGTGTGTAACCTTAGCAGCTTATTTGGCTTAGTAATCACTCTCACTACAAAAGTAGCTCAGCCTTTACTTGGCCTTATGTGTTGTATATTTGTAGGCTGGATTTGGTATAGAGGCTCATTACTAAAAGCAATTCAAGAGGGTAATCCAGAGGTTCACAATACACTGTTTTGGAAAATATGGCCTTGGTATACCAAGTTTGTATGTCCACTGGCTATTGGTATGGTGTTTTTACACTCACTATTGAGCTAAATGATACCTTAGCCTTAAAATAGTTTTAAATTAAAATAGCCCACATTAGTGGGCTTTTTTATAGCTGCTTAAATTGGATTTATTGAGTGAGTTTTAAAATCATATCTTGATGAGGTATGCCGTCTTCTAGATATTCACTTTTGTAATCTTCAAAGCCAAAAGAGCGGTAAAAATCAAGTAAGTAGGTTTGTGCGCTAATATAAATATCTCGCTCAGGCCACTGCTCTTTACAGCACTCTATAGCTTTACTTACAAGTAAAGTGGCGTCGCCTTTGCCACGCGCACTTTTACTTACCAGCACGCGCCCTATTGCGCTGTATTGCTCATTTTTTTCATAGCATCGCGCATAAGTGTGTAGCTGCCCACTGTCTAATGTATATAGATGCTGTGTATTTAAAGCTATATCTACATCATCAAGTTCAGGATAAGGACATGCTTGTTCTACAACAAATACGTCCACACGTCCTCGCATAATAGTAAAAAGAGTATGCGCATCTAAAGCATTAAACTGCTCACATTTAAATTGCATTTTAAATCCTATAAACAATAAACCCAGCCTAGGCCGGGTTTAATAAAATTATTCACTTGTTAGTTTATATTAAGCAAATAAGCGCTCTAGTTGGTCGCACAACTGCGATAAATTCACGTGGTCATGCTCTATGGTTAAATCTACATAACCATCGCCTCTAAAAGCTCTGTCTAGTTCTATGAGCACATGTGTTTTATGTGCCTCTGGAACAAATGACAACTCAATCTCTTGAATGCCAAATAAACTACGGCTATTTGGTTTATATTCAAGCTCCTGATAACAGCCCGATAACGATTGAAATGTAGGAGCGCGCAAATGACCTTTTTCTACATCAGCTTTCATTAAGCTAAAGCCTAATTTTTCCATCGCCTGCATGCACGTTTTAACAGCTTCATTAGGGTAAATATGTAAATGGTCTTTATCGCTCGGATCAAGTGCTAAATCAATATCTAAACCCGTTTCAAGCCACACATGAGATTGATTGTAACCTGCATTAATTTCTGTAATAGGAGTTTCAGAATGGAGGCGTGCTTCAAAAGGGATACTTTTAACTTCGCCCGGCTCAATTGTACCTATATCTGTAATTCGCCATTGGTCAATCACATGATTGGTAAAATAATCGCCATCATCACCTGCCACTTTAACACGGGTCATAAGTAATAAATCTAAGCCTGCAATATCTTGGCTAACATCACCTGCGGTAATAACTATTTGTGCGTTAAAAAGCTGACCAGGTTGTAGGTGTTCAGTCTCTAAAACAGTATCTACTTTTGCAGCACCAATACCTACCGACGCTAAAATCTTTTTAAACATATATTTCTCCTTAAGCTGAGCGGCTCTATTATTTGCTCTCGCTTAAACTTCTTCGTTATCGCATCTTAACCATATTTAAAAGCCAATGTCAGTGAAAAAATGTTATTTACATACTATTTACGATTAAATGTATGTTTGATGCGCATTTTTTATACATAGCTAGGCATGTATTTGATTAGACGCGTTCATTTTTAGGTCTATTTTTATTTTCAATGGTATAAATTTTTCGTTACACTGCAACCCCAAATGAAGTGATATTAAGAATTATGGAACTAATCTATTTTGCCGCCGCGTTTGTGTGTGGTTTTGCTGTTTATCAGTTAAAGCTGCCTCCTCTTATTGGATTTTTATTAGCAGGTTTTGCTTTAAATTTATCGGGTTATAAAAGTACAGAGTTGCTCGATACAATAGCTGCACTTGGCGTAACCCTTCTTCTTTTTAGTATTGGTTTAAAGCTAAAGGTAAACAGTTTAATTAAACCCCAAGTGTGGGCGCCTGCAACATTGCATATTATTTTTAGCAGTGCGCTTTTTAGTGGTTTTATGTTATTGCTTGGTGTTTTCGCTATTCCACTGTTTATTGATTTAAGTTGGCAAAGTGCTTTATTAGTTGGGTTTGCGCTTAGTTTTTCAAGTACTGTATTTGCAGTAAAAGTGCTTGAAGAACGCGGAGAAATGGCAAGCCTTCACGGTAAAATAGCCATTGGTATACTAGTCATGCAAGATATCTTTGCTGTTATCTTTTTAGCGATTAGTACAGGTAAAATTCCAAATGTATGGGCAATTGCATTAATAATTGCTCTGCCTTTATTACGACCTGTCATGTATGGCGTATTAAATCGCTCTAAACATGGTGAACTATTACCATTATTTGGTTTTTTCTTTGCTTTAGTTGCTGGTTATCATGCATTTGAATTTGCAGGATTAAAAGGCGACCTAGGCGCACTCATAATTGGGATGATGTTTGCACCACATAAAAAAGCAGGAGAACTATCAAAATCTCTGCTTAATTTAAAAGACATATTATTAGTCGGTTTTTTCTTAAGTATTGGCTTGAGCGCAGAGCTAACCACTAGCTCATTAATCGTTGCTATTATACTTGTTTTAGTTTTACCTATTAAAATAGCGCTTTATTACGTGTTCACAAATATATTCAAACTACGCGCACGTACATCATTACTTACCGCCTTTAGTTTATCTAACTACAGTGAATTTGGGTTAATTGTATGTGCAGTAGCAGCTAGCACAGGCATGATCACTTCTGAGTGGCTGGCCGTAATGGCAATTGCTGTTTCTATTACCTTTGTAATTGCCTCGCCGTTAAATAAGCGCTCAAACGAGCTATACGTAAAAATAGAGCACTGGCTATTAAAGTTTGAAAGCAAAACTCGTTTAGCTGAAGAGCTACCTGTTAACCTAAACGATACTAAAATAGTCATTTTTGGTATGGGACGTATTGGTACTGGTGCTTATGAAACAATCAACGCGACTCACCCAAATGTTGTTGCAGGCATAGATATAAAACCTGAAGTGGTAGATAAGCACGTTAACAGAGGCCGCAACGTATTAATTGCTGATGCAACAGATCCTGACTTTTGGCAACGAGTAAATCATTCGCAAGTAGAAATGGTCATGCTTGCAATGCCAAAGCATATGCAAAATATTTTTGCGCTAGAGCAACTACAAGCCTCAGGTTATAAAGGCCAAGTAACAGCTATTGCAAACTACCCTGATCAACAAAAAGAGCTAGAAGAAATGGGTGTTCATTCTACTTATAACTTTTACTTAGAAGCAGGTAGTGGTTTTGCAGAGCACGTTAAACAGGAGCTATTTAACGAATAATCACTTTTTATAACGTCTATAAATAACAAAGCCTTAAAATCATTAAGGCTTTGTTATTAGTTTTTAAATGAAAAGCAATTCTATTTACATTCCTTTACAAGCCATTTCACCACGACCATAAAAAACAGGTAGACTATCCATGTTGGTTAAATAAAACCCCATGTTCTAATAATAACTTAATTAGATCCCAGCTAATTAAAGTTCAACTAGGTTTATATTAATCAACAAAAAATTATTAAATCAGAGGGCCTACTCCCTCGCAAAATAGGCTGTTTCTTGCCCGTCACAGCCTATTTTATATTTCTAAAATCCCTTACACTTACGCAGACTTTAAAACCTAAGTAACTCTTATGGATCCAAAACAATTAAAAATAGCTGTAAATACAACAATGCCTTTTGGGAAATATGCTGGGCGCCCTTTATTACTACTACCAGAACCTTATTTGGTGTGGTTCAAACAGCAGGGATTTCCTAACTCGAAACTTGGTAGCCAACTAGCGATGATGTATGAGGTTAAACTAAATGGCCTTGAGCAAATGTTAATGCCATTACTTGAAAAAAATAAAAAATAATTGAGAACTTTTTTAAATACTTGCGGTCTATTATATTGCTACTTGTTGATTTTGGTTTTTAACCGCAAAAAAAGCGCCTTAGGCGCTTTTTTTATGTCTTAAATTTGAGAGGTAAATATACAATAAATTTAGCACCACCTAAGCTTGAGCTTTCTGCTTTACACTCTCCTTGGTGCCACGACACAATTTTAGCAACTATAGCAAGCCCTAAACCAAAGCCACCAGTGTCCTTGCCTCTACTTTTATCTAATCGAGTAAAAGGCTTAAATACGTTTTCTCGCTCAACGGGGTCAATCCCTTCACCATCATCTTCAACAATCAATACGATGTGAGTTGCCTCTTGTAGCAATGAAATTTTGACTTGTTGATGAGTGTATTTGAGCGCATTGCCAATTAAATTTTGAAATACTCGCGCCATAAAGTGGCTATCACAGTAGTAATTTAAATGCTCAGGGAGGTTTATAGAGAGCGTTGTTCTAGCTTCAAAATTTAGCTTTTCAATAGTGGTTTTTACCAGCCCAGCTAAATCGCAGTTTATTGGCTGTAAACTTGGTTGTTGAGAGTCTAATCGCGCGTATTCAAGCATTTCAGAAACTAGTGACTCTAGCTCACTAATATCTGTTTGCATGTTTGTTAGGTATTTTTCGCCTTTTTCGTCAAGCATTTGTTCTTGTAGCATGACTATTGCAAACTTTAAACGTGCTAGTGGTGTTCTAAACTCATGCGACACCGATGAGGTAAGTTCTTGCTGCGCACTAAGTAAAAACTCAATACGTTGCTGCATTACCTTTAATGTATCAGTTATAGGTAAAAAGAAAGACTTAGAAGAGTCATTTAGTTGAAAGTCTTGCAAACCATCTACCGCTTCACACGCTTTGCGTAGCTTTGCAAAGTCACGCCAGAGTAAAAAGCTCCATAGCCCAACTGGTATACCTACAATAATAAGTAGTAATAAATACGGCCAAACAGAAGATGATTGCTGCGTTAATACGCCTACCGGTCCTACTTGAAGTAATGAATCATTACCGAGATCTACATACCAAACAATGCGTTGTTGCTTATCATACAAATATAAGTAGTGGTTTTGATTTAGCTGCGATTGTTGTTTTTGAGGAAGTATTAAATCACGTCGTTCAATCACTTTACTTTCAAAGTTATGCTTTAGTTTTTTAAGACCATTTGGAGTTTGTGAAAGCAACCACAGTGATTGCCCAAACTCATCGTCCAAGAAGACCTGCTGCTGCGACTCTTCATAGGGCCACAGCTGCTCAATAACACCACTTACAACAAATAATGAAACAATGATATATAAGTATAAGCTGGTAAACAGTTTTCCCATTACAGCCGATTAACCTTAAATAGTTCTAAAGATCCCATGCATCAGAAACAAATAAATAGCCTTGTCCCCATACGGTTTTTATACGATACGGCTTATCACTATTATCACCTAATTTTTTACGAATTCGTGATACGCGTACATCCACTGTTCTATCAAGTCCGTCGTATTGACGGCCAATCATATGTTGGTGCACATGTTCTCTGCTTAGTACTTCACCCGCATTTGACGCTAATAGCCATAGTAGTTCAAACTCGTGCGAAGTTAATACAATCTCTGAATCACTTAGTTTTACAATACGGCTTGTTTTATCGATGACTAAATCACCAAACTGCAGTTCTTCACTAGATTTTACTATTGGTTGCCCACGTCGTAGTAATGCATTGATCCGCGCTAGTAATACACGTGGCTCTGCTGGTTTTATTACATAATCATCAGCACCAAGTTCTAAACCAAGCACTTGGTCGAAGTCTTCACCTTTAGCAGTCAACATTAAAATTGGTAGAGTAAATTTATCTCTTACTTGGCGGCAAACGCTAAAGCCATCTTTACCTGGCAGCATAACGTCTAAAATCATTAAATCGGGTGTATTGTTTTCTAGGTAATTAAACACTTCGTCACCGCGGTCTAACACTTCGACTTCAAGGCCATTATGTTCAAGGTAATCTTTTGTTAGCTGTTGTAAACCGAGATCATCTTCAACAAGTAAAATTTTTGGCATTAGTTGCTCCTAAATTAAAAAAAGCTCCACGGAGAGCGAAGCCTACGCCTATTTTTTTTAGCATGGGCGCTTTGTACTTCAACCTGTGTTTTTGCTATTAACACACCCGTATGAGGATTGATTAAGGAGTATATGGTCTCCACCTGAACACGCGCTTTATAATTAAATTGCCCAGAACGCTGCTGCTGCCAGCATTGAAGTAGTTGTTCTTGTTGATACAAACAGACATCACTATAGGTGTTTAATAGCCATTTAAACTGTAAATCAAGATCGCAAAAATCCTGCTGTTCGGAAACCACGCAGACTTTTGGAGAAACACTAAAAACAGGGGTTTGTGCCACACTAAAACCACTAAAAAAAGTGGTAATAAACACAACTAATATTGAATACTTCATATTAAAAAGTACGATCGAATCCTATAAATGCAGTCATTGAATAAGTACGTTCAAAGAGCGGACTGCCATCCATAGCCGAATAGTCGTAATATGCTACATGAAAACGAAGAGAGTCAGCCTTACTCAGTGGCCAACGGGCGTCGATTTTAGCATAAGGTTGCCAACTACTACCAACGTCTATTTTGCCAAATTGAGTTTCACCCTCATTAAGTCCATAAAAATAGCTATTTAGTTCCGCAGATTTATAGTTTATTCCAAGTGTTGGCTTTATTTTAAGCTTTCCTAGCACAGTATGATATTGCCACTGCAATGCACCGCGTACACCTCGATAAACATCGGTTATATCATGCAGAGCCTGAACTGAAAAAACATGGTCATCATTTACATAGTGATACGCAATACCCGCATCCAAGGCAATTTGCCGTTTATGCAAATTATCAATATCAGCGTAGCGAGAGGACGAGGCTTCATTTTGCATTACAAACTGATTATTAAGAGCACTACTTTGCAATGCAAATACATTTTTAGGGTGCCAGTCTATAAAAAAGCGAGATTCAGAGTTGAGTTCACTAACTAGATTAAAGTGATGCTTTGGGGATTGTGAAAATGAATAGCCAAGGCGGCCATTATCAAAAAACCATTGCTCTGCATAAAACGCAATTTGTGGAATAAGCACAAGCGGAATATGATCTCCACCATGCAAAGGGTTGGTTATAACTCCAGCCCCAACGCTTAAACTCAAATGCAGGCGATCAGTTGTTATATCTTGCTCTGTATAATCGTCAGCATGCTTGCTTGCCTGTGTTGCTTGCACCGAAAGGCAAGCAAACAAAGTGCTAAAACATAGAGCAGTTAATAAGGAGAAGGAATACCGCATCAGCGTACATCAAAGTATTAAATTAAGTAAGTTCCCCATACTAGCAAGGTCTTTTTAAACTAGCTCTAGCTGGTTACAATTATTCACAATTTGTATACACAAATGTTAACTTTTGTGTTTTTGAAGTGACAAACCCTTCAAATTAGTTATGTGCGTTGGCTAAGCTGGCACTGCTTTGAGAAACTTTGGAAATGAGGGATAACCTCGCAAATGCTTTAATTCAAATAAAATCTGCAGGAAGCCAACTCTAACAACTTTTTTTTATTAACCTTACAAGCTACTAGGTTACCAAAGTTAATAGCGGCTTTAGCCGTAATAAATCAAGCTTCTGATGCTTATTAAATATCAGGGGCTATTTCTATTCGGTTTCGGCCATGTGTTTTTGCGATATATAAGGCTCTATCTGCACGCTCAACTAAAACTGAGCTATTAGTAAATGGACGTAAAATAGCTAAACCAAAACTTGCAGAAATAGCACGTTTAGCTGTTATATCATGCTTTTTACGAATCGCTAATTTCGCAATAGCTAAACGTATACAATCGGCAAACGCTATTATATCGTTAATAGTGTCAAAATAAGCTGTTATACAAAACTCTTCGCCACCGTATCTATATATATTTGCTGTTTCAGTTGTATTTTCTCTCACTTTTTTGGCAACTAACCTCAACACTTCGTCACCCTTTTGATGACCAAAGTCATCGTTAAAACGTTTAAAGTGATCAATATCAAACATAATTAGTACGGCAAGAGAATCTTCCTGTGCTTTCTCTGAGTATTCAAAACAAAATTTTACGATATCTGAATCAAACTTACCTCGGTTATAAAACCCCGTAAGCGTGTCGGTATCAGCTGCTTCTTTTGAAATATTAAGTGCTTCTTTTAAATCTTTTATTTCGTTGTAAGCAACAGCTAACTTAGTTTGAAATTCTCTAGCATAATCCTGCATAGCAATAGAATCGTCGGTTAAGCGCTCTACACAACCTAATATTTCATTATAAGAATTTACATCAGCAAGCATATTTAATTCATTTTGTGAATCAACTAAACTTGTTGTAAAGCTTTTGGAATGCTCAAGCGTGGTGCTTATATCTTGCTGGACTTGCTCCATAGTTGTATGGAACTTTTCAGTCATTTCTTGAAAGAAAGCCAGATCGTCTTGCGTTAAATGCTTATCAAAAATTTCTTTTGCTTTGTCTTGTGAGCATGTTTGTTGCTCAGCAATAACATGGTCTAATTCAGCATTTAATGAAGGGTTACTCCCTTGAATGTAACAGTACCAAATTGCATAGTTGATAGGCGTAACCGGCATGCGGTATTTTACCATCAAAGGAATCGCCTTTTTAAGGCATTGAGCAGAATGAGCAAGTGATACGGCATGGTTCATAAATAAACTCTCAAGCGTCATTGTTTTTATTATTAGCACTCAATGTTAAGTAATAGTAAACTCATACGCAACCTATATTAATACTATTTAACTAATTTGCTTGCTCTGTGTGCATATTAAATTGCTTTTGCTTCTAAAGTTTGCGCAATATTCCACAACGCACTGATTGCAGGGTCATTTAACTCTTTTCTTAATACCGCCAAACCGATATCAAACCCTTCAGGTGCTTGCATTTTTGGTGTTAGTATTTGTACCTTATCCTGCAGCGGGCTATTATCTAGTACTATTTTAGGGACCATTGCGACGCCTAGCCCTAAGCTCACCATAGATACCATTGCTTCATGTCCTGCAACTTGAGCGTAGATTTTTCCGTGAATATTATTTTTGCGCCACCAGTGCTCTAACCTTTGGCGAGAAAAACCTTGTTCTGGGACAATAAACTCTAAATCAGACCAATTAATGCCATCACTATTTTGTGTAAGCTTTTGTGTGATCTGACATTGAATTTTTGGGCCAATTAATAAAAGTGGTGAGTGCCCAATATCAACAAAGGCAATTTGCGACGGTAACTTATTAGGCTTAGCTGCAATTGCCATTAATTCGTGGCCATCAAGTACACGATTTATAGCAAGTGCTGGGTCGCCTGTATTTAATGTTATCTCTATGTACTGATGCTGCGCACGAAGTTGTTCTAATATTTGATGTAAAAAACTATAAGATGCAGTTACAGAACAATAAATACTTACTTTGCCGTAAATATGCTGTTGTGGGTCTTTTACATTCGTTTTAAAACGTTGCCAATTAGCAAGCGTTGCCGTTGCGTAATCAATAAAGGACTCCCCCTCACGCGTTAATTTAACGCTTCGGTTATCGCGGATAAACAATGCTACTCCAACTTCTTCTTCCAAATGTTTTATATTTCGGCTCAAAGTGGGTGCGCTTATGTGGCAAAGCTCACTTGCGCGCCCAAAGTGAAGTGTTTTAGCCAACGCTAAAAAGTAGTTTAAGTGCTTATGTTCCATCCAACCCCCTGCATTTCATATTGTGAAACACTTTAATTCAAATATATCATTTTACGCAAGCAACGATTTTACATATGGTGTTTGTAAGCGCAGTAAACATAGCGCATCTAACAAACATGACTTTATAGGACACTAACAATGGCGAATTATTTCAATACCTTACCTTTACGCGAGCAATTAGCGCAATTAGCGCAATGTGAATTTATGGACGCAGGCGAATTTGCCGATGGCGTTGATGCACTTAAAGGTAAAAAACTAGTTATTGTAGGCTGTGGCGCACAAGGTTTAAACCAAGGCTTAAACTTACGTGACTCTGGTTTAGATGTTTCTTACACATTACGCGCATCAGCTATTTCTGAGCGTCGCCAATCATTTTTGAACGCATCTGAAAACGGCTTTACTGTTGGCACTTACGAAGAACTAATCCCAACAGCTGATGTAGTACTTAATTTAACACCAGATAAGCAACATACTGCTGTAGTAAGTGCAATTATGCCGCTTATGAAAAAAGGCTCTACACTTGCCTACTCTCATGGCTTTAATATTGTTGAAGAAGGCATGCAAGTACGTGAAGACATTACTGTAATCATGGTTGCGCCTAAGTGTCCTGGTTCTGAAGTACGTGAAGAATACAAACGCGGTTTTGGTGTACCAACTCTAATTGCTGTTCACCCAGAAAATGATCCTCAAGGTCATGGTTTAGCACAAGCTAAAGCGTATGCAGCAGGGACTGGCGGACACCGTGCAGGTGTACTTAAATCATCATTTATTGCTGAAGTTAAGTCAGACCTAATGGGCGAGCAAACCATTTTATGTGGCATGTTACAAACTGGCTCTATTTTATGTTTTGATAAAATGATAGAAAAAGGCGTTGATGCGGGTTATGCATCAAAGCTAATTCAATACGGCTGGGAAGTAATTACCGAAGCACTTAAGTACGGCGGCGTTACAAACATGCTTGACCGCCTTTCAAATCCTGCAAAAGTAAAAGCGTTCGAACTAAGCGAAGAGCTAAAACTAATTATGCGCCCGCTTTATAATAAGCATCAAGATGACATCATCGACGGCACTTTCTCACGCACTATGATGGAAGACTGGAATAACGATGACGTAAACTTACTTAAATGGCGCGCTGAAACAGCAGAGACTAACTTTGAAAAGACCCCTGCTGGCGATGTAGAAATCTCAGAACAGGAATTTTTTGATAACGGTATTTTAATGGTAGCAATGGTAAAAGCAGGTGTTGAACTTGCTTTTGAAACCATGACAGCAGCCGGTATTATTGAAGAGTCAGCTTACTACGAGTCTTTACATGAAACGCCATTAATTGCTAATACTATTGCACGCAAAAAGCTTTTTGAAATGAACCGTACAATTTCTGACACTGCAGAGTATGGATGTTACCTATATAACCATGCATGTTTACCATTACTTGCAGATTTTATGAAAAAAATTGATACAGATGTTATTGGTAAAGGCCTTGGCGAGCACAGTAACCAAGTTGATAACCAAACATTAATTCAAATTAACGCCGCCCTTCGTGAACACCCAGTTGAAAAAGTAGGTGCTAAATTACGTGGCTACATGTCAGCAATGAAAAAGATTGTTTAACCCTAAACGATAAATGTTTCGCTTGTTAGAAACCAAGCCCATATGCTCTGCTTATGGGCTTTTTTATGCATATTCATAAAACTTTAACCATAACACGCTACCTTCTATTCATTTCACAGTAGGCAATATCTAGCTCTAAATAAATAATGTGCTAGTATAGTCCTCTACTCAGTTGTAAAATTAATTAATATCATGACGATACAAAACCTTTCTATTACTCAAAAAATCACAGCTTTAGGCAGTGTTATTGCTATATGCGTAGCGGCACTGATTGGCTTGACCTCTTTATACAGCTCTAAAGACATAATTGAGCAACGTATGATCGAGTCAGAGCTACCTAGTAAACTGCAAACAATCAGTAATCATATAGGCGGTGAAATTAATGAGTTACTTGGTGCTGCTCAGCAACTATCATCAAACGAATTTGTTTTACAGTGGGCTCAGACTAGTAATCAAGACGACACCTTATTATTAAAAGAATTAAATCGTGTTGCCCAGCAATACGATTTAGCAACAGCATCTTGGGCAAATAGAGACACTGCACAGTACTGGAACCAAAATGGTTTTTTGCGTGTGTTAAAAAACGATTCAGCTGATGGCTGGTTTTTTGCTTTTAAGCAATCAAAACAACCTTATTCTATCAGTATTTATCAAGAGTCAGCCAATGATGTGAAAATGTTTGTAAATCATCAGCAGGCTAATGGTACTGGTTTAGCAGGTCTTGCAAAAAGCATCACTGATATGCAAAAGCTATTACAGCAATTTAAAATTGAGCAAACAGGTTTTGTATTTATTGCAGATAAAAATGGATTAATTCAACTTCATAAAGATGCCAATAAAGTAGCAAAAGCAAATATTGACGATTTATATACTGCAAATATTCACAGCCAACTATTTAATAGTAATGGCTTTGCACTAGAAGAAATTAACTTAAATGGCGAACCTACTCTTATAGCTGCAACCCCAATTAAAAACACTGACTTATATGTTGTAGCTCAAGTACCAAAAAGTGAAGTATTCGCAAGTGTAAACACCCTACAATGGCAAATATTTACTTTTACAGTAATCACCGCGTTAGTTGCTAGCTTGATTAGTTACTTACTTGCTCGCTCTCTTTCATCTCCACTTTCTAAAATGGCTGAGTTATTTTCACGCTTAGGCTCTGGCGATGCAAACTTAGCGTACCGCTTACCAGAATCAAGCCAACCAGAGCTCAACAATCTAAGTAATGGCTTTAACCAGTTTATAAATAAAATAGAAACAGCGATTACTCAAGTTGCCAGTGAAAGCCACGATATTCGCCAAAGTTCTGATCATGTATTTGAACAGGCAAAACGAAACTCGCAAGCAATTGATAATCAAAAAGAGCAAACAATATCTGTCGCAGCAGCTATCAACGAAATGGGCGCTACAGTGCAAGAAATAGCACAAAGCGCAGCGAATACAGCTAAGTTAACCGATAACAGCCGTGAGAACACCATTCAAAGCCACAAACAAGTATTACAAAGCCAGGCAACTATCTCAGCCCTAGCTAGCGATATTGATGGCATAACAGAGCAAGTTACTTTGCTTTCTAAAAAAACGGTTGATATAGCAAGTATTGTGGATTCAATTAGAGGGATATCGGATCAGACTAATCTACTTGCTTTAAACGCGGCAATTGAATCTGCTCGCGCAGGTGAGCACGGTCGAGGCTTTGCTGTTGTTGCTGATGAAGTACGCGCTCTGGCAAACCGTACATCGCAATCAACCACCGAAATTCAATCTATGATTGAAGAGCTTACAAGAATATCTGATGATGTAGTTAACGATATTAGCCAATCAAAAGATAAAGCGCAGCAAAGCGTTGGAGCCATGCAAAGCTCAGTAGAATTACTCGATGCGATAGCCGAAACAGCTAATCAAATAAACGATATGGCTACGCTTATTGCAACTGCAACTGAGCAGCAAAGTAATGTGGTTGCTGATGTAGGTCGTAACATAGAGCAAATAAGTGAAATTAGCGATAAAGCAATGAGCGAGCAAATCAATACAGAGCAAGCTATTCGTGACTTGGCAAACAGCGCTCAAACACTCGATGCACTTGTCGCTACCTTTGAAAAACATCGCTAAGCAGCTATAACGGCTATATTTCCTTTGTGAGCAAAAGCTATATTAAAAGCTAGCTTTTGCCCACAGCGAATAAGGTTTAATCTAAGTAAATTAACTAAATGATTTTAGTGTCGCTGGTATTAAATGCTAAAACGTATGCTTCTTTTTTGGTTCTAGAAAGCTTTTTTAATTGATACTCAAGTTTACTTGCTTCACTTTTATTACCAACTTGTTGTTGATGGATAAGTACAAGCGGCCCTTTCCCTCTAAGGTTTTTAGCCCCTTTGCCGGCTTGATGAGTTGCAAAGCGTTTTTCAACATTAGTCGTGATCCCTGTGTACCAATGACCAAATCGTGTCTCAACTATATATAAAAACCAAGTAGACTCCGTTTTTAAAATATTCGTTTCGATGTGCTGTAAACTTTTTTCATTATTAATGGTCAAAACATTACCTTAACGCCCTTAACATAAAACAATTGCTTAAAAGGGTTTTACCTTCAGTGACTAATCGGTATCATGCAGATTATAAAAAATAAGGATCACAACTAACAATGCAGTCGTTAAAAACTTTTTCTCTTTGGCTTATCGTTGCTTTAACACTTAGCTCAGCAGCAGGTTGCTCTAGCTGGGTATACCGAATTAACATCCCCCAAGGAAACTTTTTAGAGCAATCGGATGTTGAAAAACTTCGTGTAAATATGACTCGAGAGCAAGTTGTTTACGTATTAGGCAGACCTATTGCCGAGGACGCCTTTGATAACAATACTTGGCGTTATATTTACAGCTTTAATAAGGGCCGTAAAAACGAGCAAAATAAAGAGTTAGTAATTAACTTTGAAAATGAAAAGTTAGTTTCAATCTCAGGGGATTATGACCAACCTGAAAACTTTACTACACCGCTCGAGCAATAAATTTCTCAAGTGGTAAAAAAAGGTGAGCATGGCTCACCTTTTTTATTGGTTTATTTAAAAGCTTTTACCATTTTAAACAACGTTAGCGTGTGATTTAATCCGTTAAATTTTTCCACGTTTATACCGATTTGCGTTACTTTTCGAGTGGGCGGCCACCCGTTATTTTATTTGCACGCCCCTCTTCTTTAGCTTTTTCTGCACGCTTTCTACGCGCATCTTTAGGGTCTGCAATTAATGGACGATATATTTCTATACGGTCACCGTCTTTTAATTCATAGTTAGCTTTTACAGTTCGATTCCACACACCTAACGTTAGCGATGTAGCATCTATCTCAGGGCACTTTTGTATAATACCTGACTGAATAACAGCTTGCTCGACTGTAGTCCCTTGTGGCACTTCAATTGATAAACACGTGGCCGTGGTTGGTAACGCAAATACCACCTCAACATTAATCATGCTCTAGCTCCATAAACCTGTTTTGCACGTTGAGTAAATGCACTCACCATATTTTTTGCAACATCGTTAAAAATCTTACCAAAGGCAAGCTCTATTAACTTATTTGAAAATTCAAATTCTAGTTGCAAGTGAACTTTACATGCTTTGGCGTCAAGCTCTTGAAAGTGCCAACGTCCTTTTAACATCTTAAATGGTCCATCAACAAGGCTTAGCAACACTGTTTGCTCATCAACAAAGGTGTTTTCGGTGGTAAACCACTTTTTTATACCCGCCTTGGATATTTCTAAACTCGCGGTCATGTTATTATCATGCTGTGAAACAATTTTTGAGTCTGAGCAATTTGGTAAAAACTGCGAATAAGCTTCTACATCATTAACTAGATCAAACATCTCTTTAGTGCTGTACATAACCAGCGCACTTTTTTCTATTTGTGGCATACTCACTCCCAACTGTGTGGGCGAATTTTAGCAAGCTTTGCGCGTTTCCCCAAATTTTCATGCTGCTTAAATTAAAGCTTAATTTTTAAAAGCATTATTAAAAAATCGATGTAAAACATCTCACATTACGTATATTATAGGGCACTATGGCTAAGAAAAATTCATCAAAATCGACAAGTAATACCATCGCGCTAAACAAAAAAGCGCGACATGAGTATTTTTTACACGATAAGTTTGAAGCAGGTGTTGAACTACAAGGCTGGGAAGTAAAAAGTATCCGAGCAGGTAAGGTAAACATCACCGAAACTTATATTCATCTTAAAAATGGCGAAGCATTTTTGCTTGGCGCGCAAATCCAGCCACTTAATAGTGCATCAACTCATGTAATTTGCGATCCGTTGCGTTATCGTAAGTTACTATTAAGCAGACGCGAACTTGACCGCCTACTCGGTGCAACAGAGCGAGATGGCTATTCATTAATAGCTACAGCTATGTACTGGAAAAAATGTTGGGTAAAACTTGAATTTCATCTAGCAAAAGGTAAAAAGTTGCACGATAAACGTGACGACGGGAAAAATAAAGATTGGTCTCGCGAAAAAGAACGTTTAATGAAACACAAAGTATAAGCACAGCGCCTAACTAACAAGTTAGGCGTTTTTTTTATTAAAAAACCAACTGTTATTTGTTTTATTAATATACAACAAGATTACTATTCATTCAGACTATACATGTAAATAATTTATTACAATTTTATTGTGAATTAATTAATTTAATTATTACTCGCATTTAGGCTGTATTTTTTATTTCCAAAATAAAGCATATGCGCCTATTTCAACCTCCTTCAGCGCATAACATCTGTTTTAAAATCATCCAAAAACATACAAAAAACCATACTAAAATCACATTTCAGCCTAATTGCTAACACTTAAGTTACATGATATTAATGTCGTCGCTTGTTATATCAATCCGCTTAAATATGGGGTTTATTTAACAATTTAAAAAGGATTGGTATAGAGCAACTAAATTTATAACATATCAACAAGGACTTAAGGATGAAGCAATCAACTGCATTTACACCTAGCTTAATTGCAGGTGCTACAATCGCACTTTCAGCAGGTTTTACAACAACAACTTACGCTGCTGAAGAAGCTAACAAAGTAGAGCGCATTGAAGTAACTGGCTCACGAATCAAACGTTCAGATATCGAAGGACCTTCTCCGGTTCAATCAATCGCAAGAGCTGATATTGAGAACATGGGTTATGACAACCTACAACAACTCCTCGAAAGAATGCCTGTCGCGGGTAGCGGTACTTTCTCAACACGTGGTAACAACCAAGATTCAACTGCAAATGGGTCTGCTGCAGTTAGTTTACGTGGCTTAGGTGCTGATGCTACGCTCGTACTAATCAATGGCCGTCGTGTATCTATTAGTGCATTTGCCGAAGGTATCACAAACTCATTTGTAGATATTAACAGTATCCCAGTTTCTGCCATTGAGCGAATCGATATACTAAAAGATGGTGCTTCAGCTATCTACGGCTCAGACGCAGTAGCCGGTGTTGTAAACGTTATCTTGAAAAAAGACATTGACGGTGTTGAAGTTAATTTGGGCTACGGTGGTACTGATGGTCCCAATTATGAAGAAACAACAGCAAGTTTAGTATGGGGTACTACTAGCGAGAAAAGTAGCGCGTCAGTTATTATCGATTACTTTAAAAATACATCTCTTTCTTCTGATGAAATGGGCAGCTTAGGTACAGCAAATCAATCACCTTATGGTGGTGAAGATTTTCGCTCATCTCGTGGCTTCCCTGGATATTTTTATGTAGACGGTGTTAAAACAATTGATCCGGCTTGTCCTGCTGAAAATGCAACTTCAAGCGGCAGTTGTTTATTTGATTACGGCCCTTACGGTTATATCGCACCAGCGTCTGAACGCGTGGGTGCTATTTCTCAATTTGAATATAACTTTGATAATGGCATTACGGGCTTTTTAGAAATGGCAGTACAGCACAATACGTCTGTTGCGGCCGGAGCCCCTACCCCACTTGATGAAGATGCAGGCTTAACTGTCCCAGCTAGCCACCCTAACAATCCATTTGGTGAAGACATTCAAATTGGTCGTTACCGTACAGTTGATGCTGGCGCACGCCAATGGGATATTGAATCAGATACTCTTCGCTTTGTTGCAGGGCTTAGAGGTGAGTTTAATGATTGGAGTTGGGAAACCGCTGTACAAAAAGGCCGAAGTAAATCTTTGCAAACAGGTGATAGAACACAAGGTTGGGTGCGTACTGATTTCTTACAACAAGAAATTGATGCAGGAAACTACAATCCATTTGGTGGCACATACAACGACCCTGCTGTAATTAATCGTATTACAACAAGCTTAGTGCGTCGTGGTGAGTCTCACATGACTTCCTTTGATGCAAACATTACAGGCGAAGCATTTAGTTTTGGCGATGATGTAGTAATGATGGCTGCAGGTATTGAGTACCGTGAAGAAGACGTTAATGACATTCCTGATGATCAATTTCAACGTGGTTTAATATTTGGCACAGAGTCTGTATCTGCATCTGCAGATCGTGAACAATACGCTGCCTATGTCGAGTTTTCTATCCCTCTTGCTGATAATTTAGAGCTACAACTTGCTGGCCGTTACGATGACTACAGTGACTTCGGTACAACAACAAACCCTAAAGTAGCTCTTCGCTGGGCGCCTACTGATGAAATCACAGTGCGTGGCTCTTGGGCACAAGGCTTTAGAGCGCCTTCTTTGGCACAAGTTGGTTTAGGTCCATCTCAAGAAAGCCAATTCTTTGTAGATACATACCGATGTGAAGCAACAGGCCTTGATTGTGATGCACTTGATTACAACATTGAATTTGCTGGTAACCCTGACCTTAAAGCTGAAGAATCAGAATCATGGAATGTCGGCTTTATTTGGGCGCCTTCTGCTGAGTTTGGTTTAAGTGTCGATGTGTGGAGCATCACTCAAGATAACAAAATTGATGAGCAAGAGTTTGGTCCAATTTATAACTCTGAGTGTAATAACCAAGATAGTACTGTATGTGTACGCTTAACACCTACAGGTGGCGATAGCTTAGGAACAATTCAAAAAATTTACAGCACATTTGAAAACGTTTCTTCGCAAGAAGTATCTGGGGTTGATGTTTCAGCTAACTACAATCACTCACTTGATGACTTAGGTTTATTGAAATTTAATTTAGAATGGGCATACCAAGATAAATTTGAAAAAGATGGCCGCGATTACACCGGTGAGTATGGCTATCCAGAGCACCGCTGGATTTTCTCTACAAACTGGGAAATTGGCGAGTTTAATACAAACGTAAACATCAGTTATGTAGGTGAGTTTGAAGATACCCCAGATATTGATTTTGACGGTAATTTAGACTTTGATAGCAATACATCACGTATGGTTGATTCGCAAACACTGGTAGATTTACAAACATCTTATCGTGTTACTGACTCAACTAAAGTATCGCTAGGTGTAAATAACTTATTTGATGAAGAGCCACCATTTGCAATTGGTGATGGCGACGCTGATCTATACGGTTATGCTTCAGGTGTACACAACCCTAGAGGCCGATACTTTTATACTAAAGTTAGTTTCTCGTTTTAACTTTGCGAGCTTATTTTAAAGTGAGCTAACGCTACAAATAAAAAAACCGCCAATTGGCGGTTTTTTTATTTAAAACTAAGGGCTAAATTATAGCTCGCCTTCGTTTTCAGATAAGAACTTAGCAACGCCTTCAGGGCTTGCGTCCATACCTTTTTTACCTTCAGTCCAACCAGCAGGACATACTTCACCGTGCTCAGTGTGGAACGCTAGCGCGTCAACCATGCGAAGCATTTCGTCGATGTTACGACCTAGTGGTAAATCGTTCACTACTTGGTGACGTACGTTACCTTCTTCATCAATTAAGAAAGAACCACGGAACGCAACACCCGCTTCTGGATGCTCAACGTCGTATGCTTTACAAATTTCGTGTTTAACGTCTGCAACTAGTGCGTATTGAACTTTACCAATACCGCCGTCTGCTACAGCAGTGTTACGCCATGCGTTATGTGAGAATTGTGAATCGATAGAAACACCAATTACTTCTACGCCACGCTTTTGAAACTCTTCAAAACGCTTATCAAATGCAATAAGTTCAGAAGGACATACAAACGTGAAATCTAGTGGGTAAAAGAAGATAACTGCTTTTTTACCTTTAATTGTTTCATGAAGGTTATAGCTATCTACAATTTCACCGTTACCAAGAACAGCTGCAGCGGTAAAGTCTGGTGCCTGGCGGCCTACTAATACACCCATTTTATTCTCCAAATATTTTGAGTTTGTTTTCAATTGCTTTCGCAATGCTGGTACTTATATGGGCGCTAAAAATTAAAAACCAATAGCGCATACATATAATTAATTGGCATTCTAAAGTTATTCACTGCAAAAGAACAATCGCATTTAACGATGTGAGCAATCGAAAATAACGAACACTTGCAACTTGCGCTAATATGCTTAAATAATAGGTCTAATTTAAAGTGTAAGTTGCGTTGTAACTAAGTAGAAATTTTAAAAATATCGAAGTGGTTTATACATTAAACTTTTTAGAATTTCATATACGGTGGCGCTAAATTTTACAGATATAAAAAAACCTGCAAATGCAGGTTTCTCGCTTAGACTTAGTCCATTATATCTGAGGGCATATCACCACGGATTTTTTGCCAAATCTCACCCGTTTGATGACCATATTTACGCATCATAGAAATAGCACCATCATGCTCTTTCTTTTCTGCCAAAATGGTTAAATCTTTATAAAACTGACGAGCAAGTTCACGAGTTCCGGCATCAGAGAAGTAATGACAACCAATCTTTGAATAAAAACCTCTAAAGCCGTTAAGTATTAATACATAAATACGGTTATTACCCGCAACGGCTAATTCGTGATGCACTTTATAATCATAGTCAGCAAATGCTTGAGCGGTGTCTTCTAGCTCATTGCTTTGTGATAAAATTTCAATCACGCGTTCAGGATTTAACTTAATTGCAGCACGTGTATAAATAGCACTAATATTAGTACGTGCAGATAAAAGCTGATCTGTCAGCTCTGGCATCTTGTCTTCATCTAAGCGCGCTAATGTTTCAAGAATGTTTAAGCCAGACGTTTCCCAAAAGTTATTTACTTTTGTAGGTTTACCATGCTGAATTGTTAGCCAACCATCACGCGCTAAACGCTGTAATACTTCTCTCAAGGTTGTTCTTGTAACACCAATTAACTCTGAAAGTTCTCGCTCGGCAGGTAAAATTGAACCTGGAGGGAAATCGCCGTTCCAAATGGACTCAACTATATATTCTTCAGCAAATCCTGCTGGGCTTTTCGCTTTAAAAATTCTCATCCAGTTCCCACTCGAATTAATCAACACTCATCGTTTTACACGAATAACTGACTGATTGTACCAGACGAAGCACAACTAACAAGTAAAGTAATATATTAATAAAGCAAATGAGTAGAAATTGAAAATTAATAAATAATTAAATTTGGGTTTCTCTAATTTAGCTACAATTCATGAATATCTAGAGTAATATTCATTGTAGGTACATTGTTATTATGGAGATATTTTTATTTACGCAGCGCCTGAGCTTAATTAACTTATCCCGCACTTGCCATAAGAAAAAGTACAAAAAAGTGCAACCATAAAAAATTCTTTAGATGATGCATCACCTTAGTATAAGTAAGCAATATAGCTGAGCTTATGTATCGATGGGGAAATAATAGAGCGTCATTTAACCTTTGCTAAGGCTGTATTGATTTGTCACTAATTTCATCTTATAAAAAGTGACTTCGGTAGCTTTTTTTTCCTTTTTGTTGCTGCATACTTTATCCTACGTCATAATCTAACGTCCTATTAAAACGCGGAATTTTTATGAACTGGCTTGCACAATTACCTACCCAACGAACCCCGTGGCTTTTATTTACAGCTATCGTTTTTTTACTTGAAGTTACCGCTCTTTTCTTTCAATACAAAATGGGGTTAGCGCCTTGCATAATGTGTATATATCAACGCACTGCAGTATTGGGGTTATTAGGCGCAGGGATTGTAGGCTCGAGTAAACCACAAAATAAAACTGTGCGTATGATAGCGTATGCTATTTGGGGGATATCGAGTGTTTGGGGATACTTAATTGCTCGCGAACATATTGAGATGCAAACCACCACAGACCCTTTTGCATTTAGCTGCGAGTTTGAACCAAATTTCCCATCATTTATGCCACTACATGAATGGATACCTAGCTTTTTTCAAGCTACCGGAGATTGTGGAAATATAGATTGGCAGTTTGTTGGCATGAGCATGCCTGCTTGGATGGAAGTGATATTTGGGATTTTCTCACTAACGCTATTTATTATAATTATTGCCCGTTTATTAATTAAAAAGTCGATTTGATATGTTTACATTTTTTTCAAGCCAATTAGCCCAGCTTAAGCATTTAAAAGTACGCCAGCGTCAAGATGTAATTGCGCTTGCATTAAGTAACCTATCGCCAACTGATAAAGTTTTATTGCGTATTATAAAATTGCTATTACTTAGCCCACTATTTTTAATATTCACTGTATTTAAAGGTTGGATATTAATACCATTTTTGATACTTGGCGGATTGTGCTATCCACTATTAACTACACCTATTGAGATTAACTTTGCTAAAAAGCACTTAAGCGATGCACTAAAACAATTTAATCAGGGCGCCTAGCACCCTGATTACTATTTAGAAATATTAAAGTGTAAGTTTCCCCTCTAATTTAGCTAAAAGCTTTTTGCCAATCCCTTTAACTTGCGATAAATCACTAACGCTTTTAAATTCGCCATTTTCTTCACGATAATCCACAATTGCCTGCGCTTTTTTCTTACCTATACCAGGTAACTTAGCAAGCATCTCTGCATCAGCATTATTTATACTAATTGTCTCAGCTTGAGGCATTTGCTTAGTTACTTCTGATAATTGTGCATACGCGGTAGTCGCGGGTAGTAAACATAATAAACTTATGATGAGTAAATTTTTTAACGTTTTCATTAAACTTGTCCTTATTCTTCTTTTCTTAATTTTGAGTATTGCTCAGGAAATCAATAAATAAGGAACTGTAAAGTTCATCACTTAAAGTGTACCTAAACGCATTATCACTATGATCCGAAATCCTGAAAATGCAGCTGGTACAACAAAGTGATTGCTTAACTAAAGTAAAGTTACCGTTTTTTGTCAAATTTAAGACACCTAAAAATTAATACTTCGCGCTTGCAAATTTACTTACAAACCATTACTGTACATAAAAACAGTAATCTAATGGTTTTTTAAAAACCACGGTGCCAAGCAATTTTGCAGGAGAAATCATGGCTGTTGTTGTTAAATATGTTGTAGAACGAAACGGAGTCGAGCGTATGACGTTTACTACCAAAAAAGAAGCTGATGCTTATGACAAGATGCTCGATATAGCAGAATCACTTGAGCTGATGCTAGAAAAGGTAGACGTACCGCTTAGTGAGCAACAAATTGAATCACTTGCTTTAGAAATAGCGAAAAGCAAAGATGATTTTATGACCATATTAAAAGGTGGCAAAGATCCAGCTGTTACCAAAGCGCCAGCAAAAAGTAAAAAGTCAGATAACGTTGCATCAATTGAAGATAACAACGATAAAAAAGTAAGTTAATTCATAGAATGTTCCCTCCTCGAACGGGACAAACTAAATAAAAAAGGGAGCAACTAAGTTGCTCCCTTTTTTATTATACCAATTCGCTTAATTAAGTGATCTCTTTGAGGGTGGAAAAACGTGTTGATAGCTAGGCAAAAATTCGACATTTAGTTGTACTAAATGAGAATTTTTTAACGCCGGTAGCAACACGTTTAGCCCCGCAAAATGATTAAGTATTATTGCGGATTGGTATTAATTACTACTCACTTTAAAATAAGTAGTAATTGCTAATTAAAGCTCTTTTTCTACTTCATCAAATAAAGCAGTGATGTTTTGCTCTGGCTCTTTTGTTACTAAGCTAACAACAACAATTGCAATACTCGCTAAAATAAAGCCAGGTACTATTTCGTACATAAAGCTACTTAAGCTTTCACCATTGATAGTAAATGGTCCATATATCCAAATTAGCACAGTAAATGCGCCTACTAACATACCAGCTAACGCACCAGCAAAGTTCATGCGTTTCCAATAAAGGCTAAACAATACAAGTGGTCCAAACGCAGCACCAAAGCCAGCCCACGCATTACTTACTAGGTCTAAAATAGAGCTATCTCTATCGTAAGCTAAATAAATAGCGAACATAGCAACTACGGCAACACTAATACGGCCAACAGCAACTAGCTCTTTATCACTGGCATCTTTACGTAAGAATGTTTTATAGAAATCTTCTGTTAATGAACTTGAACTAACCAATAATTGAGATGAGATAGTACTCATAATCGCAGCCAAAATTGCAGCAAGTAAAAAGCCAGCAATAAGTGGGTGGAACAGCAACTCAGAAAGAATTAAGAAAATTGTTTCAGGGTCTTCAACTACAATGTTGTTCTCATAAGTATAAGCTGCACCAAATATACCAGTACCAACAGCACCAATGGCAGCAACAATCATCCATGTCATACCAATACGGCGTGCTTTAGGCATATCTTTAACACTACGTACCGACATAAAACGAACAATGATATGTGGTTGGCCAAAATAACCTAAACCCCAGGCCATTGCAGAAATAATACCTAATGCAGAACCTGCACCAATCCAATTAAGCATATCTGGATTTACGCTATGTAAAGTTGATTCTAAAGGTTGTTCAAGCAAAGAGTATGCAACCGTTGGTACTAGAATAAGTGCAATGAACATAATACAACCTTGCACAAAGTCAGTTAAGCTTACAGCTAAAAAACCACCAAACAAGGTATATAAAACAACTACGCCCGTTGTAATGTATAAACCCATTTCATAAGTTAAACCAAATGAACTTTCAAACAATTTACCACCAGCGACAACACCAGATGAAGTATAAAGAGTAAAGAAAACAATAATTACCACAGCTGATACAACACGTAATAGGTTGGATTTATCATTGAAGCGATTTGAAAAGTAATCTGGGATGGTTATAGAGTCATTTGCTTTTTCAGTGTAAACACGTAATCTCGGTGCAACTAACAGATAGTTTAACCAAGCACCAATCACTAAGCCAATTGCTATCCATGTACTACTAAAACCAGTAACAAACATCGCACCAGGTAGGCCCATTAAAATCCAGCCACTCATATCAGATGCACCTGCAGACAGTGCAGCTACACTTGGAGATAGATTTCGTCCACCTAACATGTAACCAGATACATCGTCAGTAGATTGCTTATATGCATATAGTCCGATACCTAACATTACAATAAAATATAATGCTAGTGAAATAATCATTCCTGTTTCCAAATTAGCCTCCGCATAATTATTAATAATAGGCTTTAATCCAAATAATGACTCTTAAAATTTTATAGTTAAGACACTATTGGGGTAAAAACCATTCTCGCTGACTATATCATGCTTGATAATAAAATCTCCAACTTGTTGCCCTCACCTGATACAAAAACACTCATGTTGAATGATTTTAAAGCGAATTGGTGAAATATAATAAATTAAATACTAGAAACACCTTAATTTTTAATGATAATTTATTAATCTAGCAAATATACGTAATGCTATTTTGAGTCTTTTGCCATATATTATTACAATACCCAATTACATTACTCTTACGGAACTGTTTATGTATTTTTACGCTGCACGCCAACCTATTTTAGACAGAGATAAAAAGCTCATCGGATATGAACTTTTATTTCGCGATGGCGTTGATAACGTATTTCCTGATATAGATGGTGACGAGGCAACTACACGACTAATTGAAGGTAGTCAGTTTAATTTCGGCTTAGAAGATTTAACCGACAATAAACCCGCCTATATAAATTTCACCCTAGAAACGCTATCAAAGGGCTACCCAACACTACTGGGCAAAGATACTGTAGTTGTAGAAATCCTTGAAACTGTGCAACCTGGGAAGCGATTATTAGCCATAGTGAAAGATCTAAAAGATAAAGGTTACACTATTGCTCTTGATGACTATATTCATCAGCCTGTTTGGCGCCACTTTTATCCATTTATTGATATTATTAAAATAGACTTTTTAGCATCTGATATAGATACAATAAAAACGGTTCTTAATGATTTAAAACTGCACTCGCATATTAAGTTACTTGCCGAAAAAGTAGAAACCTATGAAATTTACCAACAAGCCCTAGAGCTTGGTTTTGATTATTTCCAAGGATTTTTCTTCTCAAAACCTGAAATGGTACAAAGTAAGGCTCTACCGCCTTCAGAAATGGCATTAGCTGAATTACTTTACGAAACATCAAGCGTTGATATGGATCTTAAAAAAATCACTGATGTGTTTGAGCGTGATGTAAACCTATCTTACAAATTACTTAGGTATTCAAATTCTGCTGCCTTTGCAAGGCGTGCTGAAATAAGTACCATTAAGCAAGCCCTTATAGTGCTTGGTGCTAACGAAATTAAAAAACTATTATCATTATTATTTGCAGCGCAAGTATCAGCGGATAAACCTGTAGAGCTAATTAGGCTATCGCTTACGCGCGCTCGTTTTGGTGAGTTACTCGCTATATCCCATGGACAATTTAAAGATACCGGCATGGCATTTTTAACCGGTATGATGTCTCTTATGGATGCTATTTTAGATGAGAGAATGGAAAGCGTTATGAAAAAGCTTCCACTTTCGAATGACATAAAAGCAGCCTTATTAAACGATGAAGGCTTGCTGGCAAAATATTTAAACTTAGTTAAGTATTATGAACAAGCTAACTGGTCAGCCGCAAACGAATTAACGAAAGAGCTAAACCTAGGTGAAAAAGTTCCTGATGCCTATCATGAAGCACTCACTTGGGTTAATGAGCAAATGCAGTTAATAGTTAACGAAAAATAAGTAACCCGAACTCTGGTTAAGGTATTTACTAATATATTGAATCATAATGATACTTAAGTTTATTTTTCTCTAGCCAAAGTTCAGATTATATATAAACAGTCAATAAAAAACGCCAGCATTTAGCTGGCGTTTTTATCATTGGCTTCAATTATAAACTTTCTAAAAAGTCTTCATCAAAATCAGCTGGCTCTTCTTTTATAGGTGGGTTGCCATCGTACAGCTCATAAATTTGACGCTGGAAGTAAATATCTTTTACAAATAAGTACGGATCAAGTGAATCATTTAATAGCCCTTCTTGTGGGATTAATGATGCACGCGCCTCAACTGCTTTTAAAACAAATACTAAAATAGTTTGTGGAGTCGTTAGCGCAACTTCAGGTAATACAAAGTTATCGACTACATCACCGGTCAGGTTACGTGCTGTTGTTGGCCCCATACCTGGTAGCATTAAATAGGCGCCATCACCTACGCCCCATACACCCAATGTTTGCCCAAAGTCTTCATCGACTATTTCAAGACCTAGTGAGCTTGCAACATCAAAGATACCAAACAGACCGACAGTAGAGTTAACTAAAAAGCGTGCTAAGCTCACGCTTGCATTACCCGGTTTACCTTGCAAACCCGCATTGATCATATCTACAGGTGCGGTGATATTACCTGTAAAATTAACAATACCGTTTCTTACCGGTACAGGCGTTACTTCAACATAACCTACAGCAACTGGGCGCAATAAATAAGCATCCAGTACATCCATATTAAAGTCATATAATGGACGATTAATACTTTGCAGCGGATCTCTGTCATCTACTTTGCTTTGAGGTACTTGAGCACAGCCGGCTAGTATCAATAAACATAAAAAAGTAAAACTGTGTTTTAACATCTAACGTCCTTAAGGTATTAATGTATCAATTTGAAGTTGGTAGTCACTTACACTTTCACGCTTTAACGCCTGTGAATGACCTTCTAGCTCACCAGAGCTTGGCATAACAGAGTCATCGATAGAAATACGTGCCGAAATAATAATATTTTCTGCACTAGATAAGTTAAGCCCTGCAACCATTGCACTACTATCACTCAACTCAACTGTAATTGGAAATGAATATTTAGTCAGCTTAACAGCAGCCAATGGCATAGGTGAGCCAGTTGCAGCTTTTGCAAATATAAACAAAATACCGTCTTTTGGCTGTTTATCAATAAGCTCTTTTGCAATGTCGACTGTAACTGCAATAGCACCCGTTGTAGTAGTAACTGGCATAACTGAGCCTTCACTTTGCATTTGCTGCTCAATATCAGCAATACGTTCTGAGATCATGTTATAACGTGAATCATTTTTTTCCATGCTCGCCAATAAAACTTCAAATGCAGTTTTAGCTTGCGGCCAATCTTTACGCTCATACGCTATCAGCGCTAGTAACGAAATAGCATCTAAATTAGTAGGCTCAACGTTTAGCACTTTTGAAAGCATACCTGCCGCGCGAGTCATATTAGCTTCGCTACCTTCAAGTAATAAAACCTGACTGTAACTAATAAGAACCTGCATATTATCAGGGTTCATACGTAGTGCTTTATCAAATGACTGCTGCGCCATGTCAAATTCATTAAGCGACATAGCCACTCGACCAAGTAGCATCCAAGCAACTTCATCATCGCCAGAGCGGCTAAGTTTAGTACGAAGCGCCAATGCAAAAGCCTGCAGCTCATTTTGACTAAGCGGCTCACCTTTTTGCATTACAGCACGCTCGCCATAATCAGCTAAATTATCCATTGCATCATGCCAAGCCGAAATTTGCTGCTGACTGCCTGTAAAACTATAAAAAATCCCTGTAAGCGCAAGAACAAATGCACCGCCTGTTAAAGCAAAAATACGATTATTACCTTTGCTGTTAAGTGATTTCTCTGGTGATAGCTCGTTCAATAAGCGACGTTTTAATTCAACAATTGATTCTGCGTGATTTACGCTATCAATGCGTTGATTATCTAAATCAGTTTGCAAATCGACTAAACGCTGCTCATAAATACTAATTAATTCAGCATTGGCGTTATGAGTAATCGTTTGAACACGCTCTTTTTTTAAAAAAGGTATCATAACAAAGCTAAGAGCAACCAGTGTGAGTAAGGCAAAACACGCCCACATTAAAATCATTTAGCTTTGCTCCTGACGTTTATTTTGTTCAATTAGCTTCGCTAGCAGCATTTCATCGTCGCTGCTCCATGTTTGTTTTACTGATGCTTTTCGTTGGCGAATAACAATAAAACCAAAGCCAACAATTACAATTAACACAGGTAGTACCCACAGCACTAAAGTCGCTGGTGTAACAGGTGGGTCGTAATGAACAAAATAGCCAAAGCGGTCAATCATATAATCAATCACTTCGTCTTTGCTTTTACCTTCTTTAACCAATACGAGCACTTTATCGCGCAAGTCTTTAGCAACAACAGCGTCGGAGTCCGCAATGTTTTGATTTTGACACTTAGGGCAACGTAGTTCTTTGGTTAACTCTTCAAACAATATTGCTTGTTTGTTGTTATCAAATTGATAGCGATCTTGCTGTGCAAACGCACCCATGCTTACAAAAAGGCTAAGCGTAAGTAGTAACCACTTCATTATTTAAGCTCCTGCATAATTGGCGCAAATTTAGCTCGCCATACTCGCGGATTTATATCACCGGTGTGATGCAACAAAATAGTGCCTTTTTTATCGACTAAAAAAGTTTCTGGCGCACCCGACACGCCTAAATCCAACGACAAAGTACGGTGTAAATCTAAAATATTAAATTGGTAAGGGTCACCTGCACGTTGCAGCATATCAGTGACTTCGCTGCGAAGTGATTGCATATCAAACGGGCCATCAAAATCAGCGTCGTAACCTTGTACGTAATATAGTCCAATAATTTTAACGCCTTGTTCACGTAACTTAGTTAAATAACCAAGTTCGACTAAACATGTTGGGCACCACGTACCCCATACATTTAATAAGTAAACTTCACCTTTTAACGACTCGTTAGTCCACTGCTTATTGTCTTGCATTAAATCAGGTAAATTAAATGCTGGCATTTCTTGACCTAACCGCCCTGTTTGAATTTCACGAGGGTTGGCAAAAAGACCTTGGTATAAAAATACACACACAAAAGCAAACACTAAAAGCGGAGCAATAGCTAAAATTTTACGGTTCATAAAACACTCTCCGGAACATCTTTACGGGCTGTTTTAGCTGATGTACGGTAACGTTTATCAAACAAAATCATGAAACCTGCTAATGACATAAGCACGCCACCAATCCATATCCAGCGTACAAATGGTTTATGATAAATGCGAAGTGACCATGCATCACCACTTAATTGCTCACCTAATGCTAGGTATAAATCACGTTTAAAACCGGCATCTATTGCCGCCTCAGTCATAAACTGCATACCAATGTCATATTTACGTTTTTCGGCGTGTAAACGTGTTACTAGCTCATTATTTTTAAGCACAGATACAACGCCCGCATGACCGCTGTAGTTTGGCCCACGAATAGTTTTAACGCCATCAAAGCGATATTCATACTCATTAAGCTGTGCTGTTTCACCCGGTTTCATCGATACATCACGCTCTACTGAATAAGCCGAGGTAAGTGTTACGCCCGCAATAATAAATGCAATACCAATATGCCCAAGTACCATAGCCCAGTAACTTACAGTAAAGCGTTTTAAGCCTACTTTTAAGCTCCCGTGTACAGCTGCTTTGGTGTAAATATCAATCCCTGTTGATATTGCAATCCAAACCGCCAGTGTTGTCGCTAATAATGTAAGTGGTTTTACTAAATCGTAACTTGAGAACAACCAAGCACAGGTAATCACAACACTTGCTAATACCCCCATTAATATTTTGTTTTGCAAAAAAGCCCACTTGTTTTGCTTCCAACGTAAAAGTGGTCCAATACCCATCAAAATAGCAAACGGTACTAAAATGATTGCAAACATTTTATTAAAAAACGGTTCGCCAATAGAAATGCTACCTAAGCCCATTTCTTTATGAACCATTGGCAACAATGTACCTAACATAACAATTAATGTAGCAACCACTAAAAATATATTATTGAGCCATAACGCCACTTCGCGCGATACAAACTTATAACGCCCTTCGCTGTGTACCTGCGATACACGCATTGCATATAACGCCAAGCCACCACCAACAACAATGCCTAAAAAGGCGAGTATAAATAAGCCTCTATCAGGGTCTGTAGCAAACGCATGTACCGATACAATAATACCCGAGCGTACAATAAATGTACCTAGCAAGCTTAAAGAGAATGCTGCAATTGCGAGTAATACTGTCCATGATTTAAATATGCCGCGCTTTTCTGTCACACTTAATGAATGCAGTAATGCGGTTGCAACAAGCCAAGGCATAAGCGCTGCGTTTTCTACTGGATCCCAAAACCACCAGCCGCCCCAGCCTAATTCTGAATACGCCCACCAGCTACCAATAGTAAGACCTAGACCTAAGAACCCCCAGGCAGTCATCGTCCACGGGCGTGACCATTTAGCCCATGTGTTATCGAGTTTACCAGTTAACAATGCAGCTATAGCAAAGGAGAAAGCAACCGACAGCCCCACATAACCCATGTACAATAATGGTGGATGAATAATCATACCTGGATCTTGAAGCAGCGGATTCAAATCACGCCCTTCTACCGGAAAATAAGGAAGTAGGCGTTCAAACGGGCTTGAAAGCAGTAAGGTGTACATCATAAAACCTACACCTAAAAAACCAAGTACACCCAGTACGCGAGCACGTAATACCCAAGGTAATGATTTAGAACGCGCTGCTACAGCAGCAGTCCAACCCGCTTGCATTACTAACCATAATAAAATAGCACCTTCATGACCGCCCCACGTAGAGGTGATTTTATAGTACCAAGGCAGCGTACTACTTGAATGATACGCTACGTAAGATACGGTAAAGTCGTCTGTTAAACTTGCATAAATAAGTGCAGCAAAAGAGATTAGTACAAAAGCAAACTGGCCTATTGCTAAAGACGGAGCCGCACGCATTAATCGAAGATTACCGGTATGCGCGCCCCAAAGAGGAAAAATACACAGTAAGACGCTTAGCACCATGGCAAGCGTTAAAGAAAAATAACCAATTTCTGGGATCATAGCTAATTACCACTATCTAAGTTGTATTTTGGTTTTTCGTGCTTAATACCTTTAACTGCCTCTGCAACTTCTGCTGGCATATATTCTTCGTCATGCTTTGCAAGCACTTCAAATGCTTCAATAACATTAGGTTCGACTAATACGCCCTGCGCTACAATGCCTTGCCCCTCACGAAACAAGTCTGGCAATATGCCTTGATAACGCACAGTCACTAGTGGACCTGTATCTATTAGCTTAAAGCTTACTTGTAAGCTTTGTTCATTACGCTCGACCGTGCCTGGCACAACCATGCCGCCAATACGTAACTTTTGACCTATATGTGGCTTTTCTTTGTTAGGGCCTTTGCCATCAATTAATTCGCTTGGCGTATAAAAAAGATTAATATTTTCTTGCAGTGCATAAAGCACTAAACCAATTGACCCACCAATACCAAACAGTACGGCAATGATTACCAATAGGCGCTTTTTACGTCTTGGATTCATGAAATTTGTTCCTGCTTAGCTTTTTTAATTCGCGCTTCACGTATTATTTGTTGCTCCACTGAAGCCATAATACGTTTGGTGTCTCTCAAAGAGTTCACTAAAATACCGAGTAAAATAAGTGCGCATGTACCAAAAGAAAGCCAGACATAAAATCCATAACCTCCCATTGCAATAAAATCAGAAAAAGAGTCAAACTGCATAATTACCCCTTATTTAACAACGAGCGTACCCACGGTCGGTGCTTTTCTCGTTGCAAAATTTCATTTTTAAGACGAATTAAAGTCACTGTTCCAACAAAAGCAGCAAAGGCTAAAATATTAACCATAAGAGGCCAAAACATACTTGGATCTATCGCTTTTGTATCCAGCTTTGTAATGCTTGCACCTTGGTGTAACGTATTCCACCACTCAACAGAGTAATGAATAATAGGTAAATTAATTACGCCAACAATTGCTAAAATAGAAGCCGCACGCCCTGCTGACTTCTTATCTTCAAATGCATGGTAAAGCGAAAGCACGCCAAGATATAAAAATAATAAAATAAGCTCAGACGTTAAACGCGCATCCCATACCCACCAAGCACCCCACATAGGTTTGCCCCATGCAGCGCCAGTAATTAGCGCTATAGCAGTAATACATGCACCAACAGGCGCAATAGCAATAACAGCAAGCTCGGCATTTCGTAGTTGCCATACAAGTGCAACAACAGCTGCAATAGCCATTGATGAGTAAGCCCCCATAGATAAAATGGCAGAAGGCACATGAATAAAGATGATACGGTAGCTGTCTTTTTGTTGGTAATCGGCAGGTGCAAAACCAAGCCCCCATACCCATCCAACAATCATACTAACTACGGTAACTACGGCAAAATAAGGCAGTAACGTATTGCATAACTGGTATGCACGCTCTGCTTTAGCATAGGGATGTAACCACTTCCACATTAACTTACACTCACTTTTAAAGCTGACGATATGGCAATTGGTGCGCTAATAATAGCAATAAGTAACATTGCACCAAGGATGGCAAGCTGCCCACTATAATCCAGCGACATTGTACTGGTATCGATAGCCGACGTTGCAAAAATCAAAACAGGAATATACAAAGGCAGTACGAGTAAACTCATCAAAATACCCCCTTTTTGTAATCCCACAGTAAGCCCAGCGCCTATTGCGCCAATAAAGCTCAATAATGGTGTGCCTAATAATAATGTTAAAACAGTCGCTGTTAACGCCGTACTTTCTAGGTTTAACAACAACGCAAACAACGGGGTCATTAATACAAGCGGTAAACCTGTTACCACCCAATGAGCAGCCACTTTAGCAAGTACGGTTAGCGATAATGGATAAGAGGATGCAATTAACTGCTCCAACGAGCCATCGTTAAAATCATCCCTAAACAACTTATCTAAACCCAACATGGTAGAGAGTAATGCGGCAACCCAAATAATACCTGGCGCCATTCTCGCAAGTAGACCGGGCTCAGGCCCTATTGCTAACGGAAATAATGAAATTACAATTAAGAAGAATAAAATAGGATTTACAATTTCGGCGCGCTGGCGAAACGCAAGTTTTACATCTTTGGTAAATACCGCACTAAATAGCAACCAATAAGAGTGTTGACGAGTCATTAGTGGCGATACTCCAGTGTAACCGTTTGTAAGTTACTAAAGTGGGTCGTTAAGTCTTGGTGGGTCGTTAATAAAATGGCACCACCACTTTGTAAGTGTTCAGTAAATCGCTGCTGTAAAAAGGCGACACCGCTTTTATCAAGCGCGGTAAATGGCTCATCAAGTACCCATAATTTAGCATCACTTAACCAAAGCCTAACAAGCGCTACACGTCTTTGTTGTCCAGCAGATAACATTCTAACGGGTACGTCTTCAAGTCCAACAAGGCCAAGTTGCGCTAAAATAGGATATAAATCAGGCTCATTTATGTAGCCATTAATTTGTAACCAGTGGCGAACATTTTCAACTGCACTAAGCTGAGTACTTACACCTGTTTTATGCCCTATAAAAAGCAGCTCTCTGGCATACTCTTCATAGTACTTAGATATAGGTTGATCTTGGAACAAAACAGACCCTTCATCAGGCACAGAAAAGCCAGCAATAATACGCAATAGCGATGTTTTACCAGCCCCATTAGGACCCGCTAATTGCATGATTTGACCGCTATTAAGGCTAAAATTAAGATCCGCAAACAAACAACGATCTTGCTTGATGCAGGTGACGGACTTAATGTGTAACAAGATGACGATTCTCTCTGCCAAAAATTAGGCGTTAGTCTACCATAATGATAGGGTAATACGAATATTGCTTTATAATCGATTAACAAAAACTTGATTTAAAATAATGAATACACCAACGCAAATAACATTATCTAACTCATTGGTTATCAATCAATCTGCTCACAGCCAGACCAATGAGTTACCACAGTTACCTAGTGAGGTACTTGCGGCTAAAAACATCCAATTTTCGAAAGACTCGATTACGCTTGATGTATTTATTGATAAGCATTGGCAAACATTAAGGCTTGGCACTACAAGCGCACCACAAAACCTGCAAAAAATAGTCAGTGCTAACATACAAATCAGCCCTGATGGTAAGCAGCTCAACATATCGCCAAACAGTACAACCCTTACTTTAAATCAGCCGGTACAATTGCAGCGCTTGTTAAATTATGTAAGCACGGGCACTGAGGTACAAAGCCAACCAATGGATGTACAAGTTGCTGTATCCCCGTCTCCCAAGTTAGTTATTGATAAACTCAACGCAAGTATTGCCATAAATAAAGACGTAGCCCAGTTACTTACAACAGAACAGCCTTTAAAAGTAGTTGTTAGTACGACTAATAAAGGCGCGCAGATTAATATTATTAACCGCTTTGCTGATACGGTTCACTCGCAACCACTTAGCCAAACTAAACTTACTAATTTGCTCGCGGCCTTATTACCCAGTGCACAGCTTCAAGCAACACCAAAACTGGCTATTTTAACTCATCCTCAAAAGTCAGGTTCGTTTACAACACCTATTACCAATCAACAACTTGCCGAACTACCTAATACACCTATTAAAGTAAATTTAGTAAACCAGGCAGATAAATTATTTATTAAAACCGATACAAACAATATAAAAGTAACGCTTAACAACTCATTCTCAAAACCATTTAACGAGTTACTTTTGGCGCAAAAAAGCAATGCACCTGAAGTAGCCGTTTCTGCGAGTAATATTAAAGTAAATCCATTATTGACCCTAAATAGCCCAATAAAATCGTGGCTACAAAATAGTTTTAGTGATTTAAAAACGCGAATTAATGATGCGGTTAAATATTTTGAAAATAAGCCTTTTGCTGCAATAAGTAAATCTGAGTTAACGCAGCTATCAACTTCGCCCACGCAACAAAAAACGTCTTTAGCTATACAACTGAGTGAATCACCGCTAAATAGAGTTAACATTACTCAAAGTGTAAGTACTGCGTTAAATAACAATACGAGCAATATTTTGCCAGAGCATTTTTCAAGGCTCCCGCCTATTGTACAATTAACGCAACTAGTAAAAGGAAGTGTTAGTGTTTGGCAAACACCTACAAACACAGCAGCAACGTACACGCCAATAACAAATAATTCTACTCCAGGTGAAGTGGCGAGCGCTATGCCAAGTGATTTAAAAGCAAGCCAACCAAAACCCCTTATTACTAGTGAAAGCAGTAAATCGAACACTTTGCTTAACCCTACCAATGAAGTAGCCACTAAGGGACTTACCACCTCCTCAGCACAGCTTGCAATAAACGATAACAATCAAAACAACACAAGCACAGTGAACACTAAAAGCATTACCTTGTTAACTGAGCCGTTATCTAATGCGCCCTCTCGTAGTCAAATGCTACAACCAATAGAAGCAAAACTATTAAGTACATTATTAAAGCTTCCTGATGCCACAACCCCTACAGATAGGCTGGCTTACAATAAACAACTTTTAAGCAGTCAAATTACTGATATTACAAATAAGGCAACAAAAGACACCCCTGATTTAACTCGCTTAATTAATCAAGCATTTAACCGTATGGTTTCAAGTAATAACATAAACCCTGCAACCATACAGCGTGAGATACTTGCAACTTTACAGCCCACTCAACTAGCGGGTGATATGCTGCAAAGTAGTTTCACTAAAGGGCTTGAACAGGTGGCTGTGAGTATTTTAGCAGCCCCTATAATTAGCCAATCAGTAACGCCTATCAGTTTTAATAATCAAACTGGCTTAGATGCTCTCTTACAAGTACTTATACCTACTTTTAAAATGGGTAACACGGGAGCAAAAATGCTTGAACAGCTTCAACAAGCTCAAGTACAAGCTTTGGCCAGCGAAATCGTACACGTTAAAAACACACTTACCCAAGTAAGTGTCTCAACACCAAATCAACAGCCAGACACAAACCCGCTTGCACAATTTTTATTACCGATGAGATTACCTCCAGAAGCAGCCCAAACAGAAATAACACTTGGACAGTATAAAAAGCCAAGCGCCGGTAAATTAGAAGATAAAAATGTATGGTTTGTCAGATTAAACTTTGATTATGCCCAACTTGGGCAGCTACAAATTACTGCAGAGTTAATGGATAAAGCACTCGATTGCCAGCTATTAGCCTCGAGCCAAGAAGTAAGTGCAATTGCTCACCCTCACTTAGATAATTTAAGATCAAAACTAGCTAAACATGGCTTACAAGTTGGCGAGCTCAATTTAAGGCGAGGCGATGCCAACAATCAGGCATTCTATAAATCTCACGCAATTATTAATATTAAGGTTTAGCTATGAGTGGAACACCGATTAATAAGTCAGCCATTGGGCTTTTGTACGAAGCTGGTAACACACCCACTGTAAGTGTTAAGGGGTTTGGTGAATTAGCTGATGAAATAATAGCAGCGGCTAAACTAAAAGGAATTATGATCCACGAAGATGCAGCACTTGCTAAAACGTTGTCGCATTTAGAGTTAGGAGAAGAAATTCCTAAAGAACTTTATTATGTTATTGCAGAGCTTATTGCGTTTTCGTATGTATTAAGAGGTCAATTTCCGCCAGGTTGGCAGGATTTTCAAGGTAAATTAAATATTAAGGCTTGAGCCAATTTATCCGCACATAAAAAAAGGCGCTAAGCACCTTTTTGTTTATGTAATGAAAATAGTAATTCGGCTTCTGCTCGTGGTAGTTCGCACTCGCGTATTACTTCATCAAGGTCTGCACCTAACTCAACCATTTTTACTGCACGGGAGTAAATTTTAGCATCAGGGTCATCGTATTTTTGCGCCGCTTGCTGTTGCATTAAATCTTGGTTTTGTTGTTCGACTTCAAGCACTCGCTTACCAATACTTAAGAGCCCGGTTCTAATCTCCGAAATTTCACTGCGCAAAATATGAGTCTGCTCAGAGCTATCTTTAAGCTGCTGCGATACAGCATTAATTTCATTCGCGTGTTTATTTTTTAATGCAATAATTAACGCCAGCGATATAAGTCCTACCGCTAACGCTGATATAGCTATACTAAGTAACACCATAATTTATTTGGTAAAGCTTATATATCGCTTAACTCATCCCATTCGTCATCACTGAGTAACTTATTTAAATCAACCAAAATCAGTAATTCATTATCGCGGTTACAAACACCTTGAATAAACTTAGCGCTTTCTTCAGTACCAACATTTGGCGCACTGTCGATTTCAGAGCTGCGCAAGTAAACCACTTCCGATACGCTGTCGGCTAAAATACCAATAACTTGCTCTTCTGCTTCAATAATTAAGATGCGAGAGTTGTCAGTTGCATCAGCAGCTAGCAAACCAAAACGTGCGCGAGTATCAATAACGGTAACAACGTTGCCGCGTAAGTTAATAATACCAATCACATATGAAGGTGCACCTGGTACAGGAGCTATCTCTGTATAACGAAGTATTTCTTGTACTTGCATTACATTTACGCCGTAGGTTTCTTCCTCTAGCTTAAACGTAACCCACTGTAAAATTTCATCGTTATTATCTGCGTTTTTATTTGCTGACAGTAATTTATCTTGATTCATGCTATTACCCCGTAATGGTCATTACTACTGACGGCTATCTAAGCCTTTCTCTAATAATATATTTAAATTATCTACGTCTATCAAAGCACACATTTTTTCTTTTATAACGCCAGCAAGCCATGGGCGCTTGCTTTTATTTGTACGCCATTTTACATCTTCTTTACTCAATGTAATGTTATTTATCAACTTTTCAGCTAATAAACCCCACTGGCTATCACCTAGTGTAATCAAATATTGATAATCTAAAGATGCCTCTAATTTATCATCATATTTTTCTGGCATAACCCAACGCGCAGTATCAACAACATTAAGCTTTTCTTCTCTGTTGAGCATAACGCCTTTAAACCATTTCGGCTTACCAAACAAATGATTTACTTCACCTAATTGATGTATTCCACCAAGTGCTTTTAATGGCACAGCCAAGGTCAAGCCAGCAACTTCAAAAAACAATGCCTGAAATTCACCATCAAAATAGTCTGATTGGCTAGTAGTTACAATCTCCAGCTCTGGCTTTTCTATAGTAGTAATTGCAGGTGCTATTACTTCCTCGTCAACCACTTCATTAACTTTTTCAGTTTCAAACGCTGGCTCAGCTATTGGCTCAATTTCAACATTGAGCAAGTCATTATCAAATGTACTCTCTGCTGCTTTTAATTGTTCTTTAGGTTTTGAATGAATATGCTGTTGTGAATCATCTGGGATTTGCTCAAGTAATTTTGCAACTGGCTCAAGGTTATCTACAGGCTCATCTTCACATAACAAAGCCCCGAGGTATTGTTTCATTACTTTTTCATTAGCAAACAATTGCTTACTCATTCATTAACCTTGTTCAATTAAATATTCTAGCAGTGCTTTATATGCGTATACACCGCGCGAGCGAGGACAATACTCTACAGGTACTTTTTGTGCAAAGCTTGCATCTCTAAATTTGGTATCCACCGGTATCACACCTGGCCAAACTTTATCACCATATGTACTTTGCAATGTTTTGTATGCTTCTAACGATGCTTTGGTACGTTTGTCGTACATGGTAGGAATTATAGTATATTGATAATCTTTTGCTTGAGAGGATTGCATCAAATCCATAGTACGCATCATTCTATCAAGCCCTTTGAGTGCTAAAAACTCCGTTTGCACTGGCACTAAAATTCGCTCACTTGCTGCAAGCGCATTGACCATTAACACCCCTAAAACTGGAGGGCAATCTAAAATGGCATAATCGTAATGTTCGCTAATTTTTGCAAGCGCTTTTTTTAGTATTAACCCCATCCCTGTTTTATTACCCATACTTCGATCAAGTGTAGCTATTGCCATAGTCGCAGGTAAAATATCCAGGTTTTGAAGTGTTGATGGACACAAAGCTTGGAGTATCTCTTCACTTTGCATACTTGTACCACGGGCAAAAATATCGTACACACTGACTTCTAAATCCTCTGAGTCAATGCCAAAGTAATAAGTGAGTGACGCATGAGGGTCTGTATCTATAAGCAACACACGTTTACCTTGTAATGCCAAAATACCGGCAAGGCTCACTGCGGTTGTTGTTTTACCAACCCCTCCTTTTTGATTAGCGACAGTCCAAATCTTCACATTACATCCTAATTACTGTTCATTGCGCGTTGTTATGCGAATACCACCATGAGGCAAACGAATTATTTTTATTGTATCGTCATCTGAAGGAAGTTCAATTTCAGGTTCAATCACTGCAGGCTCATCAGCTTGCCCGTCACTTTTAACCTCTTGTTTTGGCGGTAATCCATACTTAGAAAGTGCGATAACAACTTTACGATTTTCTGCGCGCCCTTGTTCTGTATCGTTACTTGCAAAAGGTGAATATTGGCCATAACCTTCTATCGCCATTCTAGCTGAATTAATGCCTAATGCTTCCAGCTCTACTAAAATTGACGTGGCTCTAGCTACCGACAGTTCCCAATTTGAGCGAAATATTTCATTGCGAATACTTTCATCATCAGTATAACCTCGTACTCTTACATAGTTATCTACTGGTGCAATAATATCTTTAACAATCTTGACGACCTGTTTTGCTCGAGAGTGTGCAACTGAACTACCACTTGAAAATAACATACCTGAGCTTAGCTCTATAATCAGCCAATCTTGGTTAAGCTCTAAACTGGCTTCTCCATCACGGATTTCATCAATAAGCGCTGACTGTAATTTAATTAATAAACTATCAAGAGGTTTGCCTAAATACTTTTGCTGGATGTTGCTTGTATCACTTTGGCCGTCGAGTAGCTCAGGACCTTGCTCTTCTTTTAATATACTTTCGCCATAAAGAACTTCTTGTTCAGGTGTCACTCTATCTGTCAATATTCCATTACCGTTGACACCTTCACCTTGCTGGGAGTATTGGCGAGCTGACTTATCAAAAACCTGTTCAAGGGAATCTGACAATATTTGGAATTGTTCTTCTTTATTAATCGCTATCGCATACAGAACCACAAAAAAAGCAAACATAATAGTCATGTAATCGGCATACGATACAAGCCAACGTTCGGTATGTTGACTTTTAGCAGCAGAGTGACGAAGTCGTCGGCGTAACATGTTATTCGTCCACTAAATTAGGGCGCTCTACACGATAGGCTTCAAGCTTTAATTCTATATTTACTGGGCTTTCACCTATGCTTATTGCAATAACGCCTTCAGCAAGCATTTCATGGTAAAGCATTTTTTGCTCTACACGCTGTTTTAACTTATTTGCCATAGGTAAAAACAATAAATTAGCTAAACCAACACCATAAATGGTCGCAATAAATGCCGTTGCAACGCCGGCGCCAAGCATTTGTGGATCGGTAATAAACGACATTGCCTGTATTAAGCCAAGCACCGCACCTAAAATACCAATGGTAGGGCTGTAACCCCCCATTGCTTCATAAACACGCGCGGCTTCAAGCAAACGATCGCGCTCTAGCAGTAAATCAATTTCAAGCGTGTCACGTAGTTTTTGCTCTGAGCAGCCATCGACAAGTAAGCTTAAACCTTTTGCTGCATACGCATCTGGGTGAGCTAAGGCTTCATTCTCAAGCGCTAAGTAACCTTCTTGACGTGCTTTATGAGACCATCGTTTAACTTGCTCTATTGCGTCTTCAATATCGTATTGTGGTGCAAAAAAAACCCACGAGCTCATATTTAGCATCTTTTTGAATGTGCTAGCAGAGGTTTGCAACATAACAGCGCCAAGCGTGCCACCTAGTACAATAATAAGCGCAGGGCCATTAAATAAAGCTGAAACAACACCGCCTTCTAAAGAATAACCTAGACCTATTGCACTAAGTGCTACCAATAGTCCAAATATTGAGAGTTTATCCACAACCTACCTCTCTCATTATACGCGCTGCAACATCGCTCAATGCTAAGCTTTCACTTGAAAGCCCCGCATTAGCAATTGCTTGGGGCATTCCATAAACGACACAGCTTTTCTCATCCTGTGCCCAAATAGTTGCCCCCGTTTGTTTTAACATTCTTGCACCATCACGACCATCAGCGCCCATACCTGTTAAAACAATAGCAAGTACATCACCTTGGTACGTTTTAGCTGCACTAGCAAACGTTACATCTACGCTTGGTTTATAACTTATTCTCTCGCTATGATCTTCAAATACGCGCAGCGTTCTATTTGCTCCACGCCCCTCTACCATCATCTGCTGCCCGCCAGGCGCTAAATAAGCAGTTCCTGGTTGTAAGCGATCGCCTTGTTGTGCTTCTTTCACTTTTATTTGGCACAAACCGTTTAAGCGCGCTGCAAACGCAGGTGTAAATGCAGCGGGCATGTGCTGAATCAGTAAAATAGGGTGAGGAAAATTAGCAGGCAATTGAGTCAATATAGTTTGCAGAGCAACAGGACCACCTGTAGAAGTACCAATAGCTAAAAGTTGATATTGTTTTCCACTTGCTCGCATTGAGGCAACATTTGAACTTGTCGATGCAGCAGGCGCAGCTCTTTGAAAGCTTCTATCAGGCTGCTTGATTTGAGTTGTTGACGTGCTTGCTCTTTGCGAAAGTGAACTTGTTGGTTTAGTTGAAATGACTGGTTTAGCTGGTGTTGCCGCTCTAAATGTTCGCGGTAAACGTCTTCGCCCTATATCTTTTACTTTACTTTGCAAAAGCTTAATTGCATCTTCATTATTGCGCGCAATATCTTCAAATTTTTTCGGTAAAAAATCCATTGCGCCAGCATCTAACGCATCAAACGTTGCTGTTGCACCATCACGTGTAAGTGATGAAAACATTAAGATAGGAGTTGGGTTACTCGCCATTATCTCTTTAACTGCGCTAATACCATCAAGCACAGGCATTTCGACATCCATGGTGATCATGTCAGGACGCAATTGAGCTGCTTTCTCAACAGCCTCTCTGCCATTAACAGCAAAGCCTATAACTTGTATATCGCTATCTTGCTCAAGGATTTCGCTTACTCTACGGCGAAAAAAGCTTGAATCATCAACAACTAAAACTTTAACGGCCATTTAGCTCTCTTATTAAATTTATGCGTAGGTATATATTAAATATATACCTACTTTATTATTAGCCTGCGTAATGTTTTAACATGTTTGGAACGTCTAAAATCAGTGCAATGCCGCCATCCGAAGTTATTGTAGCGCCTGCCATACCTGGCGTTCCTTGAAGTAACGCATCAAGCGGCTTAATCACTACTTCTTCTTGGCCAATTAATGAATCAACAACAAAACCAATTTGTTGCGTACCAATTTGTACAATAACGACGTGACCTTTAGATTTTCGCTGAGAACGATCTGAGCCTTTTACTAACCAATGCTCAAGGTAAAATAACGGTATCGCCTTTTTACGCACAATAATTGTTAATTGCCCATCAACTACATTCGTCTTCGTTAAATCCAAATTGAATATCTCACTAACACCAGCCAGTGGTAACGCAAATGTTTGTGCGCCAACAATGACCATTAATGTCGGTAATATAGCCAAGGTAAGTGGTACTTTTATTTCTAAAATAGTACCGACACCAAGTTCAGACTGAATGCTTACTGAGCCATTAAGTTGCGTGATCTTAGTTTTAACTACGTCCATCCCTACACCACGGCCTGAAATATCAGATATTTCTTCTTTTGTAGAAAAGCCAGGTGCAAAAATCAGGTTATATGCTTCGGTGTCAGAAAGTCGACTCGCCTGGTCATGATCGAGTACGCCTTTACTAATTGCAATTTTTTTCAGTTTTTCAGCATCCATACCTGCACCATCATCTTTGATGGTTAGCAAAATATGGTCGCCCTCTTGAGACGCTGATAAAGTAACATTACCTGTTCTAGACTTACCTGCAGCTTCACGGACAGCGGGCATTTCAATACCATGGTCAACTGAGTTTCTAACTAAATGCACAAGCGGATCGGCAAGTGCTTCAACTAAGTTTTTATCTAGATCGGTTTCTTCACCAATAAGCTTTAAATCAATATCTTTATTTAAGCTACGTGCTAAGTCGCGTACAACGCGAGGGAAGCGACCAAATACTTTCTTAATTGGTTGCATTCGCGTTTGCATAACCGCACCTTGAATATCCGCAGTCACTACATCTAAGTTAGAGATTGCTTTACCCATCGCTTCACTGTCTGAGTTAGTCGCTAAACTAACCAAACGATTTCGTACAAGAACTAACTCACCAACCATATTCATAATCTGATCGAGTCGTTTTGTATCTACGCGAACGGTGGTTTCTGCAGCTGGTGGCGCTGATTTTTTTGGAGCTGCTGCTGGTGGTGCTTTAGCTGCTGGCTTCTCTGGCGCTTTTTCAACTGGTTTTGGAGTAGGAGCTTTAGCTGGCGCAGCTTTTTTTACTGGTTCACTCACTTGTTTAGCTGGCGGTGAAACAGGTTCAGGTTGTTTTGCAGCTGGCGCACTTTCTATCGATTTAGGAGCAGTGCCTTTACCATGAAGTTCATCAAGAAGCGCTTCAAATTCGTCATCACTAATTTCATCATCTGATGAATTAACTGTATTTGCCGCTGGTGTAGCTGGTTCTACAGGTGTTTTATTGGCATCATTTTGTTCAGGTTTGCTCGTAACTTCACCAAAACTGCCAACACCATGTAACTCGTCTAATAAGCTGTCAAATTCATCATCAGTAATATCACCACTAAAATCACTACTACTTGCTACTGGTTTTTCAACTGCAGGACCTTGTCCTTTACCGTGTAGCTCATCAAGTAAGCTTTCAAATTCGTCTTCAGTGATTTCATCTATTTCAGCATCGCTAATCGAAGGCGCTCCGCTAAATAGTTCATCAAATGCAAACGGATCTTCATCATCAGCTACCGGTGTATCCACCACTTCATTATGAGGTTGTTCAACCTCTGTTTGTGAAGAGGCTTCAGTGGCTTTGGCTTCTGTTGGAGGTAGACCTAAGATATGAAGAGTATGAAGTAATTCAGGATCTGCAGGTTCAGGCTTGTCTCTGTTTTGGATAGTCGCAAACATCTCATTAATGGTGTCTAGTGCTTGTAAAATAACATCCATTAACTCTGAGTTGACTGTTCGCACGCCTTGACGTAGTAAATCAAATACGTTTTCAGCACCGTGACAAGCATCAACAAGTTCTGTCATAGCTAAAAAGCCTGCACCACCTTTTACAGTGTGAAAACCTCTAAATATAGCGTTTAGTAACTCGGTATCTTCTGGATTATTTTCCAGCTCAACTAACTGTTCAGATAAAAGCTCTAGGATTTCTCCAGCCTCTACAAGAAAGTCTTGTAAAATATCTTCATCGACTTCAAACATGCAGTTACTCTCCTCTTAGAAGCCCAAACTTGATAAAAGATCATCAACTTCATCTTGATCAGATACAACATCATTACGCGATTCTTTATCAATAATAGGGCCTTCAGGACCTGCTAAAGTTTGTGTGGCAACTGGTTCTTTTATTTTTTGTTGTTCTACTTTATTCGCGGTGCTGTTAGTGTCGTCTTGTTCAGCAAACGCAGTTAAAAGATGCAGTAAACTTTCTTCTACTTCCCTAACAAGTTCAATAACACGGCGAATAACTTGACCTGTTAAGTCTTGATAGTCTTGAGCCATTAGTACATTTGTCATTAAGCTTTGAAGCTCATCAGTCTTATGATGAGAGTTGTTCATAAACTTATCGATGCTATGGCAAAGTTGCTTAAACTCACCAAGCTCAATCTCGCGGCTCATTAAACGATCCCATGTAGGTTTGATATGAGATATTTCGTCCGCTAACTGTTGGGCTATAGGAAGACTCGCTTCCACTGCATCCATTGTTTTATTAGCCGCATTTTCTGTCATTTCTATAACATAATTAAGCCGCTTTTTAGCATCTGGAATCGCATCTGTCGTTATATCAGTTAAGCGAGTATCAAGCTCAAAACTTTTAAGGGCTTCGTGCAGTTGACGAGTCAACTTTCCAACTTCAGCAAATAATTCAGATTGCTCTTTAGAAGCAGCCTCTAAAATCAACTGATTTGCTTTGTCTTGCTCATCATTTTCTAAAAAAACAACGAGCTGACGAGCTTGTTCTAACGTTATTTGAGGCGCAGCTGGTGCTGGCATAAGCCTCTCCCCCATCATTAGCCTAAGCGTTCAAATACTTTTTCTAATTTAGTTTTTAATGTTCCAGCCGTAAATGGCTTAACAATATAACCATTCACGCCAGCTTGCGCCGCAGCTATTATTTGTTCTTTTTTAGCTTCTGCCGTTACCATTAATACAGGGATATGTTTTAACTTCTCGTCCGCACGTATTGCTCTTAAAAGATCAATACCCTGCATTCCAGGCATATTCCAATCCGTAACTACAAAATCAAACACTTGATTTTGCAACATAGGCAAAGCTGTAGACCCATCATCAGCTTCTTGAACGTTAGTGAAACCTAAGTCACGTAACAGGTTTTTTATAATGCGTCTCATCGTTGAAAAATCATCAACTACAAGAATTTTCATGTTTTTATCCAAAACATCCCCCAGTGAGGTATTAACCTTTGTTTACTTACTACTAATTTATCCAGTCATTGATTTTAGCTTTAAGCTTAATCATCGCCTGACCATGTATCTGACTTACACGCGATTCACTTACATCGAGTATATGTCCTATTTCTTTTAAATTCATTTCATCGTTGTAGTACAAAGAAAGCACCATTGCATCACGCTCTGGTAATGACTTAATTGCACTTAGCAAAGACTCATTAAACCTATCATTTTTAACATTATTAAAAGGTTTATCTTGTGCTAAATCTTGGCCTACAGGAGTAATAACATCCTCATCTACACCAAGGTCTTCAATGCCTAATATTTTACTCGTATTCGCATCATTTAAAATATGATGGTACTCATTGAGCGAAATTTCAAGTTTTTCAGCAACTTCTATGTCCGTTGGTTCGCGGTTCAGACTACTTTCGAGCTCAGTAATTGCTTCTGCAACTTGCCTGTTTTTACGGTGAACTGAACGAGGAGCCCAATCACCACGGCGCATTTCATCAAGCATAGCACCGCGAATACGAATACCTGCAAAAGTTTCAAAGCTTGCGCCTTTTGTTGCATCAAAGTTTTTCGAAGCTTCTATTAAGCCTATCATTCCTGATTGAATTAAATCATCAAGTTGAACGCTAGGTGGTAATCGAGCAATTAGATGACATGCCACTTTTTTAACAAGTGATGCATGCTTCTCAACAATCACATTTAAATTTTGTGTTGATTGATATCCCATAGCTCTATTCACCAGTGTTGTCATAATTAACCGTTTACTAGTTTCTCAATGAAAAACTCTAAATGCCCAGATGGTTGGTTGGGTATTGGCCATTTAACTGCTTTTGTTGCCAGCGTTTTAAACGCAAGAGCGGCTGGCGAATTTGGAAAGAGCTCTACTATTACTTTTTGACGACGTGTTGCTTTGCGCATATTTTCATCATAAGGAACCGTTGCTACTAGCTCCATTGATACATCTAAAAAGCGGTCGGTAACTTTAGATAGCTTTGCAAACAATTCAGTGCCTTCACGCATACTGCGCACCATATTGGCAACAATTTTAAATTTATAAACGCCGTGCTCACGACTTAATACTTTAATAAGTGCGTAAGCGTCGGTTATTGATGTCGGCTCATCGCATACAACAACCATTACATCTTGCGCTGCACGCGAGAAGCTCAGTACCATGTCTGAAATACCAGCAGCTGTATCTACAATTAAAATATCAAATTCGGTATTCAATTCGCTAAACGCACGAATTAGCCCAGCATGCTCAGATGGTGATAATTCAACCATACTTTGCGAACCCGATGTAGCGGGTACAATTTTAATTCCTGCAGGGCCTTCAACTAAAATTTCATCAAGCTCACATTCACCAGATAAGACATGTGACAAGTTACGCTCTACACGTAAACCAAGCATCACATCACAGTTTGCTAAACCCAAGTCAGCATCCAGCACTAATACTCGATTACCTTGCTGCCCAAGCGCAATAGCTGTATTTAGAGAAACATTTGTTTTCCCTACTCCACCTTTACCACCGGTTACAGCGATAACTTTTACGCCGTTGTTATTGTTTTGACTCATTTTGCGCAGGCCGCTTGCTTGATCTAATACTGTGTTAATCATACATCCCTACTGTGCTTGGCGCCACTGCTTGGTGCCTTGAATGTTGTTCTTTTGTTCTTTTTAAATATAATTGCTCAGCCTTTTTAACTAGTTTCTCAGCATTTGCAACACGAATATCCTCTGGTACTCGTTGACCATTAGTAAGATACCCTATTGGAAGGCGATTTTGAATCGCAATACTAATAATCTCACCCAAACTTAATGATTCGTCTAACTTAGTGAAAATACAGCCACTTAACTGTACTTTTTTAAAGTGACGTACAGTTTCTTGCAATACATTAATTTGTGCTGTCGCGCTAAGTACTAAGTAGCTGCGAATATCTACACGTTGGTTACGCATTAACGTGTTTAATTGCTCAGTTAAACGTAAATCTCGCTGGCTCATACCTGCTGTGTCAATTAATACTAGACGTTTATTTCGTAAATGATATAAAACTTCAGCTAATTCATTAGCATCTTTAACTTGCTTAACACCACAACCAATAATACGACCATATGTTGCAAGTTGTTCATAAGCACCAATTCTGTATGTATCAGTGGTTATTAACGCCACTTTATCGGCACCATATTTTTGTGCGCCTAGAGCTGCAAGCTTAGCAACAGTCGTTGTTTTACCCACACCTGTTGGACCCACTAACGCATATACACCACCTTGGCGAAGTATTTCATTATTGGTTGTTTGCATTTGATCTTCGACCATAGTTAACAATGCTTTCCAACCTTGCTTACGAGACACATCATCAGGTACAAAACATGCCATTTGCTGTGCTACTTCTTTATCGATACCCATACCGACTAAACGGTCAACCATACAAGCGCGTGTTGGATCGCGACGCGCCATATCTTGTTGCATCAAGCCTGATACTTGGTGCTCAAGTAATTGACGAATTGCGTTCATTTCTTCACGCATTGTTGTCATTTCTTCGCTTTCATTATTAGGTGCTTGTTGGCGAGTGGTTACTGGGCTATCTAAATCATCAAAGTCGCGGTCTAAATCATCAAAACCTAAGCTATCCGCTTGAGTTTGTGGACGAACTGGCGCAGAAGCTTCAGGAGCAAACATATTTTTAGTACGCTGCCCCATATTAGGTTCTTGATAGTTATCAGTAGTATCAATACCCGATTGTGAAAACATTGATGCAAGCTCAGGAGAACGAGGACGCGGTGATTGACGCTCTAATAATGCTTGTAGGCTGTCAGCAACTTTTGCTTGAGGCTCAGGCTTGGCACGCTGTGGCTCTGGTTTTACAAAATTATGCATGCTTTGTTGTGGCGTCTGTGTACGCGGCTCTGCAGGGCGTTGCGGTTGCGCTGCTACTTTAGGGGCTGCTTTGTCATAATCAACTGCCGCTACAATTTCTACACCGTTAGCCAGTTTTTTATTTGACATAATAACCGCATCAACACCTAACTCATCTTTAACTTCTTTAAGTGCTGTGCGCATATCTTTAGCAAAAAAACGTTTAATTTTCATGATTCAACCCCTGTTAAAATCTTATTGTTGGCCTACCGAGCTTACAATTTTGATCTGTCTTTCGTCTGGTACCTCTTGATAAGACATCACTCTCAATCCTGGAATGGTGTACTTAACAAAACGAGATAACACAGTGCGTAACATTCCTGACGTTAGCAATATAGAAGGTTCGCCGGCCATTTCTTGATTTTGATGCGCTTGTGTCAATGACACTTGAAGTCGCTCTGCAAGTCCTGGCTCAATACCGGCACCTTCATCGCCTGCATTTTGTAATGACTGATGCAACATCTGTTCCAACTCAGGCGCCAAGGTTATGACAGGGATTTCTGATGACATTCCCACCGCATCTTGAACAATTAATCTACGCAGTGAAATACGCACTGCAGCCGTTAATACATCAGGGTCTTGACTACGTGGGCCATACTCAACAAGGGTTTGAACAATTGAGCGCATATCGCGAATAGCCACGCCTTCGTTTAATAAATTTTGTAGTACTTTTACAATAGCAGTTAATGGCAATACATCAGGTACTAGTCCTTCCACTAAGCGAGGATGGCTTTTAGCAAGCATATCAAGTAGGTTTTGAACTTCTTCATGCCCTAGTAATAACGCTGCACTGTTAGTTAATAACTGGCTAATATGAGTGGCAACTACCGTGGCTGAATCTACAACGGTATAACCTAGTGATTGTGCTTCATCTTTTTGATCAGGCTTGATCCATACGGCATCAAGGCCAAACGCAGGATCTTTTGTTTCAACCCCTTTAATTGGACCAAATACTTGTCCTGGATTAATCGCTAGCTCGTCGCCATGCTTAAGCTCGCTTTCACCGGTTGAAACCCCCATTAATGTTATTCTGTAAGCGTTAGGGTCAAGCTCTAAATTGTCGCGTATATGTACCGGCGGTACTAAAAAACCAAGCTCTTGAGAAAGCTTTTTACGCACCCCCTTAATACGATTAAGTAGCTCACCACCTTGTGATTGGTCCACTAACGGAATTAATCTATAACCGACTTCTAAGCCAATTACATCAACCTGCTGAACGTCATCCCAGCCTAGTTCTTTTTGTTCTTGTTTATTAGCAACACCCGTTGCAACGCTTCCGCCATTAGCGGCCTCTTCAGCTTCTGCCGCAGCAGCTTTTAATTTACTTTGCTGAGTGTAGTAAGCTAAGTAACCCAGTAACGCACCTAAACTTAAAAAAGCAATATGCGGCATACCAGGCACTAAGCCCATGATGATCAAAATACCAGATGCAATAAAGAGTGACTTTTCGTTACCTAATTGTTTCTTAAATTGGTCCCCCATATTGAGCGACTCATTTTGGCGTGTTACAACAATCGCGGTACCAATTGAAAGCAGTAAAGAAGGGAGTTGAGCAACTAAGCCATCGCCAATGGTAAGTAATGTATATACTTCCATTGCATTGCCAAAACTCAAATTGTGCTGGATCATACCGACAAATAAACCACCAACAATATTGATGATCAGTATAACAATACCTGCAATCGCATCACCTTTTACAAATTTACTCGCACCATCCATTGAGCCGTAAAAATCAGCTTCGCGAGTTACTTCCTCGCGGCGGTCACGCGCTTGTTCTGCGCTGATAAAGCCTGCGTTCAAATCGGCGTCAATTGCCATTTGTTTACCCGGCATTGCATCAAGGGTGAAACGCGCAGATACCTCAGAAATACGGCCAGCACCTTTAGTAATTACTACAAAGTTAATAATGATCAGGATTAAAAACACAACCAAACCAACAGCGTAGTTACCACCAATAACAACTGAGCCAAACGCTTCAATTACTTTACCGGCAGAATCACCACCATTATGGCCTTCAAGTAATACAACTCGAGTACTGGCAACGTTAAGTGCTAATCGCATAATTGTAGCGATTAGTAATACAGAGGGGAAAATACCAAATTCAACTGGCTTCATCGTGTAAACAGTTACAAGTAAAACCACTAACGCGAGAGCAATATTAAACGAGAAAAGGATATCGAGTAAAAATGGCGGTAGTGGTAAAATCACCATTCCCAAGGCAGCAAGCACAAGCAAAGGTGTACCTACCCCTTTGGCATAGTCTTTTTTGTCTCTGTTAAGTTGTTGTAATACCGCTTTAAAACTCATAATTCTACAATTTCAAAAAATTGACACTACGTAGAATTTGCAATAACTATTCCAAGTTACTCAGTTAACGGTTTAATACTTGTAGGCATCGGGGATTGGCAGCTTTTTATTGAGCTTAGTTGGACGTTTACCGCGCCCTTTATTAAAGCGCTTAAGCTGAAATACATACGCTAAAACTTGCGCTACTGCGGTAAATAGCTGATCGGGTATTTGCTCTCCTACTTCAGCCGTATGATAAAGCGCTCGGGTCAACATGGGGGATTCTAATATAGGTACTTCATTCCCTATTGCTACTTTTCGAATTTGCATCGCCATTTCATCAATGCCTTTAGCAAGAACTATAGGCGCACCTGCGCGCTCCGTGTCGTATTTTAATGCTACAGAGTAGTGAGTTGGGTTGGTAACAATAACATCAGCGTCAGGAACATCTTGCATCATGCGGTTTTGCGACATTTGCCTTTGTGTTTGCCTAATGCGCGCTTTTATTTGTGGGTCACCTTCAGAATTTTTATACTCATCTTTAATTTCTTGCATTGTCATTTTAAGTTGTTTGTTATGGTTGTAACTTTGAAATGGTGCATCAATGGCGGCAATAACAATTAAAGTGCACGAAAGGCCTAAAAACATCCACCCTAAAATCTCTAAGGCATGAATAATATTACCCGGCGCACTTTCTAAACTTAAATGCAGTATTTCATCAAAATAAGTATTAATTAAAAACACTGCAAAACTTGCTACTAAACCAAATTTTAAAAGTGACTTTACAAGCTCAATAGCCGCTTGCGGGCCAAACATCCGCTTAAAGCCCTTCATTGGCGACATTTTACTTGCTTTAGGTGCAGCAGCTTCCCAGCTAAAGTTAAAACCACCGAGTAACGTATTACCAATAAATGCAGCCAAAACGATAATTAACACAAACATAGCCATAGGAAACATCAACGCGTCTGCAACCTCTCCCCACACGGCAAACATTTTAGTGGTATCAAAAGCTTCGTTGCGGTTTAAGCTAAGGGTTCGGCCCATTACATTGTATAAACCTTTACCAATTTCAGGACCATACATCAAAAGCGATATAGCCGAAAAAATAAGTACAAACATGGTACCTAACTCTTTTGAGCGTGCTATTTGGCCTTTCTTTTTAGATTCTTCAAGCTTTTTGGATGTGGGTTCTTCTGTTTTTTCTTGTCCTGAGTCTTCAGACATGACTTTCTCCTAAGGTGAGCAACCAACTAAAGTACACATTAGCTCAACCATTTTTAACCATTGAAACTCAAACTGAGTAACAAAGTTACCTAGTGTTGCCCAAATAATAATAAGTCCAGCTACCAAGGTAAACGGAAAACCAATAGAGAAAATATTTAATTGCGGCGCTGCACGTGTCATAATCCCAAACGACATATTAATAACGAGCATTGCGGTAAGCGGTGCAAGTGAGAGCACAAGTGCTGTAGTAAACATCCAGCCGCCCCAAGTCACTATGTCCCAGTAATGATCTACAGACCACCATGTGCCATCAATGGGTAGCACTTGAAAGCTATGCACCACCATTTGAATCATCATTAAATGACCGTTAAAAGCAAAAAATAACAAGGTGGCCAAAATAAGGAAAAACTGGCCAACCGCTGGGACGCTTGCGCCATTAGAGGGGTCAATAACCGAAGCAAAACCTAAACCGGTTTGCATCGCAAGTATTTGCCCTGCTAAAACAAAGGTATTTAATAAAAGTATAGATGCAAAACCAATAGCAACACCAATCAGCATTTGTTGAATAACGACTAAAATCATCTCAAACGAAAATAAATTAGTGAATGTAGCGGGCGGCAGAACAGGAACGACAAGAAAAGTTACAACAACTGATAACCCCATTTTTATACGCGTAGGGACGTTTTTAGCACCTAAACCAGCCATAATCATAATCATTGAGCTAATGCGTACCAGGGGCAGCAAAAAATCGCTCAACCATTGAATAACAACTGCAAAGGGGTATTCCACGTTTAACCTGCAATTTCAGGAATAAGTAATACTAGGCGAGTAAAAAAATCCATCAGTTCTTGAGTAAGCCAGTGCCCACCTACAATTAGCGCACTAATGGTAATTAATAAACGAGGTAAAAAGCTCAACGTTTGTTCATTGATTGATGTTGCCGCCTGAAATACAGCAACCACTAAACCAATAATTAGGCCTGGGACTACAATTGCAGACACCAATTTAATAACTAAAAACAGCGCGTCACTTAGAATATCAACAAAAATTTCCGGTTCCATGTTGTACTCCTATCGTTGGGTCATGTTAATGCTTTGCATACTAAGTCCCTAAACCAAAGCTTTTAGCTAGAGTCCCCATCACTAAGCTCCAACCATCAACAAGTACAAACAGCATAATTTTAAACGGTAAGGACACTATCATGGGAGAAAGCATCATCATACCCATCGCCATTAAGACCGAAGCGACCACTAAATCAACAATTAAAAATGGGATAAAAAACATAAACCCAATTATAAATGCCGTTTGCAGTTCGCTGGTTACAAAGGCCGGTATTAACACTATTAATGGCGTATCTTGTGGCGAATTTAACTGATCGTAACCAGCAATTTTAGCAAACGTTTCTAAATCTTTTAAACGCACCTGTGAAAGCATAAATGCTTTCATTGGCTCTTTAGCAAGCTCTAAAGCCTCTACTGATGTAACCTGCTCATTTAAGTAAGGCTCTATAGCTCGCTCGTTTACCTGCTGATAAATAGGCGCCATTATAAAAATACTTAAAAAAAGTGACATACCTAATAACACTTGGTTTGACGGTGTTTGCTGTAAGCCAATTGCTTGGCGCAAAATGGCGAGTACAACAATAATTCGTGTAAAAGAGGTCATCATAATTATGGCGGCCGGTATAAAACTCAGCGCCGTCATAATTGCTAAAACTTGTAACGTTACTGAGTAATCTTGTGTGCCATCAGCGTTTGTTGTAATGGTAAGGGCATCAATTCCTTCTGCACTTACATTTGGTACAAACACTATGGCAAAAATAATAAGCAGCCACTTTGTCATAGGTTTAATTCTTTTTATTTTGGTTTGATTGCGGGTTTAAAAGTTTACCAAATCGTTTAGCGAGTTCAGGCAGTTCTTTTTCACTTAATGGGGTTTCTAACTTGTGTAAATAATTAATACTGTGGGGAGTTACACCAAGCAAATGCTGAGCATTATCTATCTCAACAACCATTAAACGCTCGCGAGAACCTAAAGGTAGACTTCTAACTACTTTAAACTCATCACTATTTGCTAAATTAGGGTTAAGCTTTTTAACAAAAAATGCTAGTACAATAATCAGTACTAGCACCATTACAAGCGACAGCACCATCGAGAGTATATCCCCAGTTGGTGTTGCCACATCTGCTTTTGAAAAAACGGTAGTCGTTAAAGCAACTAATAAGCTCATCGTAATTTTTTGATCCGCTCTACTTGGCTTATCACGTCAGTTAAGCGAATACCAAATTTGTCGTTTACTACAACTACTTCACCATGAGCGATTAAAGTACCATTAACTAGCACGTCTAGCGGCTCACCCGCAACACGGTCAAGCTCAACAACAGAGCCTTGATTAAGTTGCAGTAAGTTACGAATGTTGATTTTAGAGCGCCCTACTTCCATTGAAATAGTAACGGGAATATCTAAAATAGTGTCGAGTTTTCGTTTTTCATCACCACTTATTTCGTGTTTTGAATCACTTAACTCATCAAGCTCTGCAACATGTGCTTCGCCACTATCATCTGGACCTTCGGCTTCTGCTAATGCTGCTGCCCATTCATCCATTGTGTCTTGATCATCGCTCATACTTTTAACCTTTTAATCAATTACCAGTCTAAGTCTACACCGTCAGAGAGGTGTAAATCATCTTCTAGTTCTGCTAATTCTGCATCTGAGTCAATTTTCTTGCCGCCTTTGGTAAATACATGCAGCTCAGATTTAACTGAATCAGGTCGTTTAATTTTTTCACTAATTTGAAGCGCAACATTATCGCGAGAGCGACCCATCTTGGCTCTAAATGTAGGGAGTTCCTCAACAAATACGGTTATATGCTCAGGCATTTCAACCGGAATAATATCACCTGCTTTTAATTCCATAATTTGCTTTAAGGTCAAATCAACTTCAAGTAACTGAGTCGACATATCAACCTCAACATCCATTATTTCATCGCGAAGTGCTTTGCTCCAACGTAAGTCGGTATCCTCTGTATCAGATTGAACACCCGCATCTAAAAGCTCTCGGATTGGCTCAAGCATCGAATACGGAAGTGCAATATGAAAATCGCCGCCACCGCCATCAAGCTCAATATGAAAAGAGCTAATAACCACAACCTCTGTTGGACTTACAATATTCGCCATAGCTGGGTTTACTTCTGAATCGAGATATTCAAACGATACATCCATAACCGGTGCCCATGCTTCTTTATAATCTTCAAAGATTATTTTAAGGAGCATTTGTACAATCCGGCGCTCTGTTGGGGTAAATTCTCGGCCCTCTATTTTTGCATGATAACGCCCGTCACCACCAAAAAAGTTATCTACCAAAATAAACACAAGTCGTGCTTCCATGGTAATCAGGCCTGTGCCTTTTAAAGGCCTAAAACGGACCATATTTAAACTGGTTGGAACAAATAAAGTATGAATATACTCGCCAAACTTAATCATTTGCACGCCGTTAATAGACACCTCTGCGGTGCGACGCATCATATTAAATAGGCTAATTCGCATATGACGAGCAAAGCGTTCGTTAACAATTTCCAGCGTCGGCATACGACCACGTACGATCCGATCTTGCGAAGAAAAATCGTACTGAAGCGTACTTCCCCCGCCATCTTCACCTTCGTGTATATCTTCCTCTTCAACGTCATCAACGCCATGTAATAGCGCATCAATTTCGTCTTGGGATAATAAATCGCTCACGCTAACCCCTTATTGCATCACAAAGCCGGTAAACAATACCCGCTCAATTACTTTACTGCCTTCAACATCCATTAAGGCTTTTTGTACCTTTTCAAGTGCAGAAAAACGAAGTGTTTCTTTACCAGAGCTCGTACTTAATTCATCAGCTGTTGTAGTAGAAAACACGCTTAATAGCGTCCCTTCTATTAGTGGAATATGTTTTTTGGCTGTTTCTTCATTTACTTCGCCACGTACTAATAATTGTACTTTAATTTGTACAATTCTATCGCGACTTGAGCCAGGCACGTTAAATACAAATGGCCGTGGCATAGCAACATATAAAGCACTACCAACTTCTGCTGATGAACCAGAAGCTGCAGGAGCAGCATCAGTCGACATTGCAGTCTCTTCATCTAAGGTTTCAACTGGCGCATCCGAACCTGACATAAAAAAGTAACCCGCAGCACCACCTGCAATAAGTAGTACAGCTACTATGATTATTATTAGTTTCTTTTTACTTTTACCGGTTTCTTCGATTTCTAAACTTGCTTCTTCAGCCATCATGATTCCTTTAATCGCAAAGGTACTTGCTTGTTTTAACTATTATAATAGCAGTACTTAGGCATAGTAATCTATTGATGATGAAGTTTGTTGTCGAGAACTTTGTGCAGTGTTATTTGCTTGCTCGTCATTTTCATCATTAACTGACTTATTATTAGCCAAACTACCTTGGGCTCCACTCTCACTTTGCTCAGCTGTTTCACCACCTGATTGCCCATAAGAAATAGTGCTTTCACCAAGCTCTAGCCCTTGTTGCGCTAACATTTCACGTAAGCGCGGCATTGATTGCTCAAGCGCTTCTTTGGCTTGCTGGTTTTGTACAACAAAGTTTATATGTGCTTGTTCTGCATCGCTACGAATACGTATTTGCATGCTGCCCATTTCTGGAGGATCGAGGCGAATTTCTGCTTCTTTATTATTAATGCTCAACATTGAGCTAACGCGCTCTTGCAGTAATTTAGCTGCATCACTTTTAACAATATTAATCGCCTGCATTACACCTGGATCAATACTTACTTGCTTAACTTGTGATGTACTTTGTAATTGTTGAGTTTGAATTATTTGGGTATCAAGTAAGCTCTGCTCGTAACTTAATGAGTCGTATTGGCTTAACGTGCTCGTTTGCTGAGTATTTAAAGCGGCTGTAATTTGCGTAAATACTTGTGCTACACGTGCAGGCGTTTGTTCTGCCGTTGTTTTTCTAAGCCCATCTTTTTGTAACTCTTCAAGTGATTTTAATAAATCATCACGCTTAGCTGAGGTTGCTACAGCTTTATTAATATCCGCGCCTTCGTTTGTAGATGCCTTTAAGCTTAACTTTTGTGGATTATATACTGTATTAGGAGTCTCTGAGGCCACAAACGTTTTTGAGTCTGATTTAGCGGTATCAGCAAGCCCAATTTCAATAGAAGCTTTTAACTCATTAACTGTTTGCTTAAGCACTGACAACTGCTCGCCTTTAGGCTGCTCTGTTTTAATATATGCGTTTAATTGCGTTAATAAACTTTGTTTTTCAGTTGTATTAAGTGAATTTATTTCTGCGCTAAAAGAGTGTTTTGTTACCGTGCTTTGCGCTTTTTCGTTATCAGTAATAAATTGTGCAAGCATTTGCTTAAGATTTGAAGTGTTACTAGTTGCGCTATTTGTTGAATCAGCGTTCTCTAATACCTTAACTTGCGCGTTAAGTTGTGAGCGCTGCTCAGGCGTTAAACTAGCAATAACACTATTAGCTTTAATTAAGCTCGCATCTTTAGTCATTAACGTATCTATTGCTGCATTATTATCAGCTTCAGTTGTGGCTAAAGGAGACTGAGTAACACCCGCTTTGTCGGCGGGTGTTGGCAAAACTATATTATTTTTATCAGCAGACTTATTTTGTCCTAGCTGCTCTTTAGAACCCATTGATGCAAATTCAGGTTTTTCTAATGTAGAGCCAGGGCTGTCATCTGGCTTTTTATTGATAGAATTTAATGGCCCTTCAATAGCTTCAGCAACACCACTTTTCCGATGCTTGCCTTCATTTAATGGTAAAGAGTTCAAAGGTAGTGAGCTTAAGTTATCGCTTTTTGAATCAATTAATTTAGCCGTTTTAGAGTCTACATTAGTGGCAATTGGATTTTGTAATACACTCGCTGTATTCGCTTCTTCAGTCGTTACTTCATAACTTGTATTAGCAGATAAAATTACTGAGGTGGTTTCTAACTCTGCATCTTCTGATTCTATACTTTTAGTTGCATCGAACGGCTTATTGATCGAGGTGCTCATTGCTTGTGCTGAATTAATTTGATCAAGCATCTCAACAGATAAAAAAGTAACTTCGTCTGTTGTTATTTCATCTAGCTTTACGCTCAGATTTTCATTTTCTTCTGGCTGTTTATGCTTAGGTATGGCAATCGAGTTTTCGGCATCGGGATTTTTATTGCCCTTAAGCAAAGGCCCCATAGAGTTATGCGCTTCGTTTAGCTGGCTTAAAAATTCCTCGCCTAAATTTCCTTCGCCATTAGCTAAGCTATTGTCTTTAAAAGCTAACAGTGAATCTTTTTCAGAAGAAACTAAAAACGAAATGTTATTCATCGCCATAAATCACCTAATACCATTACGGCAATATGCCACCGCATACCGCCAAAAGTTAAATACCACTAAGTAACAAAGCAATTAACGTGCCTGAATTACAAAGCTTTCCGACTTTGAAAAAATTGATTAGCTGAAAACTCATCTAACATTTTTTGCTCGTTTTTAGCCATTAACGCATTTGCTTTGAGTTTTTGATTCTCGATTAATTTGGCAACTGCTTTAGCTTTAATTTGCTGCTTAAGCCATAGCGTTTTACGTTGAGTAACAACTTGCTTAGCGGTATTTACTGTACTTGCTTGTTGGCGAATTGCCTCTTCAATTTTAGCTATAAAAGCATGGTACTGGCCAAATCCTGCACTAGATAAACCCGACTTACCTTTTAGGTGTAACTGCTGAGAGTATTCAAGTCTAAAGTTATTTAAACCTTGTAGCTTTTGTTGATTTGCTTGCAAATTTTGATTAGCTTGTAAGTAACTCATGCGCAAACTCTCTTCTTTATCATTTTCAATTTTGAGCAATAAATCGAGTTTATTTTTAGCCATTATGCTTGTCCTAGCAACTGAGCAAGTCCTTGCAGACCATCATCGTAACTAATGACATCTCGCATACCTTGTTGTAAAAATGCATTTACTCTTGGCATCATATTTATGGCTTGGTCGAGCATTTGATCGGTCCCTTTTTGATAAGCACCTAAAGTAATCATATCTTTGTTTTGTTGATACATTGAATAAACTTGCTTAAGTACACGGGCTTGTTGCATGTGTGGTTCAGAAACGACTTGAGGCATAACACGCGAAATCGATTTTTCTATATCTATGGCGGGATAGTGCCCGCTGTCTGCTAAATCACGCGATAATACGATGTGGCCATCTAAAATAGCTCGTGCTGCATCAGCAATAGGGTCTTGCATATCATCGCCTTCACTCAACACCGTAAAAAAGGCGGTAATTGAACCCTGCCCTTCACCGCCATTACCAGCACGTTCCACCAGCGCAGGTAATTTAGCAAACACCGAAGGCGGATAACCCTTTGTAGCAGGCGGCTCGCCTACAGCAAGTGCAATTTCACGTTGCGCCATTGCATAACGCGTTACCGAATCGAGTAACAATAATACATTTAAACCCTGATCTCTAAAATACTCTGCAATAGTTACCGCACTTTCACAGCCTTTTAAACGCATAAGCGGTGATGAATCAGCGGGCGCTGCAACAACAACTGAGCGTTTACGTCCCTCAACACCGAGTATTTCTTCAATAAATTCTTTTACTTCGCGGCCACGTTCACCGACTAAACCAACAACAATTACATCGGCTTCGCTGCCTCGGGTCATCATACCGAGAAGTACTGACTTACCCACACCTGAGCCTGCAAATAAGCCCATGCGCTGGCCTTGCCCTACTGTAATAACCGAGTTAATAGCACGCACACCTACATCCATAGGTTTACTAATAGGCCTTCTTGAAAGCGGGTTTATAGTATTTTGTGCAAACTTTAAATGATGCTCAGCATTAATTTTACCAAGGCCATCTAGCGGTCGTCCTAAGCCATCCACCACGCGGCCTAATAAACTCATCCCTACAGGTAAACCTAAGTTATTAACTTGAGGAATAACACGCGCACCAGGAAGTACACCAGAGATATGATCATTAGGCATCAAGTACAAAGTTTGATCGTTAAAACCGACTATTTCAGCGTCTACAAAGCCGTGCATAGTTTCTATTTTACATTGGCTACCAACGGGGGCACGTAAACCTCTAGCCTCAAGGGTAAGGCCAACAACACGCGTTAAAATACCTGCCACAGCAGGCGCTGGGGTTTTAATATGTTGTTGATATTGAGATAAGCGTTCGCTTAAAGGTGCACGTTGAGTTGACATAACACGCCAATAAAATAGTTAGATACCACTATTATGCAAAAAACTATCCAACGTTTCTTTGACACGTGTTTTAAGGGTCATGTCGAGTGACGATTGCGCTGTTCTAACTTCACAGCCACCGCGCTCAAGAGTGGGCTCTGCCATTAATTGCCAGTTATTATCAATAATGGTTTGTTCGCCGTAACTCTCTTTTATGAGCTCTAAATCTTCGGGGTTTAAATGAATTCGTACTTTTTCTTGCTCGGCATTAAGAGAATCTATACTTTGCTTTAACGTATGTAAAATCACATCTGGCGATGTTTTTACTTCTTGATAAATAACAGCTTCCGCTAACATGCTAGCAAGTTGTACTAATTGCTTTTCAGCTTGTTCATCTACTTTATCTAGCGGTGCAGTAAGTCCCTCTAAAATAGTTTTTAAACTTGTTAACTGCTCTTCAATTAATGGTTTTACGTCATCAAGGCCTTTTGTTTTACCTTGCTCTAAGCCTTCTTTGTAGCCTGCCTCTTTGCCTTCGCCAACGCCTTTTTCAAAACCGTCTATGTAGCCTTGCTCATGACCTTGCTTGAGGCCTTCTTCGTAGGCGTCTTGCCTAATGCGTTCAAGCTCAACCATAGTAAGCGCAGGCAATTCTGGTTCTTGTGGCTCATCAATTGGCATTTCTTCAGCTAATTCTTTTTTATACAGATCACTGAGCGGTGTGCCGTAAGCCGTAGAGCGATTGCCAAAGCTGCTCTCATCTGGTGCTACATCTGGAATAGCCCAGTTTTTTAATAATTCATCTGCTTCATCAGCCCGAAGTGTGCGCCCTTTGAGTTTGCTCATGGTTTACAAGAACTCCTCGCCACCGCCGCCGCCCAGCTGAATTTCACCTGAGTCAGATAAACGACGCGCTGTTGATAAAATCTCTTTTTGCGCCGCTTCTACCTCACTTATACGAACAGGTGCCATAGCTTCTAAATCATCAGCAAGCATTTCGGCTGCACGCTTAGACATATTGCCCAGTATTTTATCTTTAAGGGCATCGTCGGTGCCTTTAATTGCTTTCATTAATACGTCTTGTTGTACTTCTCGTAGGATTGCTTGAATACCACGGTCTTCAACATCCATTAAGTTTTCAAACACAAACATTAAGTCTTGAATTTGCTGCGACATCTCTTCGTCATGCTCACGAATAGAGTCCATCAACTGCCCTTCTACATTGGTATCTAGGTAGTTCATTATATCTGCAGCTGCTTTTAAGCCACCCATTTTAGCGGCTTGTGCACCTGCTTGGCCGGCAAATTGTTTTTCCATAATTTCGTTTAGCTCTTGCAGTGCTGCAGGCTGAACTTCTTCAAGGTTTGCAATACGCATTGTTAAATCTAAACGCACTTTTTCAGGGAACTGAGCAATAATCTCAGCTGACTGTTCTGGCTCTAAATACGATAATACAATGGTTTGAATTTGCGGATGCTCATTACGAATAATGTTTGCTACCTGCTTAGAGTCCATCCATTTTAATGAATCCAAGCCTTTAGCACCTGAGCCCATAACAATTTGGTCAATAAGGCTAGCGGCTTTGTCTTCACCAAGTGCTGCTGTAAGCGCTTTTTTAATAAAGTCTTCTGACTGAAAACCAATGGTACTAAAGCTTTGAATTTGTTCTATAAACAAGTTGTGTACAGCGCTAATTTTAGCTTGAGATAAATCCTGTAGCCCAGCCATCGCCATACCCACTTTTTGCACCTGTTTAGGTTCTAAGTGTTTAAGGATTTGCGCGGCATCTTCTTCTGATAAACTCAAAAGTAATATAGCAGCTTTATCTACCCCATCTAGCTTATCAACATCAAAGGCTGGCGGGAGTTGTTTTTGTTCTTGATCAGTCATCTTCTGTTAACCACGCTTTCACTACTTGTGATGATAGTTCTGGTTCGTTAGCTACAAGGGCACGAATTGCTTTGAGTAAATCTTCGTCGCCATGTAAATCCGGTAACTGCAGTGTACCATCACTTGAGAAACCAACCGAAGCAGAATCAAAGTCTTTATTTAGCATATCAAGTGTATTGTCGCCAATATCTACGCCTGAACTTAATGCATCTTCGTCGTATTCTTCTAGTGTATCGTCTGGGTAAATTAAGCGCTTAAGCATTGGTTTTACTACTGCCATTATCAATACAATGATAACTAAGGCTCCTAGTACAAGGCGGGCTATTTTCATAAACCAGTCTTGTTCCCACAGTGGCACTTCTATTGCTAAATTTGTTGCTTCACGTACAAACGGTACTGTTACTACTTCAAGTGCATCACCACGTTGCATATCAAAACCTACACCACCTTGTAGTAAGCGACGAATATTTGACAATGCCTCTACCGAGCGCGGGGCCATAGTTGTTTCGCCGTTTTCTCCCACTTTAGGGACGTAGTCAACAGCAACTGACACACTTATTCTGCGTATTACACCACTTTGCTGGCGCTTGTGAGAAATTGTTGTATCGAGTTCATAATTACGTGTTGCTTCTTTGTGGCTACGTGTTGGTGACGTAGCAGTACCTGCGCCGCCTTGTCCTGCAACTTCAGGGATGTTTGAGTTTAGCGGTGGTTGATTTGTAAGCGCACCAGGAATACCAACAGCTAAACCACCAATGTTATTTTCTTCAAATGTGGTTTCGCTTCTAACCGCTGGTAGGTCTGGGTTATAACGCTTTTGAGTTTCCTCAACTGAGCTAAAGTCCATGCTCAAATCAACTTGAGCTGTATAGTTTGCAAGCCCAACAACCGGTATTAAAATACTGTCTATTTTTTCAAGATACTCTTGTTCGCGCTTGCGTTCTAAATCGTATTCTTTACGAGAGCGTGCTGCTAATGAGCTTTGCGAACCTGAATTTAATAATCGACCATTTTGGTCAGTAACCGTAACACGTGCAGGCTCTAAGCCTTGTACTGCTGAAGCAATCATATCAACAACAGAGTCTACCTCTTCACGGTCAAGTGAGCGGCCACGCTTAAGTGTTAATACAACAGTAGCGGATGGTTTTTTCTCTCTGCGGGCAAATACGTTTTCTTTAGGGATGGCTAACAATACTTTGGCGCGAGTAATGTTATTTAGCTCTTCAATGGTGCGGGCAAGTTGTTGCTCGCGACCATGTTTTAAACGTTCACGCTCCAAGCGTTGGCTTACACCAAAGCCCATATCTTGCATAATTATGTCAGAGCCAGATGCAGGGCCTTGCTCTAACCCTTCGCGGGTCATTAGCAATTTAATGTTTTGGTATTCGCTTTCATCAACCGATACAACATTGCCATCAAGTTGGTATTCAATTTTTTGCGCATCTAAAAAGTCTAATGTTTGAATAAGTTCTTCTGTTTGCATTTTGCCTAACGGGCGCATATCTGGCTGACGAGCCCAAATAATAATAAAAATCGCGATAGCTAAACAAATAGCCAATGCTATAACCAATGTTACTTGGCGCAATACATCAACACCATTCAAAGCACTTAAGTAGCCTGACTTTTGTTCTTGTTGATCATCACCACCACTTTGGTCAATACCGCCACCAGCAAGTGCTAGGTCTGTAGATTGGTTAGATTGCGCCACAATAATTCTCCACTACCTAATTAAACAGGCATGTTCATGATTTCTTTATAAGCTTCAACAAGTTTATTACGAACCTGTACTGTAGCCTCAAAAGCAACTGACGATTTTTGAGAAGCAATCATCGCCTCAGCAAGGGATACACTTCGATCCCCCATCTCAACTGCTGTTACTTTTTGCGCGGCATCTTGTTGTAATCCGTGCACTGAATTTATTGCATCACTTAGCATGTCGCCAAATTGTGCTGTAGAAGTAGACTGCACCTGAGTTGGCAGTTTATTAGTTTGATTATTACGGCCGGCTTCTAAAGCCATTGATTGCATTTCTTGAAATACAGCACTGTTTTGAATTTTCATAATTTATCTCTGACACGCAGTGAACTCTTATAAGTAATAAAGCACAAAGCATGCCAAATAATTAATCATTAAAATACAATGGGTTAACTTTAATTTGTGTGAGTCAGAGTTTTGACAACCCTAAGCTCGCAGCGCAAACTTAGGGTTTATAGGAGGTTATGCAGGAAGTGAAATACCTAAATCGCGCATTTGCGCTAGTTTATAACGTAAAGTGCGTGGGCTTATGCCCAACGTTTCGGCAACGTCTTTACGCTTACCTTGGCAACGTGCAAGGGTTTCTAAAATAATACGATGCTCTTTGTCTTTAAGCTCATCTTTATAGCTACCGGTATCTGCCGCTAGTAAACCTTGCTTAGGCTCATCCTCGGCATGCGATTTTTCATCATAATATGCAGAGCTTAACGTGCTTTTGTCAACGCCTTTATCTGCGTGAGCTAATTCTGTTGGCGATACTGTTTGCGCTGGTGCCAATGATGGCTCCATAACAAAGTTATTAGATACTAAGTTTTCGATAAAAATAGCATGCTCGTTTATTGTGTTACCCGTGCGCAGTATAAGCGCACGCTGTATAACATTATCAAGCTCGCGCACATTACCAGGCCACGCGTGAGCCAGTAACTTTTGCTCAGCAGCTTTATCTAAATACGCCATAGGCTCTTTGCTTTTACTTATATGGCGCTCAATTAAATGCTTAGCCAATACAATAATATCGTCAGGGCGTTGGCACAATGGACGCCACATTAGTGGAAAAACATTAAGCCTGTAATATAAATCTTCTCTAAACTGATTATCTACCACAGCTTCTTTTAAATCACGATTACTGGTTGCCAAAATACGTACATCGAGCTGGATTGTTTTACGCCCCCCTAAACGCTCTACTTCACGCTCTTGCAGTACGCGTAAAAGTTTAGCTTGTAGCCCTAAGTCCATTTCAGTAATTTCATCAAGTAAAATAGTGCCTCCTTGTGCTTGCTCAAACTTACCCGGACATGCTTGAATCGCGCCCGTAAAAGCCCCTTTTTCGTAACCAAATAACGTGGCTTCGAGCATATTTTCAGGAATAGCCGCGCAGTTAATCGCTACAAATGGCTCATTACATCGGCTCGACTTATCATGAATATAACGCGCAAGTACTTCCTTACCTGAACCACTTGGACCAAGTACCATAACACTTGCATCAGAGCGTGCTACTTTACTTGCAAGCTCCAATAATTGAATACTAGTTGGGTCAGCAACAACGGGGCCGTCGGTTTCTTTTGCTTTTTCAGGCAAATAACGGCTCACCATATTTAACAGCACTTCAGGTGCAAATGGTTTTGCCATGTAGTCAATTGCACCTAGGCGCATGGCCTCTACCGCATCGTCAATTGTGGCATAGGCCGTCATCATCAATACAGGTAAATCAGGGTGGTTTAATTTAATACTGCGTAGTAAATCAAGTCCACTCATTGCGCCCATTTGCACATCGCTTACAACAAGCGAAAATTGATCTTTTTTAAGCAGTAACATTGCTTGCTCAGCACTGCTCGCTGCAACACATTCAATACCCGACATTTCAAGGGTATCTATTAAGGCTTCACGAAGCCCTGCGTCATCTTCGACAACTAAAATAGTGTTACTCATAATGACCCCTCTAATTTAGATGTTGCCTTAATAGGCAGTAACAAGCTAAAGCAGGCACCACCCTGCGTATTATTAGTCACATCAACACGGCCTTGGTGCGCACTAGCCACCGAACTCACTACAGCAAGCCCTAAACCTGTGCCCTGACTTTTTGTAGTAAAAAATGGTTCAAAAATTTTATCGCTTTGGCTTAAATCAACACCTGGGCCATTGTCGCTCACACTAATACGAACCATATCTAAATCTTTTAAATCTCTTTGTGCGCTAATTTTTACTTTTGCGCCACCGCCAATAACTTGAATACTATTGTGCACTAGATTTTGAATAGCACTGGCCAATGCCGTTTTATTACCAACTATTTGTATATCGGGTTCTGGTAAGCTTACATCCAGCTCACTTTCATTAAGTGCGACCATCGCATCGGCACCTGCTTTAACTTCGGTTAAAAGCTGCTGCATTGAAACTTGCTCAACAACTTGCTGATCGCCACTTTTAGCAAATAACAGCATGTCGTTTACTTGAGTTTCTAAATCTTTTAAACGCGACATTAACTTTGTTTGAAAATTATCACGAGATGCTTCGGGTAAGCGCTTAGACCCTAAATTAGCAGCGTACAGCATAGCGGCTGAGAGCGGCGTACGGACTTGATGCGCTAATGATGCAACCATTTTACCCAGCGCGCTTAATCGCTGCATATGTGCAACACGTTTTTGTAAGCGGCGGGTTTCGGTTAAATCCGTCATTAAAATAAGTTGCCCAGGCTCTGGTGCTAGAGCGGTAATATCAAGCTTTATTAGGCGCCCGTCCTTTAAAGACACTTCATGACCATCATCTTGATGTGGCCTAAAAGAGCGCTGAATAACATTAAACCAGCGTTCGCCTTCAAGTGGCTCGCCAAGCATATCAATCGCTATTTGATTCGCTTTTGCAATCAACCCTTTGCCATCAAGTACAACCACACCTGCTGGCATGGTATCAACCAAGTGCGAAAGCCAACTTGCTTGCTTGCGCAGATCGCTTAATTCACCAATGTACTCCTCTTGAAGTAAACATGGGTTATACTGATTTGCAGAAAAAAACTGTGGTTTTAGCACGCTAGCAAGGGCCATAATCAAATCTCGAATTGATGTAGATATATGTCCAAATGCACGATTTATACCAATATTTATTTACATACTTATCATTAAGTTACATCAATAATTTGAGCGACATAAAAATGACGCACACAAAAAGGAATAATAATGAGTGAGCAAATAAAGTGCCGTTGCCCGTGGCTCGACACCACTAAACCCGACTACGTTATTTACCATGATGAAGAATGGGGCGTCCCTCTTTATGATGATACAAAGCTGTTTGAATTTATCACTCTTGAATCAGCGCAAGCCGGCTTAAGCTGGTACACAATTTTAAAAAAGCGTAGCGGTTACAAAAAAGCATTTGCTAATTTTGATGTAGATAAAGTGGCACAATTCACACAAGATGACGTTGAGAGACTAATGCTTGATGAGGGAATTGTGCGCAATCGCTTAAAAATTGTGGCAACTGTTAACAACGCAAAGCGCTTTATAGAAATACAAAAAGAATTTGGAAGTTTTAGTAACTACCAATGGCAGTTTGTCGATAATAAACCGATTATAAGTAATTTGAATAATATTGAGGACTATCCTGCAATTACAGAGGCATCAACCGCATTTGCGAAAGATTTAAAAAAACGGGGTTTTAAGTTTTTAGGTCCTACAACGGTTTACGCTCATATGCAGGCCTGCGGTATGGTTAACGATCACAGTAATGATTGTTTTAGAAAAGAAGAAATCATTAAGGCTTTTAGTGAGTAAGTGATTTATAACTATAAAAGTGATTAGTTCACAAAGAGGTTAAGAGACGCTGCGCTTTAGAGAAGTAAAGCGTAAGTTGACTATGGTTTCTCATTTATCTTCGTTTTTCTCTTTGTGAAATAACGTTTTATTTAAATGATTAAAAGTCTTGTTTTTCACGCGAGCAAGTCTAGCGTCTACAACAAAAGTAAAAACCGTGTAGGTGCGAATTTACTTCGCGCTCTTGCTAATATTTTTAAGTAAAGTGCGGTATAAAACCGCACCTACAAAACGAGGGGTTATTTATCTACTGTGTTTGGCCAATTTATAACTAAACACTGACAGCTGCTTTTAAACCTTAATCTCTTGAAAGATTATACTTTTTCATTTTCTCAACGAGTGTTGTTCTGCGGACCCCTAATATCTCTGCAGCGCGAGCTACAACGTAATCATAGCGCTCTAACGCTTGGGTTATTAAGCTTATTTCGAGTTCGGCTAAATAATCTTTAAGTTCAATACCATCATCTGGCAATAGCCCACTACCCGTTTGGCTAAACTCAGCGTCTGGCTCACTTTCGTAATCACTAAAGCCTGTACTAAATATGTCGTTAAAGGCGTCTTTTTCCATTAACTCTTCAGGGTATTCTGGCTCGTAGGCTTCAACTTCAATGTAACGATATTTGTTAGGTAAATCAGGAATATCGACCACTTTGTCAGGGAACATAATAACCATACGCTCCACCAAATTAGCAAGCTCACGAATATTACCAGGCCAAGCATGTTCTTTTAAGCTCTCAACTGCGCGCTCTGTAAACTTAGCGGTAGAACCAGTCTGGTCGTTAACACGGCGCATTAACTCTTTTAAAAGCAGCGGAATATCATCAGCTCGTGCACTCAGCGATGGGTTTTCGATAGGAAATACATTTAAGCGGTAATATAAATCTTCCCTAAAACTACCTTCTTCAATCATTGTTTCAAGATTACGATGCGTGGCCGCAATAACGCGTACATCAGCTTGGATTGCCTTTGTACCACCAACACGTTCGTAGCTGCGTTCTTGCAATACTCGCAGCAACTTAACTTGCATTTGCAGTGGCATATCGCCTATTTCATCTAAAAATAGCGTCCCGCCTTGAGCTAGTTCAAAGCGCCCTTTACGAGCCGATATAGCACCAGTAAACGCGCCTTTTTCGTGGCCAAATAGTTCACTTTCGAGCAGCTCTGCCGGAATAGCACCACAGTTTACAGGTACAAACGGTCCATTAATGCGCTTTGAAAGCAGGTGTACATTACGGGCAACCACTTCTTTACCTGTGCCTGACTCGCCTAAAATTAAAACATTAGCATCGGTTTTTGCCACTTGTTCAATTAAAAAGCGAACATCTTTTACGGCCTCTGTTTCACCAACAAGTCCGTCAAAAGTTTTATGTGGTTTAGAATGCTTATGCTCATTTGGCAACATGCGCTGATACTGCTGGCAATCGTGAAGTAACTGCGTTGTCACTTCGTGATTAAATGGCTCGCAAATAAGCCCCACCACATTAGCTATACTTAATAGTGGTTTTAGCGTTTCGCCAATTAATAAAAACGGTAATGTTGGATAGCGTTTAATTAAGCTTTCGTGGTCAAGTGATTGCAACGCTCCTAAAATAATCATGCATTCTTGCTGCTGATATTTTTTGCATTCTTGTTCAAAGCAGTCTTCGCTTAATAGTTGTACAGCTTCACCAATAAAGCCAAGTGAAGCATTTAATCCTATTGCGCGGTTGTTATTATTATCTAAAATCAAGATCATATTTAGCGAGCCGTACTTTCACTAATTTGTATAATTAGTTAAATTGTAAGCCAGTTCAGCATGGATGCAAGTGATAGCGGCAGTTTTTTGACATAAACGCCAAAAAACAGGCGGGCTAGTTAAGTCAATCATACTTAATAGTTAATCATTAAGTATGGGTTATAGTTTTAACTTAGTTATTACCTAGCTATAACTTAGCTCTAAAAATTAATTTACTCGGCTATAAAAATGCTATTGTTAGTAAATAAACTCAATTATAAATTTAAGTTGAAGTTACTAATGCCGATATATAAATAAGTGAAAATGCTTGGCATTAATATTGCTTTGTTCTTGTAAAAGTATAAAAGCTTTATTAAATTTTTATGTAAGTTTTTACATCAACTTTCACATAATTTTATTGTTTTAAATTTTAGGATCATCCCATGGCTCATGTCTCAGTAAAAAAATACGGTCAAGTTCGTGCTAGCAGCATTGCCGAAATGGCCCCTTACGAACAAATAAACCTTATATTCAGTAATATTATCGGTCGCTTAGCAGCAACAAAAGGGTTTATTGAGCGCAAAGAAATACAAAAAAAAGGTGAAAACATTTCAGCCTGTGTTTTATTATTTGGTGCACTGCAAGACGCACTTAATTTAGAAGTAGAGCAAGACCCTAGTATTTCGAACAATTTATTGGCACTTTACGATTACTGCCAACGCCGTTTAACGCAAGCGAACATAAACAACGATATTGAAGCAATTGTGGAAGTATCAAGTATTGTTAAAGAAATTAAAGAAGGTTGGGATAACATCCCGCTAGATCAACGCAGCCCTGCGGTTTAATTTCAATTATGGACTCGCCAACATCTTCAGAGCAACTAACAAACAGCTCTGAGCTCATACAAACGTTGCTTAGTAAAATTGAAGTCTTAGTAAATGATGATAATGCAGATGAAGCTCAGCCTCTTTTAGACACTTTAAATGTTGAACTAAAGCAATGGTGCGAAAGCAGCGACGGCCCAAGCGCAAAGCAATTAGAATTAATTCAGCTTCGTATAAATACCATTTTAGTTAAAGCGAATAGTGCAAAAAACGAGTCATCTAAAGCTATTATTAAACATAAAAAATCAGGTAAGGCGATTAAAGCTTATAAAGCAAGTCGCTAAAATCTACTCAAATAGAAAACACAAAAAAACCGTTTTAAATAACGGTTTTTTTGTGCTTTCTTAATTTAGCTATTAATTTAATATTACATTTATCTACTAAGAGTTATCTCTTACTACGCCTGGCATATTCTCTAATTGAGCTTGAACATAACTGCTGGTGTTATTAAGGCTCGCCACTAATAAATCCATCGCATTATATTGAGCATATAATCGAGAAGATAGCGACTCCATTTTACTGGCAAGATCCAAGCGATCATCATCTAAATCATCAAGTTGGTTCGTTTTACTGTCTATTCGGTTTTGGATAATACCGTCAGAATCTGTATAAAAGCTCATTAGCTCATCGAAGGACTGAGCAAAACCACCTTCATCTTCATCTGTGCCAATAAAAAACTGTTGAACCAGATCTACATTAGAGTCTATTTGCTCATCCAATGTTTCTGTATTTAGGGTTAAAACACCGTAGCGATCTGTTTCAACACCTAATTGCGAAAGTGATAACGAATTACCATCACCTAAGTCAATTGACTCGGTGATTTCACTACGGAGCTTTGACATAACACCACGAAGTAGTGAGTCACCAGCCATTACTCCGGCTCCACTTTCGCCAGATGCACCTAAATTATTACTCAGCTCTAACAACTCATTGTAGCTACTGATAAAACTATTTAAACCTGTTTTAATATTATTATTATTTTCGGTAATTGATATGTCGCTTATGTCGTCGTCGGTATCGTGCGGTTTTTTAGCTGTTATATCCACGCCATCAATCACGTTACTAAATTCATTAGTGTTGCTTGATACCGTCAACGTACCATCAATTGTTATTTGTGCATTTTGAGCAGCGTTAACTTGTGTTAAATTAGTTGTGTGGTTAGCAGGGTCTGCGTCTGATACATCATAAGCTAATCGAGATAACCCGCCTGTATCAGTATTAGTACCGTCATCGTCTTGTACGGTAATTGTAATTGCGTTGTCTTCGCCAGTTTCTTTACTTGTAAGTACTAAATGCTGACCGGTATCACTGGTTATTATAGTTGCAACAACAGAATCATTACTATCACTGCCAGTAAAAGGGCCGTTATTAATTTGGTCTCGTAAATCTTCTAACGTATTTGTAGCCGATAAAACAGTAGAAAAACTATTTGCACCAGAACCGATTGTAATTACGCCAGCTCCAATTGCCTCGTCAGCGGCAAATGCAGGGGAAGATAATTTATGAGCTTGTGCTAATGCGTCTACTTTTACGTTGTAGCTACCAGGCTGAGCGTCTTTATCTGAGCTAATTGATATAAAATCATCATTGCCAGATGCAGTTCGCTTTTGGTAGTTATCACTATCACCCAGTGCTTCCATTGAAGTTTGTACTTTTTCAAGTGCTGACTTAAGTGCACCAACAGCAGAAATATCCGTAGTTAATTTACTTTCAGTAGTATTTAAACGAGCTTCAGCAGGTGCTTGTTCAGCATTAACTAGTGCATCAACAATATCTGACACTGCTAACCCAGAACCTAAACCATTAAATGTAATAGACATACTTCACCTCTTAAATACTCAAAAATAAACTAACTTAGTATTAGTAATTCAAACTACCTACTAAACCGTTTGATCAATTAAAATACCAGCAGATTCAGACAGTTTAGAAACTAAACTTAACACTTCCTCAGAAGGATATTGCTTAATAACTTCGCCACTGTTTTTATCGAGCACTTTGATTACATCACGTCCTGAATCTTCATCAACTTTAAATTGTAAGCTGCGATTCATTTCACCCATAAAATCCTGCAATTGTTGCGCCATTTGTTCTAGCTGTTCGCGCTCTAAGGGCTGATCTTTTTCATCTTGATTGTTATTTTTGTATTGGTTTTGCTGTAGATTTTGTTGATTGAGCACTTCCGTTTGCTTTACATCATCAACTGCTCGCTCAGTCAAAGAACGAGCAGCTTGCCCCGCTTGCTTATCATCACCAGCAACGGGGGTCGGTAATGTTGTAATTTCTGCGTTTGAAGTAATTGTATTCATAACAGATTCCTATTTTTCACTTAATTAAACCAACAATAGCTTAGTTTATATTCTTAAACCACAAAAGGAGGTAGCTAAAGCCACCTCCTTTTTTAAAATACTAATACTGACTTTATGTATTAGTTAGCTAACCATTAAGCTATTACTTTTAACTTATTAACCTAATAAGCTAAGTGCCGTTTGTGGTAACTGATTCGCTTGCGATAAGATAGATGTACCTGCTTGTTGCAAGATTTGGTTTTTCGTCATTTCAGCAGTTTCAGTTGCAAAGTCGGTGTCTTGAATACGGCTTCGTGATGCAGATACATTCTCAGAGATGTTCGCAAGGTTGCTAATAGTATGTCCGAAGCGGTTTTGAACAGCACCTAAGTCAGCTCTTTGAGAATCTATTTGAGCTAAAGCCCCGTCAATTACCGATAGTGCTTTTTGTGAATCTTCAGCAGTAGTTAAATCAAGAGTAGATACCTTATCTAAGGTTGATGTACCTAGAGCACCAATAGTAGCAGCGCCACCTCCTGCTGGAGTTAATGAAAATGCGTCTTCTGAAGTTAGCTTTACTGTTCCAGTAATACGAGCAGTATCTGTAGCAGCACCACCAGTTAAAGTTATAGCTGTTGCTGCAACACCTTCTGAATCTACAGATTCCAAACTTACTGTTTTAGTTGTACCTGTATTGTTAAAAGATACAAGTTCAATATCATCGCCATCAGCGTCAACCATAGATAATTTTCCATTTTCATCTATGCTAGCAGAGACACCTGTCTGTGTTGATTTATCATTCACAGCTTGCGCAAGAGCAGACAAATCAGACGCGTCTGTAATAGAAGCTGATATATCAATATCATTCAGTTTAAAAGACACTGTGCCTGTGTCGCCCAAAGCACTCATTTTAACTTCGGTTCTAGCTTCTGCTGTTACTCCTGTTGTGCCTGAAGATGCATTAATTGATGTCGCGGCTGCCTTGGCAGATGAGTTAATTGCAATATTTGAAGCAGTGTTATTGTCAATCTGAATCGTACCAGCTGCAACATTGCTATCGACAAGGGTGCCGGCAGCGGTGCTTATAATGGCGGAACCAAAACCAACGTTAGCAGCTGTACCTTTTAACAAGCTTTTATTAATTCCTATATCAGCCGCTGCTGTACTCTTTAATGATACATCTATAGTTTCATTAGCATTAGAACCTACTTGAAATGATTTACTACCGAACGAGCCATCTAACAATTGCTGTCCACCAAAAGAAGTTGTATCTGAAATACGTGTTAACTCAGATTGTAATGCTGACACTTCTTTTTGAAGAGCTGCTCTGTCTTTATCAGAGTTAGAGCCATTTGCTGACTGCAAAGCAAGTTCACGCATACGTTGAAGTATGTTTGTAGACTCGCTCATCGCGCCTTCAGCTGTTTGCGCCATTGATATACCATCGTTAGCGTTACGTTGTGCTACTGCTAAACCATTTACTTGTGACGTTAAACGGTTTGAAATTTGTAGTCCGGCCGCATCATCTTTTGCGCTGTTGATACGCATACCCGATGATAAACGCTCCATTGATGTTGCAAGGTCGGAACCTGATTGAGACAAGTTACGTTGTGCATTTAGTGAAGATACATTTGTATTTACTGAAATCATAATAAAACTCCTGATTACTTTCGTAATGTTGCTATTTAATTTAACCAAGAGCTGTTGCAAATATATGGCTCAGCTCCGTACTGATTAAGTTAACGGCAGGAAGAAAGTTATCTTTAGAAGTATTTTAGAAATAAATTAGTTTATTTACCTAAAAACACACAAACCATTGTTTTAAAGAAAGTTACAAATTAAATTTTTGACACATAAAGTTATATTTCAAGTGCTTTTGCTATATCAATTAACAAAAATGCACTTCAAATTGAAGTGCATTTATATAAGAAATTACTAATAAACTGAGTATTTAGCCACCTAGCAGGCTAATTGCAGCCTGAGGTATTTGATTTGCTTGCGAGAGTATAGACGTGCCCGCTTGCTGTAGAATTTGATTTTTTGTCATATGCGCTGTCTCTGTTGCAAAATCTGTATCTTGAATACGGCTACGTGATGCCGAAACATTTTCGGCTACATTTGCTAAATTACTAATAGTATGACCAAACCGGTTTTGAACCGCACCTAAATCAGCTCGTTGTGAGTCTATTTGAGCTAAGGCCCCATCTATTACTGATATGGCTTTTTGAGAGTCTTCAGCAGTTGTTAGATCAAGTGTTGATACTTTATCTAATGAAGATGTACTCGCTGCCGCAGCAATTGATGTGCTAGAAGCTGTTAATGAAAACGCATTTTCAGAAGTAAGCTTTACCGTTCCCGTAATTCGAGCTGTATCATTTACAGCACCACCGGTTACAGTTATTGCCGTTGCCAGTCCACCATCTGCATCAACAGCTTCCAATGAAACTGTTTTAGTTGTACCTGTATTATTAAAAGATACAAGTTCAATATCATCACCATCAGCATCAACCATAGATAATTTATTATTCTCATCTATGCTGGCTGTTACACCAGTTTGAGTTGATTTATCATTTATTGCTTGAGCTAGAGCAGATAAATCTGTTTTATCTGTTATGGAAGCTGATATATCAATATCATTTAACTTGAAAGAAACCGTACCTGGGTCACCTAAGGTACTCATTTTTACTTCAGATCTGGCTTCAGCTATAACACCGGTAGTTCCCGATGATGCATTAATTGAGGTAGCCGCAGCTTTAGCTGTAGAGTTTGCAGCAATAGCTGAAGTAGCATTATTATCGACCTGCACTGTACCAAGAGCGACTGTGCTATCAACAAGAGTTCCTGATACCGTAGATACTATCGAAGCACCAAAACCCACGTTGGCCGTGGTACCCTCGAGTATAGCTTTATTAACACCAATATCTGCTGCTGCAGTACTCCTTAAAGACACATTAATAATTTCATTAGCATTTGCACCTACCTGGAAGGACTTAGTACCAAATGAACCATCTAATAACTGCTGACCGCCAAATGATGTAGTATCCGAAATACGAGTTAACTCTGACTGTAAAGCTGAGACTTCTTTTTGAAGTGCGGCACGATCTTTATCTGAATTAGATCCGTTAGCAGATTGAAGTGCTAACTCACGCATACGCTGTAAAATATTAGTTGATTCTTGCATTGCCCCTTCTGCGGTCTGTGCCATTGAAATACCATCATTAGCATTTCGTTGAGCAACGGCTAGGCCATTTATTTGCGATGTTAATCTGTTTGAAATTTGTAGACCTGCGGCATCATCTTTTGCGCTATTGATACGCATACCTGATGATAAACGTTCCATTGAAGTAGCTAAGCCTTCGCCAGATTTAGTTAAGTTACGTTGTGCGTTTAGTGACGACACATTAGTATTTACTGTTAATGCCATTTTACCATCTCCTAGGTTTAAACAGAGTGTGGTTCAACACGATTTAACAGGAACCACTGTTCGATAATTTCTTACAATAATAAAAGCATTTACTGTGCCAACTTTAATTTATTTTTAAGTCATTGTTTTTTATATACGAAAATAGGTTTTGCTGAATTGTAAATAATTAGTGAAGCTATTTAGACGGGGGTGACATTTTTTTGCCGCGGTTTTGTAGCCAATTTTTGCCGCAAAGTATTGCCGCTTTAAAGTAGGTAAAGCGGCAAGGTATTTCTACTTATAATCTGCTTATAAGTAATCGAATAACGAGAGGTTAGTTAAGCGGCCAAAAGTAGCTTGCGATGCTTGCAGTGCCGTTTCTTGTTTAGTAAGTTCGCTAATAGCTTCTGCCATATCAACTTCAACTAAGTTAGAGCGATTATTTTTATTTTGAATATCGAGTGCTAAGTTTGAATCACTTACTCTTTCAAGTGCGTTCATACGCCCACCTAAACTTGCTTGGGTAAACACAACTTGCTCACTCGCGTTTTGTAATTGAACTAAGCCATCAGCTAGTACTTGCTGAAAGTCATCACCTTCAAGTGTGCCATCGTTAAGGCCGGTAATAAGTGCTTGTAGTGTATTGAGTACGTTTTCTTTGCCTGGCTTTTCAAGGCTAAAATCGAGTTGACCTGGTGCTGTGCCTTCAAATTCAATCGTCATACCTGCAAAATCGATAGGCTCATCAGTAACTTCACCTGTTACTGCTGGGGTTAATGCTGCGCCGTCTCGGTATATTTCGTAGGTTTGTGGGTCTGTTGTTGTAGCACCAGGGCTTACTAATACACTATATGTATTTGCAGTTGCTGGAGCTGTTGGGTCTGCGTTGTAATTTGCTTGATGAAACTTATCAAACTCAGCTTGGCCGTCAACATATACACTTGCCGCTGTAATAGAGCCTGAAACACTTGCCGTGTTGGATTCTACATTTAATCTGGCATCTGTTTTTTCAAACGTATCAAAGCCGTTATCACTTGCCTTGATTGATACACCTTCAGCTATAGTTATTTGGTGCTGGCCTTGGTCGCCATTATAGGTGTACTCACCCGCTGCAGAATCAAACTGATATGGCTGCGTGCTGTCTTGATATCCTGAAAATATAAATTTACCGTCTTCTGATCGGGTGTTCATTAAGTTAGCTAACGTTTGTTGAATTCCACTAAGTTCTGATGCAAACGTCTTTAAATCGTCTTTAGTATAAACACCATTACCTGCCTGAATAGTGAGCTCTTGTGCTTGTTGAATATTACTATTTATGCTTTGTAATACGCTTTCTTCTGTTTCTAGGCGGCCATTTAGCTGATCGATATTTTTAGTGTATTGCTCATTAGTTTGTATTTTATTTGAATACAGCATAGCTTGCGAAATAGCAGCTGGCGCTTCTGAGGTGGTTAGATACTTTTCACCTGTTGTTACTCGCTCTTGAGCATTTGCAACACCTTGTTGGTTGTCGAGTATTTTATTTATGTTGTTTTGGTACATTAAATTATTTGATAAACGCATAATTACCTCGCCGCATTTAATAAGGTGTCAAAAATTTCTTGAGCTGCTGCTAAAACTTGTGCTGATGCTGAGTACGATTGTTGAAAACGCAGTAAATTTGCGGCCTCTTCATCAAGGTTTACACCCGATAACGACTCGTACCATGCCTCAGATTGCTGTGCTAGAGCGTCAAATGCAGCCCCACTTGTGATTGCTTGGCCAGTTACAACACCTATATCACTCACTAATCCTGAATAAGCTTGGTTGAACGTTTTATGGTTGTCGGCCGTTGCTGTTGTTTCTACATTTAAACGGACTAACTCACCATTTTGTAAATCAGCTAATTTTAAACCATTACGGTTATCGTCAAAGCCGCCTTCATTAAACTCAAGTGTAAAGGTATCGCCTGTTGCTGGTGTACCTTCTATATCAAAATCGAATCCGTAAGTATCGAATGGGGCACCCGCTTGCGATAACATTCCTTTTGCAGGAGGCGTAATAGTAAAAGTATTCGTTCCGCTATTATCAGTAATTTGATATTCGTTAGCATTACCTGTTTTAACAAGCGTTATTTCACCGTTTGTTAAGCTTGGTGTTGAAGTAAAACCCCCAGAGGTAACACTTGTTACTTCTCCCGCTGAAATAGTAGCGGTACCTATATTATTTAAATCGTTAGCAGTACGGATTGGCGATGCTAGTGCTAAATCTTCTGCGCGCCCTGTTGCAAGTGTAATACTTGAAGCAGCATCTGAATTAAGCTTTATTTGAAATTGATCCCCCTCAACACCAGCCCCAGATACATTTACTTGAAGACCAAATGATTCTCCGGTAGTAGTCGATGAATCAATAACACCTGTCGATATATCAGCAAGTGAAGGCTGACCTAACGGGTCGCCTTTGTTATCTATAGGCTGAATACTTACTTCGTTGGGATTAGCTGTATAAGTAATAATAAAGTCACTGGCAGGAAGTTCACTGCCCTTACCTGGCTCTACCGTTGCAGTCATACCGGCAGTACCGGTGTTAGCTTGATATGCATAAGCGCCAACGGTAGGTATATTAAAAATATTACCACCTAGCTGACCTGTTGCATCCATACCCAATTTGTTTTGCTCGTTAAATGCATCAGCTATCGCTAAGCCCATTTGACCAATTTGGTTTTGCGCAGGGACTAATATGTCATCTCTAAAAGCAAGTAAGCCGCCAATTTTGCCTTTAAGCTTACTTACATCAACTTCAAGCGGCACAGCTTTGCCACCATTAACATCAAGCGTGAATTCTTTAAAATTAGGATCAGGATCGCCCGTCATCGAAAATAAGTTAAATGCGCCATTTTGCATAACCACCGCTTCGCCTGTGCCCATAAAAACGAGTTTTTCGCCATTTGGACCATCAAGCGTTTCAATGTCTATTAGCTCTGATAAGTCGCGTATTGCTTTATCGCGTTCGTTATAGGTAGAGCTCGCATCTGCGGCGTTATTAGTGCCATTAACGGCTGCAATATTTTGATTTAGCGTGCTAATACTTTGAATGAGTGAGTTTGCTTCATCTGAAAATATTTCGAGCTGCTCGTTTACTATACTTTTTTGATCAAGCACGATGCCCGAAAGCCTATCCATTTGATCAATTAAGCTTTGCGCATCTGTCATTACTAATGAGCGAGCAACAGTAGACGACGGCTGATTTAGCGCTTCTTGCACATTATTAAATAAAGAGTTAATACCAGTCGAAAGGTTGTTCGACTCTTCAGAAAAAATAGTATCAACTCGATTAGCCTCAGTAATAAACTGATCGAAAAACGATTTATTAGAGGTGTCACGATTTAGCTGTGACTGAGCAAACTCGTTTAGTAATCGGTATGTTTCGCCTCGCCCTACTTGGTTGTCAACCATAGTAGTAAACTCTGTACGCTCACGCACATAGCCTTCGGTATTTACATTGGCGATATTTTTACTTGTCGTTTGCAGTAGCTCCGAGCTTGATCTAACCCCAGAACTGGCAATGTTTAATAAATTAAACGACATGTTACTCTACTCCTTGGCGGATCACGTTTGCCGCAATGTCTTTTAGCTGACTGCTATTGAGCACTTTTTTTATTTTGCTGGCGTAATTTGGATCGGTTGCATAACCTGCTTTTTGTAATGAATCTAAAAAGTCGTTTGGTTTAGCTGTATTTTGTAATGCTTCTTTGTAGCGTGGGTTTTGCGTTAAAAAATCAACGAAGTCGTTCACGCTGTCTTTAATTGAGTCGTAGGCTCTAAAGCTGGCTTGTTTTTTAACGGGTGTACCTTGCTCAAACTCAAGCGTTATTTTGCTTGCTTTATCGCCTTCCCAGCTTTTATCTGACTTAATATTAAATAAGTTATTTGAGCTGCCACCGTCACTTTTGTTAATAATGTGCTTACCCCAACCGGTTTCAAGTGCCGCTTGTGCAACCATTACCGCAGGATTTAAACCAATTTTTTGCGCTGCAGTTTTAGCGTGTTCCCACACTGAACTTACAAACTCTTCTGCATTTTTAAATGTTGGGCTATCGGTTTTAGACTCTGCAGTATCGACTTTAGGCTCAGCAATATCGGCTTTAGTACTCTTAACGATAAGATCGGGTTGCTTATTTTTTTGCTCATGAGGAAGAGCAGAACCGACTTGCGTATCGCTAAAAATATCGTTAGTTGTTCTAAGCACCGAGCCTGGCATAAAGTTTTTAGACTCAGGCGATAACTGCTGAACTATTAAATCGGCAAGGCCTAACGAGCCATTTGATGAAAGCTCTGTTGAAAGTTGCTGATCGTGCATTTCTTCAAAAAACTTTACGCCACTTGAATTAAATGGGCTGTCTTTGTCTTCAAACGCTTCGTTAGCTTTGCGCATTCCTTTGAGCAACATTTGCGTAAAAATAGCTTCAAATTGTGCGGCCGCTTTTTTGAGCGCAGCTTTAGAGGCATCAGTTGATGCATCGCCACTCGTTAAGGCTTCTTTACGAAGTGAATCTAAGTTGCCTAAATCAAAAAAGTTTTGTTTATCGAGATGATTAGTTTCCATCGGCTTTTTGACACAAAATGAATAATGCAGTTAAAAATGCAAAAATTGAGCCACTACCGATAAAACAAGGAAGATAAAAATAATAAACTTAAGTTGCTGTAAATAAAAAGCCCTAATTTCAAAAATATAGGGCTTAAGTAATACGTTATTTAATGGCCTGGGTTATTTATATAACAACTAACTGTCCGTTAATTGCGCCAGCTTCTTTTAGTGCTTCTAAAATAGCCATTAAGTCACCAGGCGCTGCGCCTACTTCGTTAATTGCGCGAACTAAATCGTCAAGGCTTACACCTGGATTAAATACAAAGGCGCGCGAGTCGTCTTGGTTTACATCAATAATACTTTGCTGCGTGACAACTGTATCACCGTTTGCTAGCGGATTTGGTTGTGACACGTTTTGTTGTTCTGCAATTGTTACTGTTAAGCCACCATGAGTTATAGCCGCAGGCTGAAGCTTAACGTTTTTGCCAATGACAATTGTACCGGTGCGCGAGTTAACTATAATTTTAGCGGCCATGTCAGCTGGTTTAAATTCTAAGTTTTCAAGTGTCGATAAATACGATACACGCTGGGATGCATCGCGTGGTGCTATAACACGAATAGAAACAGAATCTATTGCTTGTGCGCTATTTGGGCCAACTAAGTCATTAATTGTTTTTTCTAGGCGTTTTGCCGTTGTAAAGTCTGGGCGGTTTAAATTAAAAGTAATGTAATCGCCTTGCATAAATGGGCTTTCCACTGTGCGTTCAACTGTAGCGCCATTTGGTATACGGCCAACTGTAGGGGTGTTAATTACAACTCTACTGCCATCAAGGCCTTGTGCGCCTAAGCCACCGACAATTAAACTACCTTGGGCAATTGCATACACGTTACCATCTACACCTTTTAAAAAAGTTTGTAGTAAAGTACCGCCACGTAAGCTGCCTGCACTACCAATAGAAGAAACCGTAATATCTATTGTTTGCCCGGGCTTTCTAAATGCAGGTAATTCTGCATGTACAGCAACAGCGGCAACATTTTTAATTTTAGGACTTTGAGTTGAAGGTAGCGTAATACCAAAGCTGTTCAACATGCCTCTAAAACTTTGTTGTGTGTATGAGTTTTGCTCGCCGGTGCCCGGTAAACCAACCACTAAGCCATAACCGACTAATTGGTTAGAGCGTACGCCTTCAACCATAGACACATCTTTTATGCGCTCAGCACTGGCAGTAAACTGCCAACCTAATAACACAACTAAACATAAAGCTTTAAGGCTATTCATGTTGTTACCCTCTAAAATGGAAACAGCGAACTGCTAAAGAAACGTGTAAGCCAACCAGGACTTTGCGCCTCTTGCGTTTGCCCTTTACCTGAGTATTGAATACGTGCATTAGCGATACGATTTGATTCAACCGTATTATCGGCGCTTACGTCTTGAGGGCGTACTAGCCCTTCTAAACGAATAAACTCTTCGCCAGTATTAAGCGTTAGCCATTTTTCGCCGCGTATAACTAAATTACCATTAGGTAAAACGCGCATAACATTAACCGAAATATCGCCCACCAAGCTGTTTGACTGGTTTGATTTTGAATCACCCGTAAACGACGAATCACTGCCAATACCAAACTGAATACTATCGCCACCTATATTTACAGGTAGACCACCTAATCCAATAACGGGATCTAAGCTTGCGTCGGTTTCTTTGTCTGTTTCTGTTTTAGCGGCCTTTGTTGCTTGAGTAGACTCTTGCAATTTAACCGTAATTATATCGCCAGTACGTAGCGCTTTTTTATCAGAATATAAGTCGTTTGATGTATGAGTATTAAACAATGAACCTGTTGCTACCAGCGGCTCTAAAATAGGCTCGGGGTACATAGGTGCGTAGTAAGGGTCGTCCTGCACTACTTCACTATTTTGCGTAGACATACAGCCACTTAAAAATAACGTGCCCGCTGTAAATAAAATAATATTACGCATAATTCCCCCTACTCTATTAAAGCTGTTGATTGATATAACTCATCATTTCGTCAACGGCCGAAATTACTTTTGAGTTCATTTCGTAAATACGCTGAGTTTCGATTAGGTTTACGAGCTCTTCAGTTACATTTACGTTTGATGTTTCGAGTGAGCCTTGAATAATGCTACCTAACCCTTCAACACCAGGATTACCTTGTACCGGCGCACCACTTACAGCGGTTTCGGTATAAAGGTTTTGACCAATTGGCTCAAGGCCCGATGGATTAATAAAGTCACTAATAGTCAGCTGACCAATGACCACGTTATCGGCTTGGCCTGCAACACGTACAGATACTTCGCCGTCTTGCGAAACCGTAATTGATTGCGCGTCATCTGGTACATTCATTTCTGGCTGGATCACATAACCTGCGCCCGATGTCACAATTCGTCCATCGCCATCAGTAGTAAACTGACCATTGCGCGAGTAAGCAATATTGCCATCTGGTTGCAGTACTTCAAAAAAACCTTCGCCAGAAATCATCCAATCTAGTGAGTTTTCGGTGGTCAACATGTTGCCTTGCGTAAACTCTTTTTGGTTAGCTACAACTTTAGCACCCGCACCTAACATTAAGCCCGACGGCATTTCGGTATCTTGCGATGAACGACCACCCGGTTGATTAATATTTTGATAAAGTAAATCTTCAAATATAGCGCGGCTTTTTTTGTAACCTACGGTACTCGCATTCGCTAAATTATTTGAGATAACCGATATATCGGTTTGTTGAGCGTCTAGCCCCGTTTTACTGATCCACAATGCTGGATTCATAATCGTGTCCTCACTTTAAAGTTAAACTATGCGTAATAACTGATCTTGACGCTCGTCAATTTCTTCAGCTGTTTTCATTAATTTCACTTGTAATTCAAATTGGCGCTGGTGGCTTATCATGTCGACCATTTCGTGAACCGGATTCACATTCGACATTTCAAGCGAACCACTTAAAACTTTTACATTGGCAGAGGTATCTACTGTTACATTTGCTTTTGGTCTAAATAAACCATCGTTACCTTTTTCGAGCTGTGAGCTATTTGCTTCTACCACTCTAAGCGTGTCGATTTCTTCTAAAAAGTTAGCGGGAGCGCCTTGTGGTCGAACTTGAATAGCGCCATCTTGGCTAAACCCTATTTTTTCGACTGGGACGGGTAAAATAACAGGTCCCCCTTCGCCAATAACTTGACGACCATGGCTGGTTACGAGCATGCCTTGAGCAGTAACGTTTAACGTACCCACTTTTGTGTAAGCTTCATTACCGGAGGCATCTTGCACAGCAAGCCATGCGTTATCGCTCATTGCGATATCTAAGTCTCGCCCGGTTTGAACAATGCCACCCGATACCATGTTTGAACCCGGACGCTCTTGCATTGAAAATACACGTGTAGGCAAACCTTCGCCAAACGCTTGCATAGAACGCGCCTGGGCAAAGTCAGCTTTAAATCCTGTTGTATTTGCATTCGCCAAATTATTGGCTTTAAGCGCAAGCCCTTGTAGGCTTTGCTTAGCGCCAGAGGCCGCAATGTAGACCATTTTGTCCATAGTATCGACTCACATAAAAAATCTCTGAACTTATAAATGCAAAATAGGTGCCAGATTAAATTTGACGCAACATTGAGAGGTATTTAGAAGGGCTTACAAAGAGGACTTATAAAAAAGGCTGCAAAAATGCAGCCTAATATATTTAATGGGGTTTAGCTTATCGAATCTGCAAAATACTTTGCTGAATAGTTGAGTTAACTTCAAGCGCACGTGAGTTTGCTTGGTAATTACGCTGTGCAGTAATTAAGTCTACAAGCTCGTTTGTAAGGTTAGTATTTGATTGCTCAAGCGCTGATGAGTTAATTCCACCAAACGTACCCGAACCGGCTTCACCCGCTACAGGTTCACCTGAATCAATACTTTGCTTCCAGCTTGTATCACCCACTTGTGATAATCCTTGTGAATTTGGGAAACGTACCATAGCCACTTGGCCTAGGAATGTTGAGTCACCATTACTGTAAGAAGCGACAATTTTACCGTCTGTTCCTATATCAATTCCGGCTAAACGGCCTACTGTTGAGCCATCTTGATCGAGTGCTTTTACTTCAAAACCACTTGAATACTGAGTTGGAATACGTCCAGCTGTGTTATTTTCATCGCGCCAGTTAAGCTCAATACCAGTACCAGGGAAAGTTGCACCATTGTCTAGTAATGTTGATAAACCAGTACCAGAACCCGCTGGTAGTAGTATTTCATCAAAAGTAGTTGTATTTGTATTTGCTGCACCACCTGTTGTTGATGGTAAACCACTTGAGTTAAAACCAAGGGTGGTAAGTGGTGTATAGGGCGCGGTTTGTTCTCCGCCAGTTGTGGCATCAACTACTTTGCCATCGAGTGTTGCGTATACTTCCCAACTGTTATCTGTACCACCTGCTGCGGCATCATCTTCTTTAGCAAAAAAGTACTGTAAAATATGTGGTTCACCTAGTGAATCATATACCGTTGTTGACGTAGATGAGTTATAAGTACCACTAGATGTTGGGTCAAAAGCAATACCCGGAGCATCTGCTGTTGCATCTAAGTTAAACGACAAAAATACATTTTCTGTTGCGCGAGGTGAACCAGACGAATCAGGGATTTGAATTGGGTTTGTTGTGCTCAAACTTACCGACGTTGTATCACCTGTAGAAGAATCAACAGGGAATGCTTGTAAAAAGTTACCTTTTGCGTCAACCATAAAGTTATCTTGGTTAAGCTTAAATGCACCTGCACGTGTATATGTTAAATCTTGCGAAGATAAATCGTCTGTCATCGCAAAATAACCTTCACCAGTGATTGCTAAATCAAGTGAGTTATTTGTAAATTGTAGTGAGCCTTGATGAAACTGCTGCGCAACCATGGTTGTTTGCACACCGTCACCATTTTTAGTCTTACCAGAGCTAAATACTGACGATGCGTAAACATCGGCAAACTCAGCGCGTGACTCTTTAAAACCTGTAGTATTAACGTTTGCAATGTTATTTGCAGTTACGTCTAAATCTTTTTGTGCGGCAGCTAAGCCAGTTAATGCAATATTGAAGCTCATAATTCACCTCTAACCTGTTAATATTTAGCCTGCTGACAGGCGAAGTATAATTAAAATTTATTACGCGATTTCTGCGACGTCTGTCAACCTAACCGCACCTTCTTTAGTGTTAATAATAATGCCACTTGAGCCATTAATATTAACGCTTTCAATGTTCTTAAATGTAGCAATGGGTAAGCTTGAAAATTCACCGTCAGTACTTCCTTCTGCGGTTACTGAGTATTCACCTTCAGGTAAACGCTCACCAGCTTCATTTTTGCCATCCCACGCAAAACGTACCGCACCTGCTGGCTGAGAACCCATATCAATAGTTCTTACTAGCTGACCTGATGCATCAGTAACTTTAATTTTTAAGTTATCAACGGCTTCTTCTGCTACTGCAGAGCCTCTGGCATCACCTGTTTCATTTAAATCCAGAGTGTTTGACTCTAGTAAAGCTTGTTTGCCTACAAGTGTAGATGCTTGCAGTGCTGAATTAGATGTCATTGAAGAGGCTAAAGATTCAAAATTAGTATTTAAATCTGTAATCCCTTGCGCCATCGTAAAGCTAGTCATTTGAGCAATCATTTGGTCATTATCCGCAGGGTTACTGGGATCCTGATACGATAATTGCTGAGTTAACAAAGAGAAAAAGTCTTCTTGTGTTAACGCATCACTCTCATTATCACTGGTAGCAACTTGTTGCTCTTGCCAGCGTATAGAGTCTAAATAGGATGAAGATGTACTAATATCGTTACTCATAACCTACCCTCGGTTACCGCTGCCCTAGCAACAGTGTTTTACTTAGCATTTGCTTAGCTGCATCAGCAACTTGCACGTTTGTTTGGTAAGAACGAGAGGCAGAAATCATATTTGCCATCTCTTCTACAACATTAACGTTGGGTTTATAGATATAGCCATTTTCATCCGCACTTGGATGGTTTGGGTTATATTCAATTTGCAATGGTGCATCGCTTTCAACAATGCCCAAAACTTTAACACCAACTGCGGAGCCCTGCTGGTTACTTACTGATGCTGAAGCCTTTGTTAGCTCAGCCGCAAATACAGGTTGGCGCGCTCGGTACGTTTTGTCTTGAGATGAACTAATGGTATTAGCATTAGAAATATTACTAGCTGTCGTATTTAAGCGAACGTTTTGTGCGCTCATACCCGAACCTGCAATATCGAAAACATTATATAAACTCATAATTTTTATCCTTGACTACCGAGAGCTTTATTCAGGCCTTTAAATTTGCCACTTAAAAATTGCAAGCTGGCCTGATACTCCATAGCATTCTGTGTATACAAGTTTCGTTCCACTTGTATATCAACCGAGTTACCATCACCTGTATCTGATTGATTTGGCAAACGAAATGATTCTGAACTGCCCATACTATGAGTACCTCCACCAATGTGTTTATCATTAGTTCTTACCATAGTATTGCCGCTTTGCTGGGTTGACCTTGCCGCTTTTAAAGCAGAGGCAAAATCAATATCTTTTGCTTTATAGCCAGGCGTATCAGCGTTAGCTATATTAGTTGCAATTAATTCTGCTCGCTGTGAACGGATCAACATGGCTTGCGGATGCACACCTAATGCTTTATCAAAACTGATAGCCATAACCTTCTCCAAAAAATTGACTTACCCATTAATAAAGCAAAAAATAAGCCATTAATATTAGGGCTTGCTATATTTTTATAAGGCTATGTATCTAAATAGAAAAACGACGCTAGGTGCGTCGTTTTAGGGAAGGGAGTTAGCTTAATTACTTCTTTTGGTAAATAATACCAGGGTTGCACCTAACCATATCAAACTCAATACTTAGGCCAGTTAGGGACTCTGACGCGCCTAAAAATAGGTAACCGTTTGGATTTAACGCTTGTGCAAACTGGTTAATAATTTTAGCTTTTATTTCAGGCGCAAAATAAATTAGTACATTTCGGCAAAAAATAATATCAAACTTGCCCATTAACGCGTAAGAATCAAGCAGATTTAAATGCCTAAAACTAACTTGTTTTTTTATTGTATCGTTTACTTGTGCCATACCGTTGCCGCTGTCTTTAAAAAACTTTTTACGACGCTCTGCAGATAACCCTCTGGCGAGTGCCAGCGCGTCATACTCTGCATTTTTACACATATCAAGCATGGTATTAGATATGTCGGTACCAATAATTTGTGCCCCCATACGAAGCACACCTGGTTGCTTAGCACTAAATTCAGCAACCGACATAGCTATTGAGTAAGGTTCTTGGCCTGACGAACTGGCAGCAGACCAAATTTTTAAAGGTCTTCTTAAATCTTTAAATTCTGGGAAAAGCTTGTTTTGGAGTAATTCAAATGGGTATTGATCTCTAAACCACAAAGTTTCGTTGGTGGTCATTGCATCAACCACAGCGGCTCTTAATTGCCGCTCATGAGGCCCGAGAGTTTTACTAACCAATTCCGATAAAGATCCCACATTAAATCGAGTCATTAACGGAGCAAGTCGGCTTTTAACTAAATACTGTTTATTTTCACCTAAAACAATGCCGCATTGCTGCTCTAAAAACGAACGAAACTGGTCGTATTCACTTTGCTGCAAATCTTTATTATTCAAGTTAGTAGCACCTATTTTTGTTAATCACAATGAACCCACTTTTTAACCGCTGTTGCTAATTCATCTGGGTTAAATTTAGCAATAAAGTCATCTGCCCCTACTTTTTCAATCATCGCTTGGTTAAAAACACCACTCAAAGAGGTATGCAAAATAACATGCAAAGGTGCAAGTTTGGGATCTGCTTTTATTTCAGCTGTTAAGGTATAGCCGTCCATTTCTGGCATTTCAACGTCTGAGATAAGTAATGCTACTCGCTCTGTAATATCATTTTTACAATCAAGCTCTGCTATTTCTTTAAGCCTAATTAAAGCTTCCTTACCATTTTTAGCAAGCTCTGTTTGAACACCTAGCGGCTCTAAGGCTCGTTTAACTTGATTACGCGCAACAGCAGAGTCATCTGCAATAAATACGATACGTTCGCCTAAATCTCTTTGAATATCGCCACTTTGTGCAACTTCAGCACTTACTTCTGTGTTTACTGGACAAATTTCGTTGAGAATTTTTTCTACATCGAGAATCTCGACTAATTCATTTTCGATTTCGGTCACTGCTGTTAAATATGAATAACGTCCGGCGCCTGATGGCGGTGGCATTATTTTTTCCCAATTCATATTTACAATACGTTCAACTCCGCCCACTAAAAACCCTTGCACAGAGCGGTTGTATTCAGCAATGATTATAAAGCTGTCTTTAATGTTGTCGATTGGGCGCCCACCTACAGCCATTGATAAATCAATAACCGAAATGGTTTGACCACGAATATGTGCAACACCACGAATATACGGATTAGATTTTGGCATGCTTGTTAGTGGAGGGCATTGCAGCACTTCTCTCACTTTGAATACATTAATACCAAAACGCTGACGCCCTCTGAGCTTAAATAAAAGTAATTCTAGGCGGTTCTGCCCAACCAACTGTGTGCGTTGGTTTACTGAGTCTAAAATGCCTGCCATTCAAATCTCCTAAAGAAAACAAATAATACGGAACGATAATTGCTTTCTATTTATAAAGCTACATAACATCGCGGGTGCGTCTACTTTTTGACGCAAAATATTTATACCCTGTTTGAAACCATAAGCATAGTCGAAACATTATGAGTTTGTTAAAAAAAATCAGAAGATACAGTGTTTTTTATTTTGTTACTAGCTTGTGCTTTGTATTCCCTTTGCAAGCTAAAGTGTTTAGTAAAGATTTATTACAAGACATGGCCGTTGCTTACATAGCTAAGCAAATTGGTACATTACAAAATACTAATACTCAATTAAGTGCTCTGCCTTTAGACAGTCGCATTCCTGATCGTGTCTGTAATACAGAGCTTGAATTATCAACATCCGATGAGCCACCATTTAACCGCCAAGTAACCTTACAAGCCAAGTGCAATGATGCTCAAACGTGGGCTCAATACGTTCATGTTAGAGTTGTTGAAATGGCCCCAGTTGTTGTTGCTACTGCTAATTTAACCCGCGGTGAAGTAATAACTAAATCGCATTTAAGTATTGAAATGAAACCAACTCACTTTGTACGAATACAGTACTTAGATGATCCCACAATGCTAATAGGTAGTAGAAGTAAACGAAATATTAGAAGTGGTATGCCAGTATTACTAAACCAAATTTGCATGGTGTGTAAAGGTGACTCTGTTAATATTTACGCAAACCTGAGGGGTCTTAGAATTAAAACCACAGGTATTGCTTTAGAAGACGGTACTTTGGGCGAACAGATACAAATAAAAAACAAAAAATCAGGTAAAGTTTTAAATGCGCGAGTAGATGGTGTAGAGTCTGTTCAGGTGAATATTTAATTTAGATTTATACTAAAGTATCCTACGTATATGCCGATAACATGGCATAAGTTGGGTAATATACGGGTTTATTATTATGGTTAATCAAGTTAATGGCAGTAATCAACAAGCTAATGCGTTAACAAATGCAAAGCAGCAACAAGTTGATTTAAAAAAAGATAACGCAAATACACAAGCTGCTCAGGCCCCTTCGCCTAAAGCTGCAAGTGATTCTGTAAGTTTAACGCCGCAAGCGCAGCAATTAAAAACGCTTCAAGATAAAGCACAGCAATCGCCTGGCTTTGACAGCGATAAAGTTGCTGAGCTAAAAAAAGCAATAACTGAAGGTAAATACCAAGTGGACAGTGAAAAGCTTGCTAAAAACTTAGCTGATTTTGAGTTTAACGTGTATGGCTGATCATAATAGTTTAATTAGCGTAAAGCTAAACCAACAAGTAAGTTGTTTAGACTCTTTACACACGCTATTAAACGATGAGCTTACTGCTATTGCCTCACGACGTGGTGCTGGTTTAAAAGAAATTGCCCAACAAAAAATGTCTTTTTTAACTAAGCTAAGCACTCTAGATAAAGAGCTAAGTAAGCTCATTGCCAGTAACGATACACAAAGCCCTGAAATATCTGAGCTAATTAGCCAAGTTAAAACTCAACTTGCACAATGCCAAAAACAAAATAATGTTAATGCTCATGCTGCCCGTCAAGCGCAACTTAGTGTTAAACAATTAAAAGAGATATTAATTGGCGCACCAACGTCAATGACCTACGACCAAGCCGGTAAATCTGTAAATACCGAGAGTAAATTGGTTCGTAATTTAAAAGCGTAAGCCCAAAATTTTACATTAAAAAAGCCTTATTGATAAATCAATAAGGCTTTTTTAATGTCCTTGTCTCGTCCTGAAATGTGTTTACACATTTAGGATTTATTATGACCAAGTCAAATAATATCAATTTGCTTAATAATGTAAGCCCCCTAAAAAAATAATTAAGAGGGCTTTATTGATATTAAATATCCGTTTGATTATTACTACTTTCAATTAAGTGTTTAATCATCTCTTCCGATTGATTTTGTACATCAACCGCAGGTGCTGCTGCATCAATGCTTCCTCCACTTTGAGCTGGAGTATAAGCAATTGCAGAACCTTCATCCTCAACCAGTGTATTTAGCGCTATAAGCTGCTCTGCATCTTCATCAATGATTACGTCATTAATATTAAGTGGCTCCACCGAACTTACTTGCACAGTTTGCTCAGGTGCTGATAGACCACTCAAGTTACCTAAATCAATCGTTTCAGTGCTTAATACGTTGTTGCTTGAAACTTCATTAGGGGTTGTATCGCCTAAAGCCGACTCCTCACTAAATGATTCAGGGATTGTGTCGCCGGAAGCAGCGCTTACTCCACTATCGTAAATGTTGCCTGACTCTATAAATACATCATTTCCATTTTTAACGTGGTAATTACCAGCTTCGTCCACAGTATAGAAATACGTGTTTTCAAGGCCTGTACCCAGTAAACCTAAAGCATTCAGATCTAAGTTGGTCGAGTCCCAATTACCTTGAGCATCTACAACTGCATATGGCGCTGAAGTTAATGCTAAATCAATGCCTAAAACTAATGAGTCGAGAATATAGACCTTACTTCCCTCACCGCCATCAGATGTCCCTTCGTAGCCAACCAATATCCCTATACCCAATAAATTAAGTAAGTACTCAGGTTCTACTGTAAAGTTGATCGGTGTAGTATCAATAACCAATCCAGATAAACTACCGCTTGATGTTGTATTACTTGATGCATCAGTTGCGACAGCTGTTACAGTATAAGCCCCATCAGTTAACTCCGTATCCGGTGAAGCACTCCATTCACCGGATGCGTTAGCAGTTACCTGTTTAGTGACTTCTGTTGCACCGCTAAAGGTGACTAATATAGTTTCACCTGCGCCAGCAGTCCCTGTAACAAGCGGATTTTGATCTGCGGTTAGCTCTAACCCCGAGTCAATTGTAATACCTGAGTCAATTGCGCTACTTGATGATTGCGTACCTGTATTACCTGCGCTATCAGCAATGCTTACATCTACGCTGTAATTACCCTCAGGAAGTACTTGTGTAGAGGTCACGCTCCAAGTTCCATCAGGCCCAACTGTTGTTTGAACATTATGAGTGGCACCAGCTGAATCAGTAAACATAACTATAACATTTTGTCCTGCAAAGCTTCCAGTTACTGACCCCGTAACAGTAGGTGTTGTATCTTGCCCTACCAATATTGGATCTATGACTACAGTTGGCGCTGTGTAGTCTGTGCTTGACACCATTGTATCGCTTGATGAGTTACCCGCAGCATCACTCACTGTCGCAGTAGCACTAAAACCACCTTCACTAAGCGCGCTGGTAGCTGTTACAGACCATGTGCCATTGCCTGCAACTTGAGCGGTAATAGTTTGTGAATCGTTATTATCATCAGTAATAACAACACTCACATTTGTACCTGCTGGTGCATCACTTATCCCTGTAATAGTCGGTAGCGAGTTATTGGTTACAGGTAATTGAACAACTTCAACTGTTGGTGGTGTTAAATCAATTATTCCACCAAGACTTGTAGAGCTTGAAAGCCCTAAGTCTTCAACTGTAGCACTTACAGTAAAGGCGCCTTCAGCTAATGGTGTTGTAGGTATTAGAGTCCACATACCTGCTATAGCCGTTGTATTATAAGTGGTAACCGTGCCGTCACTGTCAGTAATAACGACTTCTACGTTGCCATTTAATACATCAGTTGTACCGCTAATAGTAGGCGTTGTATCGCTCGTATCAATTATTGGGTTTATCAACAAACTAGGTAGAGTTGTACTGACTGTACCAATTTGATTTACAGTGGTTGTGTTACCGGCGCTATCAGTACTTATAGCTTCCACTGTAATTTCTCCTTCAGGTAATGCAGGAGCAATAACAGCCCAAGTACCATCTCCAAGAACAGTAGTAGTTACTGTTTGTACTGCGGCTGTTGAGTCAGTGATATTTACTGTAATTAAACTCCCTACTTCTTCATCGCTGAAGCCTGTAATTGTTGGTGTTAGGGTATTTAGTACTCCGAACGCATCTATTACTAACACTGGTGGAATGGTGTCTATTGTTACTTGTTCTGTAACAGACTCGCCTACATTGCCCGCAGCATCAGTAATATTTGCATAAACAGTGTATATACCATCTGGTAAGCTAGTTGTAACTAAAGACCACGTGCCGTCGCTACCAACAAGCGCATCGAAAACTGTTTCATTGCCGTTACTATCAACCACTGTTACGTCAATATCTGTACCTGGTTCTTCTGATGATGAACCTGAAATCTCTAATAAATCGGTATCGCTAATGCTCAGTGGTAAAATTCCAACTACTGGTACTAGCGTATCCACTACAAACTCGAGAGTATCGGTAACTACGTTTCCTGCATCATCAGTAATACTCACATTAGCAACATGCTGCCCTTCAGTTAGTGCATCTACCTCGAGTGAAAATAACCCAGCTGCATTAACCGTAGTGGTTAAAACTGAACCACCATCAAGTTGTATTTCAACAACACCATTAATTAAATCACTGGTTCCTTGGATAATTGGCGTGGAGTCTGATGTTGTGCCAATAACCTCTAAGCCAAGTGTTGGCGATATTGTATCCACCACTGCGGTAAGTAGTTGCGTGGTAGTAATACCGACTTCACTTAACACGTCAACTGTTACGCTGAATGTACCTTCAGCCAATGATTGAGGAACCTGCACAGCCCACGTATTATCGGCTTGCACTATAGCCGTAAGCTCTTGTACTACATTTTCGCTATCTACCACTCTCACTAGCACTTCGGTGCCTGGGGCTTGGTCGGTCGTACCGCTAATTATCGGCAAATCACCCTGCCCTGTAGTAAAGTCAACTACCGCATTAAGTAATGGCGTTGAAGCATCTACATCAGCCGTAGTTATAGTGGTGGTGTTACCCGCTTCATCGGTTGCAGAGGCTTCAATAACTGATAAGCCAATAATATTAACTGCTAGGCCTAATAGCTCCCAATCACCATTTGCATCTGTGGTTACATCGTATGTTAAATCGAGTAAATCACCTGCAAGCTCTAGAGTAACCGTAACGGTTTTACCTTCGCCCAAATCAGATGTGCCAGATAAAGAAACCAACTGACCTAATAGGAACGAAGGCACAATAGTAAGCTCTGGCCCTACTGTATCTACTTCGCCACCCGTTTTACTATCAACAGAGGTATTTCCTGCGCTATCAGTAATCGTTGCCGTAACACTGTAGCCCCCTTCTGCTAATTCGTTATCTGCAGCGGCTTGCCAGTCACCATTTTCATCCGTTTGTACGGTAATTTGATGAGAAACTCCAGCTGAGTCAGTAAACGTAACTATAACGTTTGTATTTGGCTCGTTTGATGTGCCATTAATTAATGGCGTGCTATCTTGAGTTAGTATTAATGAACTTTGATTAATACTAATCTCGGGAGCAATTGTATCAATGGTTGCTGTATTTGTTGCGTCCCCGGTATTACCCGCGCTGTCAGTAACAAATACTTCAACTGAATAATCTCCTTGCGATAGAGAGCTAGTTGCCTCTACAGACCATACACCACCAGTTTGAACTGTTGTATTTACAGTATGCTCATTACCTTGTGCATCAGTGAATACCACTGCAACAGCATCACCCACATTGGCACCTGTCACACTTCCAGAAATACTTGGAGTTAGATCAGTACTTCCAACAATATCGCTAATAGTTACAACTGGCGCAGTTATATCAACTACCCCTGTAGTACTTGTGTTTACAGGGTTACCGGCAGTATCTGTGGTTGAAGCTGAAACCGTGTAAGCGCCCTCACTCAACTCTGTACTTGCAGCGACTGACCATGTGCCATTTGCACCAACCGTAGCATTAACCGTTTGCTCTGCACCTAAGCTATCAGTAATTAAAATAATAACTAATGCGCCTTGCGGTGCGGTTGTTGTGCCTGAAATTGTAGGCGTTGTATCATTTAAAGTTACAAGCGGAGTAATACTAAGCGTTGGCGCGGTTAAATCGATAACACCGCTACCTGTTGTATTACTCGTTAAGCCTCCTTCAGTCACACTTGCCGAAACGGTAAACTCACCTTCAGGAAGAATACTTGTCGCATCAACACTCCAAATACCGCCTACTACCGTCGTAGTTACAGTATGTGAAACGTTATTAACGTCAGTTATAACAACCGTGATTTCTGTGTTATCTGCCGCACTACTTGTGCCTGATATTGCTGGTGTTTGATCGTTTGTATCAATAATTGTATTAATATTAATTGTAGGCGCATTGGTATTTAACATTGCGGTACTATTTGCAACTGATTCATTCCCTGCTGCATCAGTAACACTTGCAGAAACTGCAACTTCACCATCAGTCAGTGCATCTGTAATATCTACAGTCCAAGCACCACCTGCACCAACAGTAGTTGTGTAAGTCTCGGTACTATCTCCATCGGTCACAGTTACTGTAATACTCGTGTTTTCAGGTTCATTGGATGTGCCTGAAATAGTTGGCGTGCTGTCATTAATTGTACCTAATGCGTTTATAGTAATACTTGGTGCTTGAGTATCAATAAAGCTCGAGCCTGTATCCACTCCTTGATTGCCAGCATCATCGGTAATACTTACCTCTACATCATAATTACCATCAGGCAAACTTGGCGCTGTAACTTGCCAATCGCCGTTAGCATCAACTATTGCAGTTAAAGTATGTATATCACCGTTGCTATCTGTAATAACTATATCGACCACCGTATCCTGTGGTTCAGTTGAAGTACCATTTATAACTGGTGTCTCAGTGTTAAATACAGTTATGTCATTAAGTACAATAACAGGTACTTGGGTATCAATTGTTAAATCAATAGTCGTGCTGCTGGTATTATTAGCGTCATCGGTAACATTTACTTGAGCCGTATAATCACCATCAACAAGTGCTACGGGGACATCTACTTGCCAATTGCCATCAATACCCACTGTTGCTGTTAGTGTTTGACCGCCGATAAGGATGGTTACATCAGCACCAATCTCATTACTCGTGCCTGAAATTGTAGGGGTTGTATCTATTGTCGCGTTAACTTCGTTCACAATTAATGTAGGAGCAACGCTATCTATTTCACCTTGAGCCTGCTGCGTTGTTAAATTACCAACACTGTCTCTAACCTCTGCAACAACGGTATATTGACCTTGCGCTAGCTCTGCAGGTACAGCAACAGACCAGTCGCCACCGGCTTGAACTGTCGCAGTAAACGCTTGGCTTTCTCCTTCACTATCAGTCACGGTTATATTAATTACCGTGCCTTGCCCCATATCGGTGGTGCCGCTAATTACTGGCGTACTGTCATTAGATAAAGCATCAACACTAACGGTTAATTCTGGTGCTACGTTATCAAAATCAAGTGTATTGATTGTTCTGACATTACCAGCGGCATCCGTTGCACTGGCAGTCACATAGGCAAGGTTTAGTAAAGGCACTGTTATGTTTGCAAGCCCCCAGGTACCATCAGGATTTGTCGTTGCTGTATAAGTTGCGCCAACTAACCCACCAACTAGGTACTCTGTAATAGTGATTATAGAGCCTCCCGGTAAATCAGAATCCCCCGAAAGAGAAACTAAATTACCTAATAAAAACGATGGAATAATTTCAAGTTCAGGAGCAGTTACATCCACTTCGCCGCTGTCTGTACCTGTACCTGTGTTGCCTGCGGCATCGGTGATGCTGGCGCTAACGTTATAATTCCCTTCGGCTAATGTGCCTGTTGGTGTCGCACTCCAGTTACCATTGACATCGGTTTGTACATCAATGCTTTGAGTAGCATTTGCTGCATCTGTAAAGGTCACCGTGATGGTGCTGTTAGGTGCATCACTAGTGCCTGTCACTGTGGGCGTGCTGTCATTTGTTAATATTGGCGCATCTACACTCACACTTGGTGCTGTGGTATCAATGGTGCCGTTGCCGGTAATATCGGTGCTGTTACCTGCCACATCGCTAATACTTGCTTCGATGCTATATGGTCCCTCTGCCAGTGCAGTCGGTACTTCTATAGAGAAGTTGCCGTCTGCATCAACCGTGGTGGTAAAGGTTTGTGTATTGCCTTGATCGTCCACTACCGTGAAGTTAATAACGGTGCCTTCAACGGCATCACTTGTGCCACTGAGTGTCGGAGTAATATCGTTGCTTGAGCC